>JAYSWJ010000047.1:0-2260 GCA_043718065.1 Polaromonas sp.
GCCAACCCGTTGGTGCTGATCGGCCCGCTAGGTCACCCCTGGGCTACTAGCGCTAGCCTGCAGCGCAAAAGGCCACTCAAACAACTGGCCAACGTTGATCTGCTCATCCGCGAGGCTGGCTCTGGCACGCGCCAAGCCACGCTAGATTTTTTAAGCGCGCACCACATCGCCCCGCGCCTGCGCATGACGCTGGGCAGTAACGAGGCTATCAAGCATGCCGTAGCTGCTGGCCTGGGCTTGGCTATCGTGTCGCAGCACGCCTTGGCTACCGACTTGGCGCGCGAAGGCTTAGCCATCTTGCCCATGGCGGGATTGCCCATTCAGCGCAGTTGGCAGCTGGTGTGGCGCAGCGACCGCCGCCTGCCACGCGCAGCCAGCGTATTTATGGACTTTGTGCAGCGGCAGGTGCTGGTGCCAGCTGCTAGTGCCCTGTAAGCACTGATTTTTCAATGATTTAGTGCTGTAGTCCAAGTGTTTATTGCTCAAGCAGCTATGAAATTTATAGTGAGTTGGGTTATGTAAAATTGAGGCTGTGATTTCATACAGTTTGCATCCAACTTCCCTCTACAATCATCGTCATGGCAGATAAATTACCCACCCCGTTAAACACCGGTTACAGCGAAGGCTCGATCCGCGTTCTCAAAGGCCTAGAGCCAGTCAAGCAGCGCCCTGGCATGTACACGCGCACGGACAATCCGCTGCATGTGATTCAAGAAGTGCTAGACAACTCGGCTGACGAGGCGCTGGCGGGCTTTGGCAAGAAGATCAAAGTAACTTTGCACACCGATGGCTCGGTGAGCGTAGAAGACGACGGGCGCGGCATTCCGATTGGCATGCACCCCGAAGAGAAAGCACCCGTCATCGAGCTGGTGTTTACGCGTCTGCATGCGGGGGGCAAGTTTGACAAAGGCAAGGGCGGCGCTTACAACTTCTCGGGCGGCCTGCACGGCGTGGGCGTGAGCGTGACCAACGCGCTGGGCAAACGGCTAGAGGCTACATCGCACCGCGAAGGCATGGTGGCCAAACTGGTGTTTGAAGGCGGCGAGGTGGTCGAGAAGCTGCACTTGCGTAAACAAATTGAAGGCGACCGCAAGCAAGGCACCAGCGTGCGGGTGTGGCCCGATGGCAAGTATTTTGAATCACTGGTCATCCCGCTCAATGAGCTGACCCACCTGCTGCGCAGCAAAGCCGTGCTGATGCCCGGCGTGAGCGTGACGCTGGTGAACGAAAAAACCAAAGACACGCAAAGCTGGCAGTACAAAGGCGGCCTGCGCGACTATTTAGAGCAAACTTTAAGCGGCGATGCCGTCATCCCGCTGTGGGAAGGCGACGGCTATGCCGATGCCAAAGACGACACCTTTGCCGACGGCGAGGGCGCAGGCTGGTGCGTGGCGTTTACCGAAGACGGCCAGCCTGTGCGCGAGAGCTACGTTAACTTGATCCCCACCACCAACGGCGGCACGCATGACAGCGGACTGCGCGATGGTTTGTTTACGGCGGTTAAGAGTTTTATCGAATTGCATTCGCTCTTGCCCAAGGGCGTGAAGCTGTTGCCCGAAGACGTGTTTGCTCGCGCATCGTATGTGCTGAGCGCCAAGGTGCTTGACCCGCAGTTTCAAGGCCAGATCAAAGAGCGCCTGAACTCGCGCGACGCAGTGCGATTGGTGTCAAACTACGTGCGCCCCGCCATGGAGCTGTGGCTGAACCAGCACGTAGACTACGGCAAAAAACTGGCTGACCTGGCCATCAAAGCCGCACAAACCCGCCAGCGCGCGGGGCAAAAAGTTGAAAAACGCAAAGGCTCAGGCGTAGCTGTGCTGCCCGGCAAGCTGACCGACTGCGAGAGCAAAGACTTGTCGCACAACGAAGTGTTTTTAGTCGAAGGCGACAGCGCAGGCGGCAGCGCCAAAATGGGCCGCGACAAAGAATGCCAAGCCATCTTGCCACTGCGCGGCAAAGTGCTGAACACTTGGGAGGTAGAGCGCGACCGCTTGTTTGCTAACAACGAAATCCACGACATTGCCGTGGCGATTGGCGTAGACCCGCACGGCAAAGACGACACGCCCGATTTAAGTGGCCTGCGCTACGGCAAAATTTGTATTTTGAGCGACGCTGATGTCGATGGGTCACACATTCAGGTGCTGCTGCTGACGCTGTTTTTTAAACACTTTCCTAAGCTCATTGACAACGGCAACATCTACGTGGCCCGCCCACCGCTGTTTCGCATTGATGCGCCTGCACGCGGCAAAAAGCCTGCCAG
>JAYSWJ010000048.1:0-5680 GCA_043718065.1 Polaromonas sp.
ACAAGACCCGTACAACAACATTGTGCGCACCACCATTGAGGCGATGGCGGCGGTGTTTGGCGGCACGCAGTCGCTGCACACCAATAGCTTTGACGAGGCGATTGCGCTGCCTACCGAATTTAGCTCGCGCATCGCGCGCAACACGCAACTCATCATTCAGGAAGAGACGCACATCGGCGCGGTGGTAGACCCGTGGGCTGGCAGCTACATGATGGAAAAGCTCACGCAAGACATGGCGGATGCGGCCTGGAAAATTATTGAAGAAGTAGAAGCCATGGGCGGTATGACGCGCGCTGTAGACAGCGGCTGGGCCAAGCTGAAGATTGAAGCGGCAGCGGCCGAGAAGCAGGCGCGCATTGACAGTGGGCAAGATGTGATTGTGGGGGTGAATAAATACAAGCTGAAGACTGAGGATGCGATTGAGGTGCGGGATATTGACAACGTGGCAGTGCGGGACGGACAGATAGCAAGACTTAAAAATATCAAAGAAAAACGCAATTTTTCCGACGTGGATACTGCATTGTCTGCTATTACTTTTGCAGCAGGCCACCCGGACACTAAAGATGCAGATGGCAATGCAGTCAATTTGCTAGACCTTACAGTGAAAGCCATTCGCCTGCGCGCCACTGTGGGTGAGGTAAGCGACGCGTTAGAAAAAGCCTTTGGTCGCCACCGCGCCGACATCCATAAAGTCAGCGGTGTATACGCGGCAGCTTACGATGCCGACTCCAACGAGGGTGACACCATGGAATACTGGAACCAGCTTAAGAAAGACATAGCAGACTTTGCCGAAGCGCAAGGCCGCCGCCCCCGCGTGATGATCAGCAAACTAGGCCAAGACGGCCATGACCGGGGTGCCAAAGTGGTGGCCACCGCGTTTGCAGATTTGGGCTACGACGTGGATATGGGGCCACTGTTCCAAACCCCAGAAGAATGCGCAAGACAAGCGATTGAAAACGACGTTCACGCAGTAGGCGTATCAACACTCGCCGCAGGCCACAAAACCCTAGTCCCCGCCATCATCGCCGAGCTAAAAAAGCAAGGCGCAGACGACATCATCGTCTTCGTAGGCGGCGTGATTCCACGGCAAGACTATGACTTTTTGTACGCAGCGGGCGTGAAGGGCATCTACGGGCCGGGCACACCGATACCTGTGAGTGCGAAGGATGTGCTGGAACAGATTAACAAGGCGTTGGCTTGACAGGCTAAATAAAAGTATCACGCAATATGAAGCTAAACAACCCTTTTGCTGCACCTGACTTCGACATGCAAGATATTCGAGGTGATCAGTATGGACTGATGAATCCAGTGCGGTGGATTCTTCGGTTTGAGGGGTTGTGTTGTTTGCTAGTTTCCATTGCACTGTATCTTCATTTGAAGTTTTCTTGGGCAACTTTCGCGTGGTGGTTTTTACTTCCTGATATCGCACTGCTGATTTACATAATCGGAAATGAGCGCATCGGGGCATTCGCCTATAACCTTACGCATAGCAGCGTGGGGCCTAGTATTACGGGCTTTGTTGGAGTGGCTCTGGATCAACCCATGCTTTGGCAAATTAGCCTAATTTGGTTTGCACACATTGGTTTTGACCGGGCGCTGGGATATGGATTGAAATTTCCAATGAGTTTTCGAGTAACGCATCTGGGGGTTCTCAAGGGTATGCGAAGCAAAGAATGATGCAAGAGCAACACCTACAGGGCTTACTGAGAAGCGGATCGCCCATTCAACGCCGTGCTATAGCCAAAGCCATTACGCTGCTGGAGTCCACGCGCGTAGACCATCGCGCTCAGGCAGACGAGTTGCTGACTGCGCTGCTGCCGCACACTGGCAAATCGTTTCGCTTAGGCATCAGCGGTGTGCCTGGCGTTGGCAAGTCCACCTTTATCGAAACGCTGGGCCTGTATTTGATCGAGCAGGGCCATCGCGTCGCTGTATTGACCATCGACCCGTCCTCCACCGTGTCCGGTGGCTCCATCTTGGGCGACAAAACGCGGATGGAAAAACTGTCGGTGCACGACAAGGCCTACATCCGCCCCAGCCCCAGTAGCGGCACGCTGGGTGGCGTGGCCGAGAAGACGCGCGAGGCGATGCTGGTGTGCGAGGCGGCGGGGTATGACATTGTGATTGTCGAAACCGTGGGCGTGGGTCAAAGCGAGACGGCGGTAGCGGGCATGACGGATATGTTTGTGCTGATGCAGCTGCCCAATGCGGGTGACGATTTGCAGGCGATTAAAAAAGGTGTGATGGAGCTGGCGGATTTGGTGGTGATTAACAAAGCCGACATTGACAAAGATGCCGCTACCCGCGCGCAAGCGCAGATCACTTCTGCCATGCGCTTGTTTGGGCAGCAGGGCAACCCGGTACATGTGCTGCACGACAAAACGGTGTGGCATCCACAGGCTATTCAGCTCTCTGCTTTGCACGGCACAGGCGTGCAAGAGTTTTGGCAGAGCGTATCGGTGTTTAAAGACCTGCAAACCAAAGACGGCAAGCTAACGCAACGCAGACAGCAGCAGTCTCTAGCGTGGATGTGGGAGCGGATTGAGTCTGGACTAAAGCAGGCGTTTAAACAAAACCTAGACGTGCAAGCGCTGTTGCCGCAATTAACGCAACAAGTGCTAAAAGGCGAGTTGGCAGCCTCTACTGCAGCACGAAATCTGCTTGAAACCCAAGTAAATACGGCTCAAACAGCTATGAAATAAATAGTAATTTAGACATATTGAAATAAGAGAATAGTTATGCAAGACATCCTAGAACAACTAGAAGCCAAGCGCGAACTCGCACGCTTGGGCGGTGGCCAAAAGCGCATCGACGCGCAGCACAAAAAAGGCAAGCTCACCGCCCGTGAGCGGCTGGAGATATTGCTGGACGAAGGCAGCTTTGAAGAATGGGACATGTTTGTCGAGCACCGCTGCGTAGACTTTGGCATGCAAGACCAGAAGATTCCCGGTGACGGTGTGGTCACTGGCTACGGCATGATCAACGGGCGCTTGGTGTTTGTCTACAGCCAAGATTTCACCGTGTTTGGCGGTGCACTCAGCGAGGCGCACGCCGAGAAGATTTGCAAAGTGATGGACCAAGCCATGAAGGTGGGCGCACCGGTGATAGGCCTGAACGACTCGGGCGGCGCGCGCATTCAAGAAGGCGTGGCATCGCTGGGCGGCTACGCCGATGTGTTCCAGCGCAACGTGATGGCCAGCGGCGTGGTGCCGCAGATCAGCATGATCATGGGGCCCAGCGCGGGTGGCGCGGTGTATTCGCCCGCCATGACCGACTTTATCTTCATGGTCAAAGACTCGTCGTACATGTTCGTCACCGGCCCCGAGGTGGTGAAGACCGTGACGCACGAGGAGGTGACCGCTGAAGAGCTAGGCGGCGCGGTGACGCACACGACCAAGAGCGGTGTGGCTGATCTGGCGTTTGAGAACGATGTAGAGGCCCTGCTGATGCTGCGCCGCCTGTACAACTACCTGCCGCTGTCCAACCGCGAAAAAGCCCCCGTGCGCCCCAGTGGCGACCCCGCTGCACGCCTGGATATGAGCCTAGACACGCTGGTGCCTGACAACGCTAACAAGCCCTACGACATGAAAGAGCTGATTGTCAAAACGGTGGATGATGGCGATTTTTTTGAATTGCAACCCGAGTACGCTAAAAACATTCTCATTGGCTTTGCGCGCATGGACGGGCAGACGGTTGGCATTGTGGCCAACCAGCCGCTGGTGTTGGCTGGTTGCCTGGACATCAAGTCGTCCATCAAGGCGGCACGCTTTGTGCGTTTTTGCGATGCGTTCAACATCCCTGTCATCACGTTTGTCGATGTGCCTGGCTTCATGCCCGGCACCAGCCAAGAATACGGCGGCATCATCAAGCATGGTGCCAAGCTGCTCTACGCCTACGCCGAATGCACAGTACCTAAAATCACCGTCATCACCCGCAAAGCCTATGGTGGCGCATACGACGTGATGGCATCCAAGCATTTGCGCGGTGACGTGAACTTCGCCTGGCCCAATGCCGAGATTGCAGTAATGGGGGCCAAAGGCGCGGTCGAAATCATCTTCCGCGAAGACAAGGGAGACCCGGCCAAGCTAGCAGCCAAAGAGGCCGAATACAAAGCCCGCTTCGCCAACCCGTTCGTCGCAGGCGCGCGCGGCTTTATTGACGACGTGATCTTGCCGCATGAGACACGCAAACGTATCTGCAGGTCGCTGGTGATGCTCAAAGACAAGAAGATTGAGAATCCTTGGCGCAAGCACGGGAACATTCCGCTGTGAAGATGTTCATCTCTTACCTCGCGTGCCGGAGCGGGCTGCCCGAGCGCTTTGCTGCGTGTCCCCCGGCCTTTGGCCTCCTCCTTTACCTACGCAAAACGCTCAGGCAGCCCACTCCTCGATTAGCTACTCTAGTTCAGAGATGTAAAAACTACTTCGCAGCAACGGGTGCGGTGTGTCTACCGCAACGAAGTAAAGGAGGAGCCCGAAGGGCGGGGGACATGAGCGGAGGTAGACGCACCGCACCCGTTGCGAGCACAGAGACAATCTATGCCTGCGCCACTAGTATCCTCACCGCACTTTTCCAATTACGTAACGTACAAAATTGATTCCAGAATAAGAGACTGATATGTTTACCAAAATTCTCATAGCCAACCGCGGCGAAATCGCTTGCCGCGTGATCGCGACTGCCCGCAAGATGGGCATCCAAACCGTGGCGGTGTATTCCGATGCGGACAAAGATGCGCGGCATGTGCAACTGGCTGACGAGGCAGTGCATATTGGTGCTGCGCCTTCGCGTGAATCGTATTTGTTGGCCGATAAGATCATTGCGGCTTGTAAGCAGACCGGCGCGCAGGCGGTGCATCCGGGGTATGGTTTTTTGTCAGAGAACGCAGGTTTTGCTAAGCGGGTGGAAGAAGAGGGCATTATTTTTATTGGGCCTAAGCACTACTCCATTGCCGCCATGGGCGACAAGATCGAATCGAAGAAGCTGGCGAGTGCTGCGGGCGTGAACTGTATTCCGGGCGTGAATGACGCGATTGACACGGCTGAGCGCGCGGTGGAGATTGCCAAAAGCATTGGCTACCCGGTAATGATCAAAGCATCGGCGGGCGGTGGCGGTAAGGGCCTGCGTGTGGCGCATAACGACCAGGAAGCTTTAGAAGGCTTCACGTCATGCCGCAACGAGGCGCGCAACAGCTTTGGTGATGACCGCGTGTTCATTGAAAAATTTGTCATAGAGCCGCGCCATATCGAGATTCAGTTGATTGGCGATAGCCAGGGCAATGTGATTTATTTGAACGAGCGGGAATGCTCGATCCAGCGTCGCCATCAGAAGGTGATTGAAGAAGCGCCGTCGCCATTTATCAGCGACGGTACGCGTAAGGCTATGGGCCAGCAGGCCGTGGCGCTGGCTAAGGCGGTGAAGTACCAAAGTGCGGGCACGGTGGAGTTTGTGGTGGGCAAAGACCAGAGCTTTTACTTTCTGGAGATGAACACGCGCTTGCAGGTAGAGCATCCGGTCACCGAATGCATTACCGGGTTGGATTTGGTGGAGCTGATGATTCGTGTTGCTGCGGGTGAGCCGCTGCCCATTGAACAGAAAGATGTGCAGCGCAATGGCTGGGCTATCGAATGCCGCATCAACGCAGAAGATCCGTTTCGCAATTTTTTGCCGTCAACAGGACGAC
>JAYSWJ010000049.1:0-14608 GCA_043718065.1 Polaromonas sp.
TAGACATTGCCCGCAACCTCACACCGCAAGACCTGGCAGGTATGGCCAACAACAAAGACATTAAAACCACCGCCACCCCCAAAGGCACGGTGTACTACATTGGCCTGAACCAAAAAAACCCCAACCTGGCCAAACCCGAAGTGCGCGAGGCCATGAAGTATCTGGTGGACTACGCAGGCATTGGCGAGACTTTGATTAAAAATATTGGTGTGGTACACCAAAACTTCATGGCGATTGGCCTGCTGGGTGCCAGCACCACCAACCCCTACAAGCTGGATGTAGACAAAGCCAAGGCCCTGCTGGCCAAAGCGGGCCTGCCCAATGGTTTTAAAGTAAGCATCGACATGCGCACGCAGCAACCGGTGCAGGGCATTACCGAGTCCTTCCAGCAAACCGCCAAGCGCGCGGGGATTGACATTGAAATTTTGCCGGGCGACGGCAAACAAACCCTCACCAAATACCGCGCCCGCACGCACGACATGTACATCGGCCAATGGGGCGCAGACTACTGGGACCCGCACACCAATGCCACCTTTGTGCAAAATCCCGACAACGGTGACGAGCCTAAAAGTAAACCACTGGCATGGCGCAATGCGTGGGCCACCCCAGAGCTAACTAAAAAAGCCGATGCTGCCGTGCTAGAGCGCGATGGCAATAAACGCAAAGCCATGTACGAAGAAATGCAGGCCGACTTCCGGCAAAACAGCCCGTTTATCATGCTGTTTCAGCAGGTAGAAGTGGCTGCCATGCGCGCTGAGGTAAAAAACTTGGTCATTGGCCCCACATCTGACAGCACTTATATGTTCAAGGTAACTAAGTAATCTACGCTTGTGTGCAACTGCTTTAAGCTTTGAATTTTGTGAACGGTGCATCTCACGCGCAGCCCACGTGGCTGTCGCGCACTGACTGGGCGGGCCTTGCCAAGACGCTGGCCAGCTTTCTCGGTGTGATTGTTTTAACCTACCTTGGGCTGCTGGCGGTCACGTTTTTTATCGGCCGCGTTATCCCTATCGACCCCGTGTTGGCCATCACCGGCGACCGTGCGCCCGAGCATGTAATAGCCCGCGTACGCGAAGAGCTGGGGCTGAACAAACCGCTGTGGCACCAGTTTTATATCTACATCAGCAAAGTGCTGCAGGGCGATTTTGGCACGTCGGTGCTCACATCTAACCCGGTGCTGCAAGACATTAAACGCACGTTTCCGGCCACCATTGAGCTGGCTACTTTGGGCATTATCGTTGGCGCAGGCTTAGGTGTACCGCTGGGGGTGTGGGCTGCTGTTAAACGCGGTGGTTTGGCCGACCAAGCTGTACGCGTGATGGGCTTGATAGGCTATTCAGTGCCTATTTTTTGGCTGGGCCTGATGGCGCTGGTGCTGTTCTATGCCAAGCTGGGCTGGGCTGGGTGGCAGGGCCGGGGCGCATTGATGTGGCTTTTGAATACAGCTTTACGTCCACCAGCGGCTTTATGCTGCTAGACGCAGCACGCGCAGGAGAGTGGGAGGCCTTTGGCAATGTGCTGTCGCATTTGATATTGCCATCTGCTTTGCTCGGCTATTTTTCGCTAGCCTATATCAGCCGCATGACGCGCTCTTTTATGCTGAATGAGTTAGCGCAAGAATACATTGTGGCCGCGCGCGCCAAGGGTATTTCAGAGGCGCGCATTATCTGGCGGCACGCGCTGCGCAACGCAGCTGTGCCACTGGTGACGGTGATAGCGCTGTCGTATGCAGGTTTGCTAGAAGGCTCGGTATTGACCGAGACAGTTTTCTCATGGCCGGGACTGGGTCTGTACATCACCAACTCATTGCAAAACGCCGATATGAACGCCGTGCTGGGCGGTACTATCGTGGTGGGCTCTGTATTTATTGGGCTTAATTTGTTGTCTGACTTGCTCTACAAGTTGCTAGACCCCAGGACACGCGTGCGATGACTACAGAGCTGACTGCGCCGACTAAAGAATCGCTACACGACTGGCTGATGTCAGACAGGCCTGCCTCGCGCAAGCAGGCATCGCTGGGCCGCGCCTACAGCACGTGGCGCACGTTTGCGCGCAACCGCTTGGCCGTGGCAGGCTTGGCCATTATTGCGCTGCTGGTACTGGTGGCTATTTTGGCCAATCAGTTGGCACCGTACTCGCCTTACTATGGCGACTTGGCCACGACGCGTTTGTTGCCACCATCAGCCGCGCACTGGTTTGGTACGGACGACCAAGGCCGCGATATTTTGTCGCGCATCATACACGGCTCGCGTATCACGCTATTCGTAGTGGTGCTGGTGGCTATTTTGGCTGCGCCGCTGGGGCTGCTGGTAGGCACAGTAGCTGGCTATGCTGGCGGCTGGGTAGATGCTGCGCTGATGCGCATTACCGATATATTTTTGGCCTTTCCACGCTTGATATTGGCGCTGGCTTTTGTAGCCGCACTGGGCCCTGGTATTACCAACGCGGTAATTGCCATTGCCATCACGTCGTGGCCACCGTACGCACGTATTGCACGGGCCGAGACGCTAACTATTCGGCAGACTGACTACATTGCTGCTGTGCAACTACTGGGTGCATCGCCTTGGCGTATTGTGCTGCGCCACATCATGCCGCTGTGTGTGTCGTCGGTAATTGTGCGGGTCACGCTGGACATGGCGGGCATTATTTTGACGGCAGCGGGTTTAGGATTTTTAGGGTTGGGTGCGCAGCCACCTATGCCAGAGTGGGGCGCACTCATCGCCAATGGCCGCGCCTATGTGCTAGACCAGTGGTGGGTAGCAGCCGCGCCCGGTGTGGCTATTTTTATCGTTAGCCTCGCGTTTAACCTGCTGGGCGATGGCCTGCGCGATGCGTTAGACCCCAAGAGCGCGAAGTGAGTTTTACCAATGAGTGACCAAGCACCTTTGCTAGTGGTTGACGACCTGCGCGTAGCCTACCCATCGCGCAATGGCGGCATGACCGAGGTGGTGCGCGGCGTCACCTTTAGCTTAGGCCGCGAGCGTCTAGGCATAGTGGGCGAATCCGGCTCTGGCAAATCGCAAACAGGCCGCGCTATTTTGGGTTTAACTGCACCAGAGGGGCGCATTAGCGCTAAAAAATTGCGCTTTGACGGTATTGACCTGCTGAACTGCGACAAAAAACAGCGCCGCGAACTGCGCGGTGGTCGCATAGCCATGATCTTGCAAGACCCTAAATTCTCGCTTAACCCGGTGATGACGATAGGTAAGCAGATTGAAGAAACTTTGCTGGCGCATACGCGCGTGTCAGGTGCCGAGGCAAAAAAACGTGCACTGGCTGCACTTGAATCAGTCAGCATTGACGACCCCGCGCGCGTGTACAGGCTGTATCCGCACGAAGTATCGGGTGGCATGGGCCAGCGCGCCATGATCGCCATGATGCTGATCGCCGAACCCGACATGTTGATAGCCGATGAGCCAACGTCTGCGCTAGACGTGACGGTGCAATTGCAAGTGCTGTCCATCATGGACAAGCTGGTGAAAGATCGTGGCATGGGGCTGATATTTGTGTCACACGACTTGCGCTTAGTGTCATCGTTTTGCGACCGCATCTTGGTGATGTACGCAGGCAAAGTGGTAGAAGAATTGCAAGCGGGTGGCCTGGCCCATGCCAAGCACCCGTACACACGCGGGCTGATGGCCTGCCTGCCGCAGCTAGGCAAGCCCGTGCACCCACTGGCCACGCTAGACCGTCAACCCGAGTGGGCGCTGTGATGACTGCCTCTGCACCCAATGCGCAATCTGTAGGCCTAGACGTGGACAACTTGCGCGTGGAGTACAGCGGTTTTGTCGCCGTGGCCGCCACTTCGTTTAGCGTGCAACCCGGCGAGAGTTTTGGCATAGTAGGTGAATCTGGCTCGGGTAAATCTACCGTGCTGCGCGCCATCTGCGGGCTAGCCCCCGCCACGGCGGGCACTGTGCAACTCAAAGCACAGCAAGGCCACTACGGTGCGCATGCTACTGGTGCAGTACTCACTAATGCAACCGCTCCATCAGCATTGCCAGCGCCCGGTAGCAAACCTTTTCGCCGCTTGGTACAAATGGTCTTCCAAGATCCGTACGGCAGCCTGCACCCACGCCAAACAGTAGACCGCATTTTGGCTGAGCCCTTGGCCATTCACGGCATAGCAGATGCAGAAGCACGCATCGAAAAAGCGCTAGACGAAGTAGGCTTATGTAGCGGTTTTAGATTTCGCTACCCGCATCAACTATCTGGCGGGCAGCGTCAGCGCATCGCTATAGCCCGTGCTCTTATTCTTGAACCGCAGATTTTGCTGCTTGACGAGCCGACCTCCGCGCTAGATGCATCGGTGCAAGCGGAAGTTTTAAATCTGCTAGAAGACCTACGCCGCCGCCGCGGCCTGACCTTCATCATGGTAAGCCACGATTTAGCCGTGGTAACGCACTTGTGTGAACGGTTGATGGTGATGCAACGCGGCAAAACCGTAGAGCTTTTATCGTCTGCCGACCTGGCGGCTAACCGCGTGCAAGACTCGTACACCGTGAGCTTGATGCAGGCGTCAGCCGGGTTCAAGCGGGTGGCTGTTTCCGCTTAGTGAATTTTGAGTGTTTTAGCTGTTCTGGGCCGTAGAACCTGCTTAACCAGCTATGTAATTGATAGTGACGTAGAACGAACGGGTAGAGCCAACGTACACCCGACCGGAGTACGGGCTGCTAAAACCAAGCAAAGAACAATGTGACGAGTCGGGTTCGTCTCGATGAAAAATACGCAGAAAGGCGCGCGGTACAAAATTTAGCCTAACAACTATCAACATTCGCGCGTGTTTTCGTAGTATTTTTGCAGCGAGATGCCCGGCTCGAGTCCAGCTCCCCGGCGCGCACGCTAACCCAGCGACCATCTCAAACAAGCGCACCATCAACCAAGCGACCAAGCCGCAAAAATCAATTCACCATCACCAACTTACCCTTCACCCCCCGCGACCCCATATACGCATAAGCCTCCTTCAGCTCGCTCATCGGCATAGTGCGGTCAATCACCGGTTTGATCTTGCCTGCGCCGTACCACTGCGCCAGCGTCACCATCATCGCAGCGTTAGCCTTGGGTTCGCGCTTGGCAAAGTCGCCCCAAAACACGCCCACAATCGACGCCCCTTTTAGCAAAGCCAGATTCAGCGGCAGCGCAGGAATAGGCCCGCTGGCAAAACCCACTACCAGGTAGCGGCCCCGCCAGCCAATAGAGCGAAACGCAGGCTCTGCAAAATCACCGCCCACAGGGTCGTAGATCACGTCTGGCCCGCCTTTGCCACCTAGCGCCACGGTGGCCGCTTTGATAGCCTCGCGCAAATCACCTTGGCTGTAGTTGATCACCGCGTCAGCACCGATAGAGGTGCACAGCGCACACTTCTCATCAGTTGACGCGGCAGCAATTACCAGCGCACCAGCCGCCTTGGCAATTTGAATCGCCGCCGTGCCCACGCCGCCTGCCGCGCCCAGTACCAAAACAATCTCGCCCGCTTTCAGCTGCGCACGGTCTACCAGCGCGTGGTACGACGTGGCATAAATCATAATAAAAGCCGCTGCGTCCACATGCCCAAAGCCCGGCGGCAGCGGCATGCACAACGCAGCAGGTGCGATGGTGTGGGTGCCAAAACCGCCTGTGCCCGACAGGCAGGCTACTGATTGGCCCACTTTAAGATGCGTGACACCGTCGCCCACGGCTTGCACAATGCCTGCGTATTCAGAGCCGGGCACAAAAGGCAAGGGCGGTTTGATTTGGTATTTGTTTTGCACTATCAAAATATCAGGAAAGTTCAAGCTAGCGGCTTTGATCTCTACCAGCACTTCGCCCGCTTTGGGTGTGGGCGTGGGCAGGTCTTTCCAGGTTAAGGCGTCGATGCCGGTGGGGTTCTCGCACAGCCAAGCTTGCATAATGGTCTCCAGAAAAATAAACGATAAACGATGATAGTGCGCGATGCACACATTAGCTGCAATATTTGTCCCCCAAGGGACGGTATGCGCCCCGTAGCGCCTACAATTTAAAGCATGAAAATATTATTGTGTAACGACGATGGATACCAAGCGCCCGGCATCGTGGCGCTGTACGAGGCCTTAAAGCGCGAGTTTGATGTAGAGGTGTTGGCACCCGAGCATAACAACAGCGCCAAATCTAACGCGCTGACGCTGAACGCGCCGCTGTATGTGCACAAAGCGCACAACGGGTTTAGGTATGTGAACGGCACGCCCGCCGACTGCGTGCACATTGCGCTGTCGGGCTTACTTAGCTACAAGCCCGACCTGGTGGTGTCTGGCATCAACAACGGCGCCAATATGGGCGACGACACCATCTACAGTGGCACCTTGGGCGCGGCGATGGAAGGGTATTTGTTTGGCTTTCCGGCAATAGCTTTTTCGCAAGTTAAAAGAGATTGGGTTGAGCTGCCCGACGCCGCCACCAAAGCGCTAGACCTGGTGCGCCACTATGGGCAAACGCTGCAAGAAGGCCAAGCACCCTGGCTGCTAAACGTGAACATTCCTAACTTGCCACTGGCACAAATGTTGTCTCCCAAAGTGTGCCGCCTGGGCCGCCGCCACGCTGCAGAACCCACCATTGTGCAAACCAGCCCACGCGGAGAGACGATGTACTGGATAGGCGCTGCAGGCGCAGTAAAAGACGAAGGCTCTGGCACAGATTTTGAAGCTACGCGCCTAGGGCACGTTAGCATTACACCGCTGCAGGTAGACCTGACAGACCATGCGCGTTTGGGCTACTGGGCACAAAGCTTGTCGGGCTTTGGCCACGAGGCGGGCAAGCCAACGCATACGCCTAGTGCAGCATGACCAGGCCCAGCTTTCCAGCCAAAATGCCTGCACCTGTGCTGGGCCCAAACCATGTGGCTAAAAAAGCTGCTATCGCCCTGGCAACTTTACAGCTTAAACCTCAACTCAAACCTCAACTCAAATCTCAACCCTCCGCAGCGCTGCGCCCAATCAATGCAGCGCTTAAAAATTTTGCTACGTCTACAGTTGCTGCTCCTGCTGCCAGCGGTATTGGCCTGGAGTCGCGCGCCGTACGCCAGCGCATGGTCGACAAACTGGCCGCACTGGGCATTAGCGACGCAGCCGTACTGCACGCCATGGGCACCGTAGAGCGGCACCGCTTTGTTGACACGGCGCTAGTAGGGCAAGCGTACGAAGACACCAGCTTACCCATCGGCTTGGGGCAAACTATTTCTAAACCCAATGTGGTGGCCCGCATGCTGGAGCTGCTGCGCCAAGGCGCAGCTTTGTCAGCTAGCCAAGGCGCAGCTTTGTCAGCTAGCCAAGGCAGCACTAAAACAGGCCGCGTACTAGAAATAGGCACCGGCTGCGGCTACCAAGCCGCCCTGCTAGCCCAGCTGTGCAGCGACGTCTACAGCATCGAGCGCCTGCGCGGCCTGCACGACAAAGCGCGCGAGAACTTGCGCCCTTACAAAATTGCCCATCTGCACCTGCTGCTAGGCGACGGCATGCTGGGGTTTGAAAAAGGCGCGCCGTACGCGGGCATTATTGCGGCAGCCGGTGGCGAGGCTATTCCACCCGCTTGGGTGCAGCAATTGGCCATGGGCGGGCGCATTGTGGCACCTATGGTGACTGGCTCGGGTGCACAGGCGCTGGTAGTGCTGGATAAAACCCCAAAAGGTGTAACGCAAACAGTGCTGGAAGCCGTGCACTTTGTGCCCTTAAAATCGGGTGTAATGTAGTTTATAACAACGCTGAACATGTAGTGTTTACAAAAATGCGGTCAAAGTGGAGTTTGAATGATTAACCAGCAACTATTTACAAGTTTTAGATCACTGTGCGTGTGGGCCACGCTAGCTGCCAGCGCCGTGTTGGCAGGTTGTAGCAGCACGTCGCTTAACCGCGCGCCTGTAGAAGACCGCAACGCTGCGGCTAGCGCAAGTGCAACGCCCACCAGCACCGTTACCGCCAACGGCGCATCCGTGCCTGCGCTACCTTTTAAACCCTTGCCCGGTGCCGAGAATGCAGGCAAGCCCGGCTACTACAGCGTCAGGCCCGGCGACACCATCATCCGCATTGGCCTGGAAACTGGCCAAAACTGGCGCGATGTAGCCCGCTGGAACAACCTGGACAACCCCAACATTATTGAAGTAGGCCAAGTGCTGCGCGTCATAGCACCCGGAGCGACAGCAGAAGTAACCACGCCCGGCGCGTTTATTCCGCGCCCTGTGGCAGCACCTACCGCCGTTACGGGCACCAGCATTCCACCAGCAGGCACACGTACTGCCACTACGCCTGCCCCTGCGCCCGTAGCAGCAGCGCCCGCGGCTGCGCCTGTTGCCACTACACCCGTAGCGCCTGCATCATCAGCAGGTGAGGACGATGTAGCGTGGATATGGCCCGCACCCGGCAGCGTGATTGCAGGTTTTGACGAGGCAAAAAATAAAGGCCTCGATTTAACCGGCAAGCTAGGCGACCCCGTGCTGGCCGCAGGCGATGGCCGCGTGGTGTATGCGGGCGCAGGCCTGCGTGGCTATGGCAATTTGATCATCCTAAAGCACAACAACACCTACCTTACCGCCTACGCGCACAACCAAACCCTGCTGGTTAAAGAAGACCAAACCGTACGCAAAGGCCAAAAGATCGCCGAGATGGGCCAAAGCGATGCAGACCGCGTAAAACTGCACTTTGAGATTCGCCGCCAAGGCAAACCGGTCGACCCTGCGCGCTATTTGCCTGCGAGGTAATTGGTGCTAGGCGCAGCAGCGCGCTTGTCATTTGCTTGGGGTTTCGCGCTGCGTTTTGTATGGATTGGGCAGGGCGCTACTTCGCGCAATAGTTTGCGTACGCCATGTTTTGTACGAAGTAGACAAAACGTAAGTGGGGACAGAGCAAAATTCCGTACTGGATTTGTCAGTCTCCGGCAATAGCCTCGTCTTGAATTTTTGATCCGTCCCCATTTGCTTGCGAGCGCGCGAAAAAAGCAGTTATCGCGCTAAGTAGGTATCAGAAAAGCCACTCAGCTCACTACAAATACCATAGCTGCTTGAGCAGGATTTACTTGGGTTAGAGGCCTAAAACACTTTAAAAATAGGTCTCAAAACAGGCCAAGCGTGCCTTCACCGCAGACAAGCCCGCAAACTCAGGGCCTGCGCTGCGCCGCGAAGCCGCGAGGTCGAAGCAACTACATTTTCCAGCGGCAGCAAGTGTCTACGATGCATCACAAAGTCGCGACGTCAAAGTCCGTTACCAAGCCCCAGTATTAGCCATAGATTTCCACGGCTCTTGCGGTGGCAGTGCCGGGCCGCTTTGCAGCAGTTCGATGGATATGCCGTCGGGTGAGCGGACAAAGGCCATGCGGCCGTCACGCGGTGGGCGGTTAATCACCACGCCATGGCCCTGCAGCCGGGTGCACAGGGCGTAAATATCGTCTACCGCGTAGGCTAGGTGGCCAAAGTTGCGGCCACCGGTGTAGGCTTCAATATGGTTGTCGTTAGGCCAGTTGTGGGTTAGCTCTACTTGCGCAGTGTCGTCGCCCGGCGCGGCTAAAAACGCCAAGGTATAACGCCCGGCTTCATTGTCGCGTTTGCTCAGCAAGGCCAAGCCCAGCTTGTTGCAATAAAAATCTAACGACGCATCCAAATCGGTGACGCGCACCATGGTGTGAAGGTATTTCATAAACGCGATATGCCTTGTAAAGTGTCTTAAATCAACGACCTGTTGATAACGAGTTAGCGCCCGATCAACGACCGTATAAGCCCGTTAGCGTAGCCTTGCCCAACGCGTTGCCGTTCACCATAAATCCGGTTAACGACGCTGTGGCGTTAGCAGGCAAATCGAGCTTGTCCACCTTTAGCGCGTACACGGTAAAGTTATAGCGGTGCGGCTTGTTGCCCACGGGCGGGCAGGGGCCGCCCCACTGTGGGGTGCCAAAGTCGGTGTTGATTTGGCGTGCGCCTTCGGGCAGGGTTTTGCTGTCAGCCGCGCCTGCGCCTTGGGGCAGGGCTGTGGTGCTGGCAGGCAGGTTAACCACCGCCCAATGCCAAAAACCTGCACCGCTGGTAGGTGCATCAGGGTCGTGCACCATCACGGCAAAACTCTTGGTGCCTGCGGGTGCGTTCTTCCAAGTTAACGCGGGCGATATGTTTTCACCAGTGCAGCCAAAACTGTTAAACACAAACTTCTGCGCAATCTTTTTGCCTGCAGCGATGTCTGCACTGGCTAGGCTAAATTTCTCTGCATGCGCTGATACAGCGCCCGTGATGGCAGCGACGGCGGTAACGAGGGTGATAAGCGTATTTTTCATGTTGTAAGGTACTTTTTATAAAGGTTTTTGGGCTGTAACCCAAGTAAATACTGCTCAAGCAGCTACTGATTTAATAGTACTAAAGAAGCCTATGCACTGCAGGTCGTAGCTAAAGATAAGCTTTGTTGACGACCTGCATTGCTGGCTGCGATGGCTGATGTTAACCGTATAAGCTGCGATTAAATAAACCATCTAAGCCAGCTTATTTACCCTGCAGCGCCGCCACCACATGCTGCGCTACCAGTGCGCTAGACGCTGGGTTTTGCCCGGTAATAAGGTTGCCATCACGCACGGCGTAGGGTGCCCAGTCTGGGCCGCTTTCAAATATGCCGCCTAGCTCGCGCATTTTGGTTTCCAGGTGAAAAGGCACTACGTCCATCAGGCCCGCGGCGGTTTCTTCGGCATTGGTAAAGCCGTTGACTTTTTTGCCAAACAAGATGCTTTTGCCATCAGTGCGCAGCGCGTTAACTAAACCTGCTGGGCCGTGGCATACCGCTGCGGTGGGCTTGCCTGCGTTAAAGCTGTCTGCTACCAGCTGCGCGGTGGCGGTGTCAGTGGCGGTGTCCCACATGGTGCCGTGGCCGCCGGGTAAAAACACGGCGCTAAAGTCGGCTGCGTTCATGGCAGCGGCTTTGTGTGTAGCGTTAAATTTGCCCATGGCCACTGGGTCGGCTAAAAAGCGGGTGACAGTGCTGTTTTTATCTTCTGGCTTAATTTCTAGCGAGTCGGCCACAAACGGTGGCTTGCCGCCTTGGGGCGACGCCAAAGTCACCTCAAAGCCTGCGTCTTGCAGCGCGTAGTAGGGCGTGGTGAGCTCTTCGGCCCAAATGCCGGTAGGTTTGCCAGTATTGCCCAGCTGGGCGTGCGAGGTAACGATCATCAAAACGGGTTGCATACAAAGCTCCTTCAAAGGGGGAAAATAAAGGTGGTTTAAAACCACTAGGGCGACTATATTGCAATGCTAAAGTTAGATAAATACCCTTTAATTTGATTTAATTGATATCCTATGTAATTAATAAACCTCAAAGCTATTGACGAACTATGGACGCACTACACACCCAGCTAGGCAGCATCGCCATCTTTTGCAAAGCGGCCGAGCTAGGCAGCTTTACCGCCGCCGCCCGCGCGCTGGCGCTAACACCAGCCGCCGTCAGCCGCAGCGTAGGCCGGCTAGAAGAGCGGCTGGGCAACAAGCTGTTTAGGCGCACCACGCGCAGCATGCAGCTGACTGACGATGGCCGCATGTACTACGAGCAATGCCGCGCGGCATTAAGTCAAATTGATGACGCTCAGCGCAGCATTACCGGCCAGCACACGCAGGCGCGCGGCAACCTGCGCATTAGCGTGCCCAGCACCTACGCGCACTACCGCCTGCTGCCGCGCCTGCCCGCGTTTCGCGCGCTGTACCCCAATGTAGAGCTGGACATTAATATTTCAAACCGCAATATCGACTTTGTCGACGAAGGCTACGACGTGGCCATTCGCCAAGGCACGCCGCCCGATTCGCGCCTAGTGGCCCGCAAGCTAGAAGACGCCCCCGTGGGTGTGTACGCCAGCCCCACCTACCTGCGCGCACGCGGCACACCGCACAGTTTGCAAGACCTGCAAGACACCGCACAACACAAAGGGCAGCACACCCTGCTGCCCTTCACCCTGCCCAGCACCGGCCGAGCCATGCCCTGGTTGTTTATGCAAAATGGCCAGCCGATTGAGCTGCAACCACACAGCAGCGTGCAAGTGTCCGAAGACCCGCTAGGTGCCGTGGTGCTGGCCCGCGCAGGCATGGGCCTAGTGCAAACCATGGGCTGGATAGCAAACAGCTACGCCAATGAATTAACCGAAGTGCTGCAACCCTTCACAGGCCGCACCCGGCCGTTTTATCTGCTGTACCCGCAGAACAAACACTTGGCCACCAAAGTGCGTGTTTTGGTTGATTTTTTAATGGATAAATAGGCTGCAGGCCAATTAAATACTGCTCAAGCAGCTATTGAATTAATAGTTATCAAGAGGTTTTTAATCATCCACATATAACGCATAAGCGTGCGTTAATCACGCCGTCGCCAGCATCCGTTCTGCGAGAATTTAACGTTAAAGGTGCCGCTGATTCACCGCATAGATAGGCTAGTCAGCGGCAAATTGTCAGCCACCCTCAAGACGAATTTTCATGAAACAAATTATTCCCGCGCTGCTCGTTGGCTTAGCCTTGTGCAACCCCGCCTTCAGCCCCGCTGCCGCAGCAGCACCCCCAGCCAAAGCAGCCGCACCCGATGTGGCTGCCATCGCCCCGACGCCCCAGCTTGTTAAAAGCAAAACCCGCCAAGCGCATGGCTACCAAATCATCAGCGCCAAAGTAGGCGTGTTCAATACAGCACCCGACGACTTTAACTTTAGCGCCACCACTGACGTGCCCCTAGTCCCCGGGCAACCCTTCGGCTGGGTTGTTCAGCTACGCACACACAAGTCCAACCCCACCCCCACTGTCAAAATGCGCGAAGAACTCATCCTGCCTGACTTTCCCGTCACCTGGGGCGCAACCGACATCACAGGCACCCGCACCGTGTCTGACGACAGCAGGGTAGCCACCACCGATTTTGAAATGCAAACCGACAAGTCAGGCCTGCTGTACAGAGTGTGGTCCATAGTCGACGGCGACCCTGCAGGCCGCTACAGCTTCAAGCTGTACATCGAAGGCAAGCTGGTCAAAGTGCTGGAGTTTGATGTGAAGTGATGGTGGGCTAGGGCAGCGCCATGCAACTGACAGACAATCAACGTTTTCTGAAGACACATCATGGCTGCCAAACCTATAACTAAACCCGCAATTAAGCCCGCAGTTAAAACCGCAACCAAACCCAAATTCAAATCCGACGCATTTAAAGCCATCCACACGTCTGCCAGCGCCTTGCTCAAAATAGGGGCTATCAACAAAGCCACCATGCGCAGCTTTGACGACAACTGCTTAGCCGTGCCTGCCGATATCCAGCCCCAACAAATTAAAAAACTGCGCGAGCTAAACCAAGTGAACCAACCCATTCTTGCCCGCTACCTCAACACCAGCGAATCTACCGTGCAAAAGTGGGAAACTGGTGCCAAGCGCCCTAGCGCCCTAGCGGCATTGCGGCATTGCGCTAAAGCTGCTGGCTGTGGTGCAAAAGCATGGTTTGATAGTATTAGCCTAAATCTGCTACAAATTAAATAGCTGCTTGAGCAGGATTTACTTGGGTTATCGGCCTAAAACATCATAAATAAGGCCTTGTAAACAAGTCAACACTAACCCTGCGCCAGATTACAGCGCAAACCCGCAAATCTTCGCATCCACATTGGTGCTTTTTTGACAGTCATATTTAGTCGGTTGGTGTATTTCCCAACACCCCAACTCTTGCGCTCATCAGCCTTCACCCGCATGATGCCTGTAGCAATATGTAAGCAGACTTGGCAACTTCCGGATGGCAACACTTATTCCTTCAATCCACAAGCTGACAGAACATCCTATCAAGGAGGCGCAGATATGAGTGAATTAGTACCCAACGCACTGCACGCCGAGTTGCACATCGAACTGCGCGCGCTGATTGCCAGCAGCCGCCAGCGCCTGGCCGGTGCGGTCAATGCAGAGCTGACCCGCCTGTATTGGAGCGTGGGCGAACGCATGCGCACCGAGGTGCTGGGCGATACACGTGCCGAATACGGTGCCCGTCTGTTGGATCAATTGGGACAACAGTTGGCCAACGAGTTTGGCCGGGGGTTTGAGTCTCGCAACCTGCGCCGCATGGTCAAGTTTGCCGAGGCCTTCCTAGATGCCGCAATTGTGTCAACACTGTCGGCAAAATTGAGCTGGAGCCATTTTGTAAACCTGCTACCGCTCAAAACCGAGCCTGGACGCCAACTTTACGTCATCCAAGCCGCCGCTACATCATCAAAGGCTCCAGCGTCCAACTCCCTTTGTAGCCCTGAACGAACACCTGTGCATGCAGGTAGCCAGCCGCGTTATGCCCACCGCCAAAACCGAGGTGTCAGACGACGGCCAAGCCCTGGTAGTGCACCGCTTTGACGTTGACGCACAGGACCAAGCCCACTGGGGCATGGAAGACTTTTGCAGCCTGCTAGGCCTGCGCCCCGCCGCCAAATACGACACCACCTGGGAGCGCATTGCCAGAGCGGTGCGCGACCATGTGCCCGGCGACAGACGCCTGGTAGCCCACCGCCAGCTTGCCACCAACTTGCTGTTGACCTATGCGCTGCGTAATGCAGACTGCCACGCCAAAAATCTCGCCCTGCGCTACACCAACCGGGCAGATGCGCACTTGGCTCCAGCCTATGACGTGCTGACCACCAGTGTGTATGCAGGCTT
>JAYSWJ010000050.1:0-2241 GCA_043718065.1 Polaromonas sp.
CTGGAGCTACCGCGACGCCGACGGCACCTTGCTAGGCCAAAAGGTTACCCCCATTGACCGCGCAGGCATCTACGTGCCCGGCGGCAAAGCGGCCTACCCATCCAGTGTGCTGATGAACGCTATTCCCGCGCACGTAGCAGGCGTGGGCGAAATCATCATGGTGGTGCCTACACCGGTTAAAAGCGATGGCTCATCCAAAGACGCTAGGGGCGAGAAAAACGCCTTGGTACTGGCCGCGGCCTACGTGGCAGGCGTTACCCGGGCCTTCACTATCGGCGGCGCGCAGGCCGTAGCCGCGCTGGCCTACGGCACGCAGACCATTCCCAAAGTAGACAAAATCACCGGCCCCGGTAACGCCTATGTAGCTGCCGCCAAGCGCCGCTTGTTTGGTATTGTCGGCATTGACATGATCGCCGGGCCGAGCGAAATTTTGGTACTGGCCGACGGCACCACGCCGCCTGACTGGGTGGCCATGGATTTGTTCAGCCAAGCTGAACACGACGAGCTGGCGCAAAGCATTTTGTTGTGCCCCGATATAGCCTACATCAACGCAGTGCAGGCCAGCATCACCAAGCTGCTGCCCGATATGCCGCGCCGTGCCATCATCGCCAAAAGCTTAAATGACCGTGGTGCACTCATCCACACCCGCAGCATGCAAGAGGCCTGCGACATTAGTAACCGCATTGCGCCTGAGCATTTAGAAATCAGCAGTAAAGAGCCCAGCCAATGGGAGCCGTTGCTAAAACACGCCGGCGCTATCTTTATGGGTGCGTACACCAGCGAGAGCCTGGGCGACTATTGCGCAGGCCCCAACCACGTGTTGCCCACCAGCGGCACCGCCCGCTTTAGCAGCCCGCTAGGCGTGTACGATTTTCAAAAACGCAGCAGCTTGATAGAGGTAAGCGAGCAGGGCGCGCAAGTGCTGGGCAAGATTGCGGCTGAGCTGGCGTACGGCGAAGGCCTGCAGGCGCATGCGCGTGCGGCTGAGATGAGGCTGCGCTAAATTTATAAATCGGGCTGTATAGACAAAATTTGCTATTTTAAGATTCAATATTAAAATAGCAAAATGTCAATTTTCTACTCTCGCTCTACCCGTGCCTTACTAGCCCAAGCGCTTAAGGATTACCCTGTGGTTGTGGTTACTGGCCCACGGCAGGCAGGTAAGTCCACTTTTCTTAAGACTGCTTTGGTGGACTGGCCTATGGTGTCGCTTGAGGATTTGGATTTGCGTGAATTTGCCCAACGCGATGCCAGAGCTTTTTTAAAGCGCTACCCTCCACCTTTGATTATTGATGAGGCCCAGCGTGTGCCTGATTTGTTCTCGTACATTCAAACTTCCGTGGATACTTCGGGCAAGATGGGTCAATACGTGCTGTCTGGTTCGCAGCAGTTCTCTCTGATGGCTAGCGTTACGCAGAGCTTGGCGGGCCGCGCCAGTTTGATCGAGATGCACCCTTTGCGCCTGAAAGAACTAACAGATGCAGGCGACAAACCGAAATCTATTGACCTTCTTATGCTGCAAGGCGGTTACCCCGCAGTGCATGCCCGTCAGTTGAACCCTCAGCGCTTTTATGCAGACTATGTGGCCAGCTATATTGAGCGCGATGTGCGCAGCCTGTCTGCGGTGCAAGACCTGGGCAATTTTCAACGCTTTATGCGCTTGTGCGCTGCCCGCACGGGCCAGCTGCTCAACCTTAATAGCTTGGCCAACGATTGCGGTATTGCCCAGCCCACCGCCAACGCGTGGATGAACCTGCTAGAGGCCAGCTTTATCGTGCGGCGCATAGCGCCGTACTACCGCAACTTTGGCAAACGCTTAGTCAAGGCACCCAAGCTCTTCTTTTTAGACACTGGCCTGTGCGCTTGGTTGCTGGGCATCACCACTGAAGCCGAAATGCAAACCCACTATGCACGCGGTGCTTTATTCGAAACATGGGCTATCACCGAGGCCATCAAGTGGCGTGCAGTACGCGGCAATGCCCAGCCCATTTACTACTGGCGCGATAACATCGGCAATGAAGTCGATATTTTGCTAGAGCAAAACGGCGGTATCACTCTGATTGAAATTAAATCAGGCGAAACCTACCGATCTGAATGGTCGCAAGGCTTGCAAACAGTGCAGCGGCATATTGGGCGACCAACACAAAATGTAGTGCTCTATGGTGGCGATACAACTGCCGATCGAAGTGATGCATTGCAGTTAGGCTGGCGTGATGTGGCTCTTGCAGACTAAAGGGTGCT
>JAYSWJ010000006.1:0-6250 GCA_043718065.1 Polaromonas sp.
CTACTGCCTCAGAGCGCATGAGCACCGCGCGTGCCGCTATCAAAGCCAAAGACTGGAAAAAAGCACTGGCCGAATTGAATGTGGCGGTTAAAGACGACCCTAAAAACGCTGATGCGCACAACCTGTATGCCTACGCTAACCGCAAACAATCGCAGCCAAATTTACCCAAAGCTTTTGAGCACTACAAAATTGCGCTGCAGCTAGATCCCAAACATAAAGGTGCGCACGAATATATTGGTGAGGCGTATTTGATGGACAAGAAGCCCGCCGAGGCGGAGAAGCACTTGGCTACGCTAGAAAAGCTATGCGGTAATAAAACCTGCGAAGAATACGCAGATCTGGCTAAATCGCTGGCTGATTACCGCGTTAAAAACAAATAATTATTTTTTAGGCGCAGCAGGGTGAGAATTGTTTGCGCCATCTTCCATATAACCCATGCCATCTTTCACACCTTTTTTACCCATCACTTGCCAAGCAGTGCGCTGGTCTACCAGGCGGGCTAAAAACTCCAGCTCTTCATCGGTGTGATTAATGGCTTTGGCGGGAACCAGCTTAAGTTCTGCAGAATTAGCCGGTCCGCTCCAAAACGCTTGGTGATAGTCTGCGCGACTTAGTGCCTTGCTATCGCCTGCATTAAGATCAACAGCGCCGTAGCAATTGCAAAAATAAGTGCGAGGATTTTGCGCTTCAAACACTTCTGTGTACACACCAGTGCCGCGTATTCCAGCGGTCAAAGTAGGCGTGATGATTTGGCGGCTAGTGCCCTTGCCCCACACACTGGCTATTGCGCCGGTTAGTAGACGCAGTGCGCTAACAATATTCAAGCTGCTGCCACGTTCGACGATGAAGCGCGAATTTTGCCGCACCTGAAAAGCACTGTTGCCGATGACGAATACGAGGCTGGACCCAGGCCCTGTAGCGATCGTATCGCCCGACTGGATGACTTGTTGGGGTAGTAGCCGTTGCCCGTTGACCTGTGCGTCGCCTACCAGTTCTACCACGTTGGTACGCTGCTGCGCGTGGGCCGCCTCCCACCCACCCATAGCCGTCCAAGCGGCGGCTGCGCTTAAAAAGCTGCGGCGTTCAAACCACAATACTTCAGATTCAGTACGGCCTTCTAGGGTGTGTTGTTCCATGGTGTCTCTGGCTTTCTTGTTGTTAAACTAGTGGTGGTCCGTTGGCATCAGTTGACGATGGTGTTGAGCTGTCAGTCGGGTCAGCAAGGTCAAAGCTATCACTAAACGTAAAATAAATCGACGTAAACAGCATGGAAGCCATAGTCAGCGCCAGCGGCACCATCATCAGCTGTGCCGCCGATACCAGACCCACTACGGCTAGGGCGCTAATAAGTGTCATGGCACTGAGCGTGAAAACTACCGACCAAGCCAGCCCGTAGACCGTAAAAGCACCTAAATTTCGCAAGCAAGCCACCATGCTAAAAAATACAGCCTTAGCCGGCGACACACCATGCCAGTGCACTAGGGCGGGTGCATGCCAAAACAGCAGCGACAAGGGTAGGTATAACACCATGCCTACCGAGGCGGCAGTTTGAAAGTCGGCCTGTTGCAGTACCTCTTTGCTGATCGTGCCTCCAAGTAGATACATCGTGGCAAACTGCCCTCCGTCAAACAACGTAGTGATGTTCATTATGAATAAAAAACCGGCTGCATACATGGCGCCTAGTACCAGCATGGCGCGCATGCGGGCTGGGCCTTCACGAAATGCTGTGATCAAAACTGAAGGCATAGGAAATTTACCTTGCAGCGCTTGTTGCGTAGCCGCCATCAACCCCAATGTGGCGCCGGGCAAAATCACCAATGCAATCACTGCGCCTATCACGGGAATAATGCTGGCAATCGACACCAACGCCATAAACATAAAGAACAAACCACCCAGCGCCAAGGGCTGCTTGAAAAAAGTGGTGATGCCCAGCTTGACCCAAGTCAGGCCAGTGCGGGCGGGAACAATATTAAGTTTCATGGCAAGGTTGTTGTGGCGAATCTAAAACAGGGCGTAGGTTATGCGGTAGCTGCGAATGCTGGGTTGTGAAGATCCGCCAGTCGACAGCGTAGCACGCGCTCAAAGTGCACAGGGTCGTGTGGGGTAAGCATACTGGCTTGGCGCGGCAGGTAAAAGTCCCATAAACGCGAGATCCAAAACCGCAATGCGCCAGCACGCAGCATGGTGGGCAACAGTTGCCGCTCGGCAGTGCTAAACGGGCGCACGGCTTGGTAAGCCTGCAAAAACGCAGCTTCACAAGTAGCATCACGTGCGCCTGTGGGTAGGTTGATACACCAGTCGTTTAAGGCCACGGCAATGTCAAACAGCCAAGTATCTACGCCTGCAAAGTAAAAATCGAAAAATCCAGTAAGTTGTTCGCCTTCAAACATCACGTTATCGCGGAACAAATCGGCATGCACAGGCCCTCTGGGCAGGGCTGCGTAAGCAGCGCTGGCAGCAATATGGTTTTGGTAGGCCAGTTCGCTTTGCAGCAAGGCAGATTGCTCGGCACTGATATGCGGCGTCACGGCAGGTGCTGTGCTGTTCCACCAAGGCAGTGCGCGCAAATTAGGTTGGCTGCGTGCATAGTCTCGGCCAGCCAAGTGCATACGCGCCAGCATGGTGCCTACAGCGCTGCAGTGCGCGGCGGTGGGTGCTAGCTGGTTTTTGCCGCGCAGTTTGTTGACTACGGCTGCAGGCTTGCCCAGCACGTTAAGCAAAATATCGCCTAGCTGATTGGACTGCGGGTCGGGCACGGGAATGCCCTTCTGCGCCAAATGCTTCATTAAATGCAGGTAAAACGGCAATTGCTCGGCTGTTAAGCGTTCAAACACCGTGAGCACGTAGTCGCCTAGGTCGCTGCTGGCAAAGTAGTTGGTGTTTTCAATACCGCCTTGGCAACCCTCCAGTGTGTGCAGGGTGCCAAGCTGCAAATCGCTAAAAATTTGGGCAGCAGCGTCGTGGGAAACTTCGGTAAAAACAGCCATGGACAGACAAAAACTAGGGTTACAACCTGTCAATTGTAGGCGCGGCTGGCTGACCGATAAGCGCAAAGCACACACGCAGCCTTATAGTATGCAGAAGGTAGGCAGAAAACGGTCATTTATGGGGCGACAATGCTGGTTATGACCGATGTTTCCTCCCCCCCTGATTTGCTCAGCACGCCCCCGGCTGGGCGCTTGCTTCTAGTCGATGGCTCTAGCTATCTGTACCGCGCCTTTCACGCCATGCCTGATCTGCGTGCCGTGCCCGGCGACTCGGCCAGTGCTGCCACAGGCGCTATTCGCGGCATGATCAACATGATGGCCTCGCTGCGGTCGCAATACCCTGCCAAATATGTGGCTTGCGTGTTTGATGCCAGTGGCCCGACGTTTCGCGACACGCTTTACCCGCAGTACAAAGCCCATCGCTCGCCCATGCCCGACGACTTGCGCAGCCAGATCGAGCCTATCCACACGGTGATGCGCCTACTAGGCTGGCCTGTGATGGCCGTGCCCGGTGTGGAGGCTGACGACGTGCTGGGTACGCTGGCACGCATCGGTGCAGAGCGCGGCATGGAGGTAATTATTTCCAGCGGCGACAAAGACCTGTCGCAATTGGTCAACCAGCACATTACGATTATTGACACCATGAACGGCAAACGCCGCGACATCGCTGGCGTGACGGCTGAATTCGGCGTGCCGCCGTCGCTGATGTTGGACTACCAAAACTTGGTAGGCGACACGGTAGACAACGTGCCCGGTGTGCCCAAGGTAGGGCCTAAAACGGCGGCCAAATGGCTTGCAGAATATGGTTCGCTTGCTAATTTAGTGGCCCACGCTGGTGACATCAAAGGCGCTGCTGGCGAAAACCTGCGCAACACGTTGGACTGGTTGCCCAAAGGCCGCGAGCTACTCACCATCAAAACAGATTGCGATTTAACAGGCTATGTAGACGGCTTGCCTGCTATTGATACGCTAGCTGCTCAAGCAGAAGATACGGTGGCTTTGGTTGATTTTTATGTTAAATATGGATTTAAAGGATTAGCTACGTCGCTTAAAGCTGGCGGCAGCAGTAACGGCAGTGGCCCCAAGCACACGGCTGCTCCACAAGCCGCCATGGACGATTTATTTGCCGAGCCCGCACCCGCAGCTTCGCAAGCGACCACGGTGGCCTACGACACCGTGCTGACGTGGGAGGCCTTTGACGCATGGCATGCCAAGATCCAAGCCGCACCACTGACAGCACTAGATACCGAGACTACATCGCTTAATGAGATGCAAGCGCAGATTGTGGGCATTAGCTTTAGCGTGCAACCCGGCCAAGCAGCCTACATACCGCTGGCCCACGTAGGGCCTGATGCGCCCGAGCAGTTGCCCATCAACGAAGTGTTGGCTAAGCTGAAACCGTGGCTTGAGGACGACACTAAACACAAGCTAGGCCAGCACATCAAATACGACCGCCATGTATTTGCTAACCACGGCATTGAGGTGCAAGGCTACGTGCACGACACTATGTTGCAGAGCTACGTGTTAGAGGTGCACAAACCCCACGGCCTGTCTAGCTTGGCCGAGCGCCACGTAGGCCGCAAAGGTATCAGCTACGAGGACCTGTGCGGCAAAGGCGCACACCAAATTGGCTTTGCACAGGTAGACGTACCTAAAGCAGCCGAATATTCGTGTGAAGATTCTGACCAAACGCTGGACGTGCATCTAGCGCTGTGGCCCCGGCTAGAAAAAGAACCCAAGCTGCTCAACATCTACCAACTAGAAATCGCCAGCAGCGAAACGCTGTACCGTATCGAGCGCAACGGCGTGCTGATCGACGGCCCCATGCTGGCCACGCAAAGCCACCAGCTGGGCCAGCGCATCATGGAGCTGGAGCGCGAGGCACACGACCTGGCGGGCCAACCGTTTAACTTAGCCTCGCCTAAGCAAATTGGCGAGATTTTCTTCACCAAACTCGGCCTGCCTGTGGTCAAAAAAACCGCCACTGGCGCGCCCTCTACCGACGAAGAAGTATTAGAAAAACTGGCCGAAGACTACCCACTGCCTGCCAAAATTTTGGAGCATCGTGGCCTGAGCAAATTAAAGGGCACTTACACCGACAAACTAGCCCAGCTAGCCCACCCGCGCACGGGCAGGGTACACACGCACTATGCGCAGGCCGTAGCTGTGACCGGGCGGCTTAGCAGCAACGACCCTAATTTGCAAAACATTCCTATCCGCACGCCCGAAGGCCGCCGCGTGCGCGAGGCGTTTGTGGCCCCTGCCGGCAGCGTGATTGCCAGCGCCGATTACAGCCAAATCGAGCTGCGCATCATGGCGCACATTAGCGGTGACGAGGCATTACTGAGCGCATTTACCTCAGGCCTAGACGTACACCGCGCCACGGCTGCTGAGGTATTTGGCGTAGGCGTGGATCAAGTGACCAGCGAGCAACGCCGCTATGCCAAGGTGATTAACTTTGGCTTGATTTACGGCATGAGCGCGTTTGGACTGGCACGCAATTTAGGCATCGACAATACTGCAGCTAAAAACTATATCGAACGCTATTTTCAGCGCTACCCTGGCGTTAAACAGTACATGGACGAAACGCGCCTGTCAGCCAAAAGCAAAGGCTATGTAGAAACCGTCTTTGGCCGCCGCCTGATACTGCCCGAGATCAAAAGCCCTAACGGCCCGCGCCGCTCTGGCGCGGAGCGCGCTGCTATTAATGCGCCGATGCAAGGCACAGCGGCTGACCTGATAAAAATGAGCATGAATGAAGTACAACGTGTTTTGGACGCTGAGAAGCGCGCCACCAAAATGATCATGCAGGTGCATGACGAACTGGTGTTTGAGGTGCCTGTGGCAGAGGTCGATTGGCTACGCGTTGAGGTTCCGCGCATCATGGCTGGGGTGGCTTCTTTGAAAGTACCGTTGTTGGCCGAAGTGGGTGTGGGGCCTAACTGGGACAAGGCGCATTGAGCAGTGAGTACGTTTTGTTATGCAGTTTGTTAAATTGCCAAGTACTATTAATTTCATAGCTGTTTGAGCAGTATCTACGGGCTGAACGGTCTATTTGATGATTAAAAATGGTGGTTCTTGGTTCTTAGCTCGTGTGTGCGCTGGGGAGCTGAACCCTTTGACATTGCCTGAGAGCTGGAATTTAGCCGGGCATCGTTATTGTGAAATTTTTTACTGTCCTGGTACCTCGCGGTCACACAGCACCGCACGGCATGCCCATGCCAAACGGACCTGCGGCCCTTTATTGTTTGTCATAGGCATAC
>JAYSWJ010000051.1:0-5635 GCA_043718065.1 Polaromonas sp.
CTACTATTCCGCCTACTAACGCTACAGTGGCGCAGATTTTTGGCATTCAGCATTTGTCGATGCTGGGTGGTTTTGTATTTTTCAGCCACCAGGTGGGCAGCTTCATGGGCGTGTGGTTAGGCGGCTATTTGTATGACAAAACTGGCAGCTACGACATGGTGTGGTACATCGCCATTGCGCTGGGCGTGTTTGCAGGTTTGGTTAATTTACCCATCCGCGAGGCAGCCATTGCGCGGCCTGCTTTGAAGCCCGCTTAAAGTCATGTCTACTCCCCGCAAAATCGCCCTCTACAGCGCCGCCGTGCTGGCCTGCGTGGGGGTGTTTATGCTGTACACACGGCCTGACTTTATGGTTACGCTGGCCAACCAAATTTGGGCCTGTTTTTGACCTATTTTTATATGACAAATCACCGTTCTAAGCCGCAGAACATGCTCAACCAGCTATGAAAATAATAGTAATCACCGGTGCCTCTGACGGCATAGGTGCTGAGATCGCACGCCAGTTGGCCGCTGCTAATAAAGCCCCAATAGGGTTAGTGTTAGCTGCGCGCAATGTGGATGCTCTAAACGCCGTGGCCACGCAATGCAACGCGCTAGGGGCGCACACCTTGGTAGTTAAAACTGATGTGGGCGTGCAAGCCGACTGCCGCGCTTTGGTAGCGCACGCGGTGCAAAAGTTTGGCCGTATCGACGCGCTGATCAACAATGCTGGCATCTCGGCGCAGGCATTGTTTGAAGACGTCAAAGCGCAAGACTTGGGCTGGTACGAAGATGTGATGCGCGTTAACCTGTGGGGCAGCGTGTGGTGCACGCATGCCGCGTTGGAACACATCAAAGCTAGCCAAGGCTCTATCGTGGCCGTGTCGTCACTGGCTGGGCTGATCGGCGTGCCGGGCCGCACGGCTTACAGCGCCAGCAAATTTGCCATGACAGGCTTTTTTGAGGCCCTGCGTGCCGAGCTAAAAGGTGCTGGCGTGAGCGTTACCACCGCCTACCCCGGCGTAGTAGCCACCTACACACGCCACCGCGGCCTAAACGCCGCTGGCGTAGCCGCAGGCAGCAGCGGGCTGAAAGAAGACGATGCCATGTCGGTTGAAACCTGCGCAGGCCTCATCATTACCGGCATGCAGCGCCGCCAGCGCGAGGTGGTGATGACGGGCAAAGGCAAGCTGGGCCGCTTTTTGAAGCTGATAGCGCCGGGTATGATCGAAAAAATGGCGCTGGCTGCGCTTAAAGACGATGTCAAACCCAAATCCTGAAACACCGCAGTTTAAAACCCCAGCCACCAGTACGCCCCAGCATGGGAGCGAGGCTGTATCCTGCTGGATAGCACGCTGGGCGCACTTAGTACCCGCAGGCACTAGCGTGCTAGATGTAGCCTGCGGTTTAGGCCGCCATGCCGTGTACTTTTCTAAGCTAAATCACCCCGTTACAGCCGTAGATATTGCTCAAGCAGCTATAGATAATGTAGCAACTATGTTGCCTACAAGTGCCCGTTTGGTAGTAGCAGACATTGAAAACGCGCCTTGGCCGTTGACCGACAGCGCAGGTGCGCCTGCGCAGTTTGGCGCAATAGTAGTGACCAACTATCTTTGGCGGCCTTTGCTACCCACTATCGTGGCCAGCTTGGCGCCCGGCGGCGTGCTGCTGTACGAAACTTTTGCCCACGGCAACGCCAGTGTAGGCAAGCCATCGCGGCCTGATTTTTTGCTGCAGCCGGGCGAGCTACTGCGTGCCTGCGCCGGGCTGCGCGTGGTGGCGTATGAAGACGTTTTTATCGAAGCGCCGGAGCGTTTTGTGCAGCGCATCGCGGCGGTGCGCGAATCAGGCGTCATCGCGCATCAAAAATCAGAAAATTCAGCATCAATCGCACCCCCGCGCTACCCGCTAGCTGCCCCGTGACGGGCTAAAATCAGGGCATGAAACAAATTACCGGCAGCATTGTTGCTTTAGTCACCCCCTTTCTCCCCGACGGCAGCGTCGACTACCCCACCCTGCGCAAGCTAATCGACTGGCACATAGCAGAGGGCACCGACTGCATTGGCGTGGTTGGCACTACAGGTGAGTCGCCCACCGTCAGCGTGGACGAGCACTGCGAGATTATTCGCGTATCGGTAGAGCAAGCCAACAAGCGTGTGTCCATCATGGCAGGCTGCGGGTCAAACTCCACCAAAGAAGCCATCAACCTGGCCAAATTTGCCGAAAAGGTAGGCGCAGACTGCCAACTGCAGGTAGTGCCCTACTACAACAAGCCTACGCAAGAGGGCCAGTACCAGCACTTTAAAGCCATTGCCGAGGCCACTGGCAACCTGCCCATCGTGCTGTACAACGTGCCCGGCCGCTCTGTAGCCGATATGGCCCACGACACGGTGATGCGGCTGGCGCACATCCCCGGCATCGTCGGCATTAAAGACGCCACCGGCAACATTGAACGTGGCCAATGGCTGATCAAAGACGCGCCCAAGGGCTTTGCCGTGTATTCAGGCGACGACGGCACCGCCGTGGCCCTGATGCTGTGCGGCGGTCAAGGCAACATCAGCGTTACCGCCAACATTGCCCCGCGCCTGATGCACCAGCTGTGCGTAGCCGCCATCGCGGGCGACGCCGCAACCGCTAACCAAATTCAGCGCCGCCTGCTACCCGTGCACAAAAACTTGTTCGTCGAGGCTAACCCCATCCCACTCAAGTGGGCGATGGAGAAAATGGGCCTGTGCGACGGCACGATGCGCCTGCCACTGACGAGCATGGCACAATCATATGAACCTACCGTGCTGGCCGCACTCAAAGTGGCAGGCTTGTTGTAAAAATTGGTTGCTGTGTCTGCGCCTTGATTTAGTCTTGAATTAGCCGCAGGCAAGTAACCCAAAGGATTTATTTTGGTAAAAGCATTTCGTTCATCGGCCCTGCAACTTACCGCTGTGGCGCTTACCTGCGCAGCCGTGGCGGGTTGCAGCGTGTTCTCTAGCGACAAGATCGACTACAAAAGCTCTGGCCAAGGCCCCTCGCTAGACGTACCGCCCGATTTAACCGCCCTGTCGCGCGACAGCCGTTTTGTAGTACCTGGCGGCCCCATTACTGCCAGCGGCTTTGCAGCAGGCCAAAACACACCCGGCACGCCTGTGGCAGCTACCGCGCTGGGCGATGTCAGCATCGAGCGCGCAGGCAGCCAGCGCTGGCTGGTGGTCAAGCGCCCAGCCGATCAGCTGTGGAGCCCCATCCGCGACTTTTGGCAAGAAAACGGCTTTTTACTGACCCAAGACCAGCAAAACCTTGGCATATTAGAAACCGACTGGGCCGAAAACCGCGCCAAGCTACCGCAAGACTTTGTGCGCGCCACGCTAGGCAAGTTGCTAGACAGCTTGTACTCCACCGGCGAGCGCGATAAGTTTCGCACCCGCTTAGAGCGCTCTGGCGAGAATACCGAAATTTACGTCAGCCACCGCGGCATGGTCGAAAAAGTAACCGGCGGCTCGTCGTCTACCTCTACCGGCACCGTGTGGGAGCCCCGCGCAGCCGACCCCGAGCTGGAAGCCGAATTTTTGCGCCGCTTGATGGTCAAGCTAGGTGTACCGCAAGAGCAGTCTAAAGCCTTGTTAGCCTCTGGCGCGGCCAAGCCCACATCGCGCGTTGCCAACGTGGGTGGTGTGCCCGTGGTGCAGGTAGACGAAGGCTTCGAGCGCGCTTGGCGTCGTGTAGGCTTGGCACTAGACCGCACCGGCTTTACCGTAGAAGACCGCGACCGCGCGCAGGGCATTTATTTTGTGCGCTACGTAGCACCTAGCGACAATAAAGAGCCTGGCTTTTTTGCCAAAATCTTCAGCAGCACGCCCGATACCGCGCCGCTGAAATTCCGTATCGTGCTAAAGGGTGCCGCGGAATCCACCACGGTGTCGGTGCTGAATGCGGCAGGTGCAGCGGACAGCTCTGACAATGCCAAACGCATTGTCAAAGTGATTGCCGATGACTTGAAATAACTGGTCGAGATTTCCCATTAAAAATCCCGCTAACCACTCAAGGTTAGCGGGATTTTTTTATAGCGTGGCAGCTATGCGACTAATCTGGTGCAAATCAACGATAAGTTTTAAAGCCCAATCGCTGCCATGCCCGCACGCGCAATCTGTGCATCTTCAGCAGACTTTACGCCGCTCACGCCCACTGCGCCCAAGCACTGGCCGTCTTTCATAATGGGTACGCCGCCTTCTAGCATGCCTTCAATCACCGGTGCGCTTAAGAAGCTGGTGCGCCCGCCGTTGATGATGTCTTCATAAATCTTGGTCTCGCGGCGGCCCAGCGCAGCAGTGTGCGCCTTGGCTGGGCTGATGTGGGCAGACACTGCCGGTGCACCATCTAGGCGCAGCATGCCCAGCATGTGGCCGCCATCGTCTACCACGGTGATAGTCACAGCCCAGTTGTTTTTAACGGCTTCGGCCTCGGCAGCTGCCAAAATGGCTTTGACGTCGGCGGCTTCTAAGAATGCTTTGTTTTTCATGGTGCTTTTATGAGTAATAAACTAGTTAATAAATGAACTTACCCCGCAAGCATACCCTCTAGTTACTTAACAACCCTGCGTAAGCTAGTTAAAAGAATCCATACAAAAAGTAGGGCACCCCCTGGCTGGAAGTAGCGCAGATCAGCGGTTTAACCCTAGAATATGCACACGGCTAACATATATAAGCCGCACTAGGTATTTACAGGAGAAGTTCATGTCAGATAACACCCAGTCTATTGATTATTCCAACGGCGCGGTATCCAGCGGCGCTGCGCGCAACAAAGTGTTGCGCAACACGTACTGGCTGCTTGCACTGAGCATGCTGCCTACGGTACTGGGCGCTTACCTCGGTGTAGCAACAGGTATTACCCGTTCACTAGGCGGCGGCTTGGGCTTGATCGTATTTTTAGCAGGTGCCTTCGGCTTCTTGTACGCGATTGAAAAGACCAAAAACTCAGCTGCTGGCGTGCCCGTGCTGCTAGCGTTCACTTTCTTTATGGGCATCATGCTGTCTAGCTTGATTGCACGCGTTTTGGGCTTTAAAAACGGTCCTTCTCTGGTCATGACGGCTTTTGGTGGCACAGCAGGTATATTTTTTGTCATGGCCTCATTGGCCAGCGTCATCAAACGTGATCTCTCTGGCATGGGCAAATGGCTGTTTGTCGGTGCAGTGGTTATTCTGGTAGGCGGCATCATCAACGTGTTTGTCGGCTCTACCATGGGCATGGCAGTTATCAGCATGATGGCCATGGCGGTTTTTTCTGCCTACATGCTCTATGACTTAAAGCAAATCATGGACGGCGGCGAAACCAACTACATCAGCGCCACCTTGGCCCTGTATTTGGACATCTTTAACGTGTTCCAAAGCTTGCTCTAGTTACTAGGCATATTCGGTGGTGAACGCGACTAAGCTCTGGTAAGCTCTCAACCCAGCAAAAAGCCTCAGATTTCTGAGGCTTTTTCGCTTCTAACCCAAGTAAAACCTGCTCAAGCAGCTACGTTTTTAATAGTACTGTCAACAAATTGCAGGCGTAAAAAAAGCTCCCGAAGGAGCTTTTTTGCTTCCCGAAGGAAGCATTGGCGCAAAGCCTAAGAATTACTTCTTAGCATCGCTTGCAGCGCCCATGGCGGCTTTAGCGGCGTCAGC
>JAYSWJ010000052.1:0-14533 GCA_043718065.1 Polaromonas sp.
CACGACAATGCCGCCATCTTCCACCAATACATTTGATTCGATAGAGCGCTTATTGGTAATCAAACCACTGGCCGAGCTTCGTGACGCGGCATCGACGCTGGAGACTTCTTGGAAAATTTGCATTTTGATAGTGCCGTTTTCACTGATTTGCGGTTTGATACGCAAGGTTAAGCCTACGTCTTTACGTTCAATAGTTTGAAACGGATTAACCGAACCGTTGTTGCCGCCACCTGTGTTGGTAAATTGGCCCGTAACAAAAGGCACGTTTTGACCCACGACAATCTTCGCCTCTTCGTTATCAATAGTGAGTAAATTGGGTGTGGACAGTACATTGCCTTGGCCGCTAGTTTGCAAAAAATTTGCTAGAAACCCAAGTACAGGTTTACCGTCAACGGTGCCAGTGGCACCTATGTTCAAGCCAGGTACAAGGTTAGCAAGAGTTGTCTTGAGGATATTACCTACTGAGAAGTTAGTACCTGCGGCACCAGAGTTGCCTACTGCGCCTTGCCACTGGACTCCAAAATCGGATGCCTTATTAGTACTAACTTCAACAATCAAACTCTCCACAAACACCTGCGCACGACGCGTATCCAGCATCTCAATCACGGCCTTAATCTGCCGGTATTGCGGCTCGCTGGCAGTGATGATCAGGCTGTTGGTAGCAGGGTCGGCTTGAATGTTGCCACCTGTAGAGGGCAAAGAGTTTTGCGATGTAGGCGTTGTAGCGGCGCTGGCACCTGCGCCACCTGCTGCGCTGACAGGGCTAGGTGCTGGCGAGGCTGCCACTGCAGCGCCGCCACCAGCAGCTGCGGCACCCGCAGTATTGGCGGCCAGTGCGGCACGCAATGTAGCTGCCACGCGGACAGCGTCAGCATTTTTCAGGTACACCACATGGATGTTGCCCGAGGCTTGCGCAGAAGTAGGCTGGTCTAGCTTGACCACCAGTGCCCTGATCATGGCCAACCGGGCAGGGTTAGCGGCGCGCACGATGATAGAGTTGCTGCGTGGCTCAGGAATGATGGTGGTTTTAAAAGTGCCGTCGGCTTGGCCGCCGGCTGCCGCTGCGCCGCCGCCTTCGGATAGACGCACTAGCAGTGGGCCTAGTTCAGACGCCAGTGCATGTTGCAGAGTAATAATTTCTAGATCTGACGCGTTAGATACGTCTAGCGCGGCAATAATGCGCGCCATGCGTTGTAAGTTATCGGCATAGTCGGTGATCACCAGCGAGTTATTGCCGGGGTTGACGTTAATCGTATTGTTGGGGCTAATCAAGGGGCGCAAGATGGGCACTAGGTTGTTGGCTGTCTCGTAGTTCAACCTGAAAATCTGGGTCAAAATCTGGTTGCCACCCACACGCGCTTGGCTGGTGGTCACCGTGCCGCCTTGCAGCTTGGCATCAGCTTCGGGTACGACTTTAGAAATACCTGCCGACTCGACCACGGTGAAGCCCTGCAAACGCAACGCAGTTAAAAACTGGTTGTACGCAGCCGTCGTGGTTAACGGCTTGTCGCTGCTTAAATTCATCGTGCCTTTGACGCGCGGGTCCACCACTATGCTGCGTCCGGTCATCACACCCATAGTGCGGGCTACCTCGGCGATTTCGGCGTTGGTAAAGTTAAGCGTGACGCCGTTGCCGTTGCGATAGACTGCGACCCCTGGAGGTGGCGCAGCGTTAGTGGCATTAGAAATACTAGGGGTGGTGCTCGAAGCGGCACTAGGTGCGGTATTAGGTGTAGCACTAGGTGAAATGGGGGCTGCCGCTGGGTTAGTCTGGGCAGCAGCCAGGCCTACAAAACTTACGCCCGATAACGCTACGGCTGTGGTTAGCAGTGCGCTCAATGCGAACGGTGCTGCCGTTTTTTTCAGTGGCATGGTAGTTGTTTTTTTCTTCATGGCTACCCTAATGTAATAAGTGATTTGGCCCCCTGTCGGCGGCCAATAATGTTAAGTAAATTGGCCAGCGCTGCCTCGCGGTCGGGCGCGGCGCTAGCCTCGCCCGTAAAGCGCATGCGTGCGCCCACCCACTGACCCGAACCAGACAGTTGTAGCGCCCCTTGCAGTGTTTGCAATTGCACACTTGGCGCGTCACCTCCGGTCAAACTCAAACGGTAGTCGCCTAGCGGCTTGAGTGTAGATAAACGTGATGATACGTCAGTCATGTTCAGCGTAGCGTTACCATTTAGTAACGCTCGCCCGTTGGCCCACTCTATGGTCATGGCGTCGGCCTCTAAGGCTAACTTGCCTTGTGGGTTAAGTGTGTTCCACGGTGTGCCCAGGCCCACCAGCAGCTCTGCAGGTAAATTGACTTTAAGCGCGTTAATACTAAGTTGTGCGCCACCCCAGCGCGGGCTGACGCCTAGACGCACAGGCGATGTACTGCAGCACTGCGCCAGCACGTCGCCGCGCAGGCCTGATAGCGTGGGCCACAGGGTCCATTGCACACGGTCGGGCAGCACAGTGGCATCAACCGAGCTGGCACCGCCCGTGAGAATCAATTGCCCTGAGCCGCGCCACACGCTGCCTCTTGCATCTGCCAGTTGCAATTGGCCAGCACTTGCACGTGACACCCCCGCAGCCAGCCATGCTGCCGGTGCAAACCAAAGTAGCGAAGCCAAGGCACCGCTGGTGCAACCCAGCCAGGCCCAGCGCGAATAGCTAACTTGTCGCTGTCCATAGTGGTCTGCAGCGCGCCGCTTGGCTGTATTGCTTGGGGTGCGGTTAAATCTTGATGCCATGCTTGCTTTCAAAACATCAACGGGCTGGAAGGGTTAGCACCATGGTGCCGTCCCAGCTGCTGACCGCACTGGTGCCAGTTGCAGCGGGGGCACTGGCCGTACGGGTGAGACGCATTTCAGAAGGCACCACGCGCGCGTTGATGCGTGCTTGGTTTAACCATAAGGCCAATGCATCGGCGTTCACCGCCCGCAAGGTCACACTGGCAAGGTTGTCAGTGACTGCCAATGTAGCCCCACTGCCCAGAGTTTGCTTGACAGCGTTTTCTAAATTGCGCAGCGACTCCTCATAACTTAAAGCTCGGTTGGCACGCAGGTCGCGTGCTTGGTTGGCCAGCACCCGCATGCTTTGTAGTTGGCTGTCTACTGCTGCATGCTGCTGGCCGGTGGTGCGCAAGGTGGTCAATGCAGGGGCAATGGCCACCCACCATAGCAATGCGATACCAACTATCAGCCCAGCGATGCCCACCAGACGCTGTTCGCGTGCGCCTAGCTGGGCCCACCACAATCTCAGTGCGCTCATGGCTTAGCTCCTGCGCCAGCGGCCTGCGCCGCCGGTGTTGTTTCTGCTGGTGCTGTTAGTTCTGCAATGATAATTTTGTCGGCTTCGCTGCGTGCTGACAAGCCTGCACTGCGCAACTTTGGTGCCAGCTCAGACAGCTGTGATGCAGTGATACCGTGTCCTTTGATAGACACTTCACCCCCAGAAAATTCAATGGCTGTGGGCGCTGCAACGCCCGCTGCCAACGCAAAAAACCGCGCGTACAAACTCTCAAAATCACGCCCGCCTAAGCTACCGCTAGACTGCCGCAATGCATTCATCTCACGCTGCATCTGTACGGGAGCATCGACAACGACCTTTACTTTAGGAAAAGCTTGCGTCAATATTTGGGTGGTTTGGCTGCGTTTGTCGGCCAAGCTGCTGCGCTCTTTCCAAGCCCAGGCATTTAAACCTACTACGTTTACCAAGGCCAGGACCATTGCGCCTGCGCGGGCGGCACGCCATTCAGGCGCTGCCAGCCAATGGCGTAGCGTGCCGCCTACTTTTTGTAGCCAGCGGTCACTGCCTGTCAGTGCCAAGCTGCCTTGGGCTAAGTCAACGCCATCACTCTTTGCATCTAGCATGGCCTGCAAAGCGACTTGCGCGGCTTGTACTACGGTGACTTTGATGTTCAGTGCCGCTTCAGTGGCGGCGGCTACTGCGGGCTCAGCAGACACAGCAAATGTGTCGTCAGCCCGCAATTGCGGCCACAGCAGTTTGGCCTGGGCCAGCGATACGGTGAGTACGCCTTGGTTGTCGGTCATGGTCACCATCACCATATCGGGGCTGCCGCTGGCATGCAAACGTGCCGCTGGTGCGGCTATTCCAGCGGCGCCTTCAACACTGGTTGCCTTGGCATTCAGTGGATAAGCCTGTGGCACTATGCGGCTGACTTTGTAGCCCGCGCCTTGAAAAAACTGCAATTGCTCAGACAGCCATGCTTTATTACACACGGCCAACCAAGCTGCCTGCGGGGTAAGCCCTTCTTTGGGGCGGTACAGCGCAATGTGCAAACCTGCTGGGTCGTCTAGTACCACTTCCTCGGCCAGTGCTTCCAGCATGGCACGCAGCTTGGGGGCCGACAGCGAGCGCGCTAGCTTGGGCAGCCCTACGCTGTGCCACGATACCGCAGCGCTAGGCAAGAGCAGCACTACATCGTCTGCACGCGGCAACAAACCTAAGGCAGCGCTGCCGTAACTGTTGATGGTTTGGGCGTTAGAGACCTGGCAGTAGGCCATGTCAGGGTCTGGCTGGCCGGGGGTGTTGAGGGTAACAATCAGGGTAGTCATAAGCAGGTGCCCTCATTGTAGAGAGGCTTGGCTCTCAAATTTGGCCAGCGTTGCGCGCTCGCGCCATAGGGTTTTCACGTCTAGGCCTGTGCGTTGTACCAATGAGCGTTCTTGCACCACGGTAGCGTTTAGCCGCAGCCGCCCGCGTACCTCAAAGTAATTGCTTGCAACACTGTGTTGCCCATCGCTGATTTGGCTTGCTACGGTAGGCACGGCTTGGCCTGCTTCTGCCAGCGAGCGAAAGTGCTGTGTGCTGCGCTGCTGCACCATAGCGCGCGCGCCCGCCAGCTCAAGGGTGGGTACGCTGGCATACAGCACCTCAGCCGCTGCGGTGTTGAGGTTCACCGGCGTGCGGCCGGGCAGCAGGGTGATGAAAGGCCGCAGCACCTCAAGCGAGGTGGCAGACAAGCCCAGCCACACCAGTTGGTCTACGCGTTGGGGCTGCAGCGGCGTGTTGGTGGTGTCAGCGCTGTCGGTAGCAAGGCGCAGGTTTTCTACCATGCCCAGCAGTTCACGTTGGTCTAGGTTAAATAGATCAAACAGCTTGACCCAGCTGCGCAGCGCAGGCTCAGACACTTTGCCACTCTCAATCAAGTTGGTCACGTTCAGCCGTGCTTGCATATCGGCCACTTGGCCAGATAAAAAGAGTTCAGCATTTTGGTCATCGGGGCTAAGTTCGGTATTATTTTTGTCAGCCGCTAAAAAGCTGGACAAGCGCGCTTCTTGCAGTGGCACTGACCAAGGTTCAGCCAAATGGTCAATGCCGCCCGAGCGCGCATCTTCACGCAAAATCAGTCGCGCCCAGTCCAGCGCACCCACCAAGATCCAGCCCGCCTGCACCCGCGCCCGCTCGGCAGTTTCAACTTCTACGGCCCGCCACTGCTGCCACGCCGCCGCTGCCGCAAAGCTGGCCACCAAGGTAACGGTGAGCATGGCCAGCAGCAAGGCCGCGCCACGTTGGTGTGTGCGGGGGCGTGCAGCCGCCGCGCCGGGCCGCCCCAAGCAAGGCCGGCCCCCTCGGGGGGCAGCGCAGCCCGCGCAGCGGCAAGCGTGGGGGCTTGTAGCATTTGTCATGATTTACCGCCCCCTGTGCGCGGCTGCGCCCAGTCGCGGGTGAGCGTGCCTGCCAGTGCGTGCCCTTGCGACAGGGTTAGTACCAGCCGCACGCCGTCGGGTGGCGGGATCAGCCCTGCGCCTACCCCTGTGACGGGTTGCTGCCCGGTGGCTGGCGCAGCTGCGTTTTCGGCACTCGACAAAGGGTTTGACCAGCCATCGTTGCGGTAGTAGAAAAGCTGCCAATCATCTATGCTGGCCACCACTGTTTCGTTGGTACGTTCCGCATCGCCGGGGTTTTGGCCCCAACGCGTGGCCTGTGCCCAAGCGTTTTGCCAATCGGCACGATTTTTTAACGCGTCTGACTGCCAGCGTAGCCAGCGTGTTTGCCCGTCCACACTGCGGCGTGTCCAGCCTACTACGCGAATTTCAGCGCCTGCAAAGCTGCGTGTCACGCGCAGTACCCGGCCGTCGTAGTCCATAGCAGTGTAATGCGCAGCGCCGGTCATTTGGTCAAGGTCGGTTTGCCACTGCGCCAGTGCAGTTTGCATGGTGGCTACATAGTCGGCCCGCTGGCGGCTGATCTCCTCTGCGCGGGCCATACCGTCAATGCCGCGCCAGCTCATCACCGCCAGCATCGACATGATAAAAATCGCCACCAACACTTCAATTAGCGTAAAACCCTGTGACGTGCGGCGTGCTTGCATATGTATTGCCCGCATGCTCAGTACCTGCCCACAATGGTAGACACGCTGAGCACTGCTGCGTTTTCGTCGCGCACCCGTGCCTCTACACGGCGAAAACTGGGGTTTGGCGTAGGGCGCACTTCCAGTTGCACGGTAAATGTTTTACCCGCTTGCTGGCATGTGGTTGTGCTGTCGCCTACGCCCGGCATTTGTTTGGACAGGCGCATTTTGACCAGTTCATTCTCAGCACATATTTGCGACAGCAGCACATCACTTTGTCGCTGTGCGCCGCGTGCCAGTGCCGAGATGGCTTGCGTGCCTGCCAACAGCGCAATCGACACAATGGCCAACGCTACCAAGATCTCGATCAAGGTAAAGCCTTGGATTGGGCGACGGCGCATCACGATGGGTTGGCCTCAGGCAACGCATCGCCACTTTGGATGCGAAACGGGCGCAGCCCATCGGTGGTGATTTGAATGCGCCGCCCTGCTAAAAACAGGGTGATTGACTGCGCAGCAATGATGGGCTCGGGCCCCAAAATCACTGACGACCGATTGTTGGTGGTTTGTACGGTAATACCCGGCGTCAGCCACGCCTGTGTGGCTGTGGCGGCGGGCACCATATCTTCGCTTAGCGTAAAGCCCTCGTCGTTGGCCTGCCAGGCTACTAATAAACCCGTGGTGCGCGACTGGCTACGCCCAGCTTCTAAGACGGCCGCCAAGCGCTGCGCTTCACGCTCTAGCGCCGTTACGCTGCTATCGCGCAATGCCAGTGTTGTACCTGCTGTTGCAATAGCGATGATGGCTAAGACAACTAACAACTCCAGCAGTGTAAAGCCCCGCGACAGCGAGGCACGCGTGGAGAAGGTCAGCCGCCGCGCCGGGCCGCCCCAAGCAAGGCCGGCCCCCTCTGGGGGCAGCGCAGACTGCGAAGCAGCAAGCGTGGGGGCTAAATAATCACCAACTGCCAATGTCAGCATTTTTGCCCTCGCCGCCGGCTTGGCCGTCTGCACCGAAGGACAACACATCTATCTCGCCTTTAATGCCAGGGTTGAGGTACTGGTAAGGTCGGCCCCAAGGGTCATTGGGCAGCTTCTCAACATAGGGCTTCCAGTTGGCCGGAATAGCACCTACCGTGGGCTTGGCAACCAAGGCTTGCAAGCCCTGCTCAGCGCTGGGAAAGCGCTGGTTGTCCAGCTTGTACAGTTTAAGAGCTTGCATGGTGTTGGTAATATCGGTTTTGGCTGCGGTAGCCCGTGCATCGTCTGCACGGTCTAGTACGTTAGGCACAATAATCGCTGCCAAAACCCCTATGATGACCAAAACTACCATGAGTTCAATTAAGGTGAAGCCGCGCTGCCAACGCGAGTGTTGCGGCAATGCATACAGCGACTCGCGCGGCGATGCGCACGGCTGCTGTAGCGTGTCATTACAAACAGAATTCAGGGCTATGGGGATGAGGTGTGATTGCTTCATAAAGCCATCATAATATGCAAATGCAAAAAAATTGGACTATACGACTTGCAACATTTGCTATTTGGTTGTTAGCGGGCGCAGGCGTGGTGTTTTGGGCTTTGAAGTTTGTCAGCGGCACGGCGGCCCCTGCCAACGCCGCCGTGGTCACCACGCAAACCAACACGGCCATCGACAGCGTTGCCCTTAGCCGTGGCTTGGGTGGCGGCATGCCACTGGCCGCAGCGCCTGTGGCCAGCAACATTAACGCTTCCAGGTTTGTACTAACCGGATTGGTGGCAGGCACAACAGCCAGCCAAGGCATTGCCCTGCTGGCGGTAGACGGCAAGCCCGCGCGGCCTTACCGTGTGGGCGCAGAGGTGGCCTCAGGTGTGATGGTGCAGGCTGTGCAATCTAGGTTGGTACGCTTAGCCAGCGCTCCCGACGCCAATGACGGACTGACGCTGGAGCTGCCTGCGCTGATCAGCATTGTGGCGGGGTCTGCACTGCCCGTTGTAGTGCCACAAGTACCGCAACCGACCCTACAATTTGCACCGATCTCCATGCCTGCACCGCCTATGGTGATTCCGCCGCCAGCTGTGGGCGTGCCGCCCAGTGCGCCGATGCCTGAGCAGTCCAGTCCAGCTGCTGGCACTGTCCAAAATGCGGTGCGTGCAGGGGCCAAGCGTCTGCGCGCAGGCCCAGACGGCGGCGCTCTGACGCCAGAGGGCGCTGCCACTCCTTCGTCTGGCCAGCCGTTTCAGGGCCAGCCTGCTGCAACAGCCACGCAATAGCGCGCACCACGCCCGCATGCGTGATCCAAGCTATTGCCGGTGGCACGGGGCTTGTGCTATTGTTTTGCGCAGCCGTTAGCGGCACCACCTGCGCAGGCTGCGCGCAGCGCAATGCAACGCGCAATACGCGCAGCACAAAATCTGCCGTGCACTCACCTGTAACACCGCACTGGTAATTTTCAAAATCATCCGTCCAGGCACCTAACTCGCTGGGGGAAATGGCGTCCCAGCGCTGACCTTCCCAGTGGCCAAAATTCATCTCGCGCAGATCGGGCGCGCAGTGCATAACCAGGTCTGGGCGCGCCGTATGCACAGAGTCGGCTAGTTGGCGGCAGCGCAGCGCAGGGGAGTAAAGCACCTGCAAACCCTGCGGCAGCGCAGCCGCCAGCTGCGTAGCCGCCAGTGCCGTAGCTGCCGGGTCTGCCGCCATGTCTAGCGCGCCGTAGCACACACCGGGCGCTACTAGCGGCTGCCCGTGGCGAATTAACCAAAATTGCATGGGCTGATTACCGCGTTACAGCAGGCAGGTTGCATATTGCCACCCACGTCGCCCCATAAAAAGCCAGCTCACACACCTGCTGCGTAGCGCCTAAACAATCACCCGTAAAACCCTGCAAACGCCGGTTAAACCAGCGATACATCCACCCCAGTGCACCTATTGAACCCAGTAAGCCTACTATAAATACCATAGCTGCTTGAGCAGGTATTACGGGGGCTAGAAGCATAAAACACCATATAAAATTGGCTAAAAGCGCGCCAGTGTTGATCTTATCTGCCAGCGGTTTAGATTTAGACGTTGCTGTATCACTCACATGCGGCAGCGCCCATACCAGCAGCATGGGCGCTGCGCGCGAGACCACGTGCGCGCACAGCACCAGCACGCACACCAGCCACAAGCTGCGCAGGTCATATGGCCCCTCAACCCGTCCATCAACCCGCGCCACTGCTTGCGCACCAATGGCTGCTAGCAAGCTCACCTTAGTTACCAGCGCCAGTACCAGTGCCATCGCGCCAAACGCACCTACGCGCGAGTCTTTCATAATCTCCAGCGCCCGCGCGCGATCGTAGCTGCCGCCCAGTCCGTCGGCCACATCGGCCAAGCCGTCTTCGTGGAAGCCGCCGGTTAGCATGACAGTGGCGATGGTAGACAAACATGCTGCCACCAGCGGCGCAAACACGCCCTGTGTCATCACCATCACCGCCGCGTACACGCTTGCCGCTACCAACCCCACTATCCAGCCCACACCTGCAAAATGCGCCGCGCTGCTGCGCAACATGTCTGGGCTGTACCCCACCCACGCCGCCAGCCGCCCTGTGACGGGTATGCGGGTGAAGAACTGCACGGCGAGTAAAAAATGGCGAATAAAAGTCACACAGTTATTTTACGCGTTGGAGATGATGTTTTTTAGGTATTTTAGGGCTGTAACCCAAGTAAAACCTGCTCAAGCAGCTATTGATTTTGTAGTGTACATAGTCGTTATTATGCATCTTGTACGCAGAGTTGATGGCTTGGTTAGCGTGTGCACCGGGAAGTTGGCTACTTAGTTAGGGTGGGCGCCGGTAAGCTTGTGGCTCTCTTCGCGTGCGCGCCGGAGTGCTGGACTCGAGCCGGGCATCTGGCTGTGAGAATACTAAGAAAACACGCGCGAAATCAGGTGTTTGTTTGGCTAGTATCGTCAACGCGCGCCTGTCGTAGTATTTTTCATCGAGACGGACCCGACTCGTCACATTGTTCTTTGCTTGGATTTAGCAGCCCGCGCATCGGTTATGGGGTTGTTGCGATTAGCGTTTTTTCAGCAGCCCGTGCTTCGGTTGTAGGGCGGTTGTGACTAGCGGTTTTTTCAGCAGCCCGCGCGCCGGAGAGAAGCATTTGGGGCCAGAGCAAAATTTCGTTGGTGTTGGGTGTCGCGCCGGATGCAGGGTCTTCCTAAATTTTGATCCGACCCCAAATGCTCAAATCGGCGACTACCGGTAACGCGCCACTTTGGTCGCAAGTGAGATAGCGTATTCCGACCGCCTGATTTCTGGTATGCCCAGTATGAAGGCGGTTGGCATACGCTGTCTCACCACTCAGAGACTAAGCCAGAAAAACAGCCTCTGGTTCAACAACCCATCTAACCCAAGTAATTAACAACGCAACCATCAAACGTTTCCTAAGGGAGATCCCCTGCAACAAAATCATGCAAAATTATCATAACTAAGCATCAATAAATTTTTTGCATAGTTAAGCCTTCAAACAGCATTGGCTTATGCAGCCCGATAAACCTACAGTTCAGCCATCTATACACCACAGGGCTGAACACCATGACCACCGACAGCAAGCCAGCATCTCACCGCACTGAACACGACTTTTTGGGCGAGATGCAAATTCCCTTTAACGCTTACTGGGGGGTACACACTGCGCGCGGTCGACAACTTTCCTATCTCCGGCATAGCTATATCCGCCATGCCCGATTTAATTCGCGCTTTTGGACTGGTTAAAAAAGCCGCCGCCCGTACCAATGCTGAGCTTGGCGCGCTGGACCGCAAACGTGCCGCCGCCATCATCTTGGCCTGCAACGACTTGATCGAAGGCAAACACCACAGCGAATTTGTGGTCGATGTGATCCAAGGCGGCGCAGGTACGTCTACCAATATGAACGTCAATGAAGTGCTGGCCAATATAGCGCTAGAAAAATTAGGCCACGAGAAAGGCCGCTACGACGTGCTGCACCCTAACGATCACGTCAATGCATCGCAAAGCACCAACGACGTATACCCTACCGCCGTGCGTATTGCGCTGTGGACAGGTATTGAGCGTTTGCTCACCTCGATGGCCATTTTGCGCCAAGGCTTTGAAGCTAAGGCCGATGAGTTCAAAGACATTCTCAAAATTGGCCGCACCCAGCTGCAAGACGCCGTGCCTATGACACTAGGCCAAGAATTTTTAACTTATGCCATCATGATCGGCGAAGACGAGGCGCGGCTGCGCGAGGCGCGCGCGCTGATTGAAGAAATCAACTTAGGCGCTACGGCGATTGGCACGGGTATTAACGCACCGATGGGTTATGCCGACATGGCGTGTAGGTTTCTCGCTGAAGAAAGCAAGATTCCCGTCGTCAAAGCCCACAACTTGATCGAAGCCACACAAGACACGGGTGCGTTTGTGCAGCTGTCGGGCGTGCTCAAGCGCATTGCCTGCAAACTCAGCAAAATTTGCAACGACCTGCGCCTGCTGTCCAGTGGCCCGCAAGCAGGCTTTGGCGACATCAAGCTGCCTGCGCGCCAAGCTGGTTCGTCCATCATGCCGGGCAAGGTGAACCCGGTGATTCCCGAGGTGATGAACCAAGTGGCATTTGAGGTGATTGGCAACGACATCACGGTCACCATGGCCAGCGAGGCAGGGCAATTGCAGCTCAATGCGTTCGAGCCCATCATGGGCTGGAGCCTGTTCAAGAGCATCAGCCACCTAAGCCAAGCGTGCCTCACACTGCAAGCCAACTGCGTTGCTGGCATAGAGGCTAACCGAGAACTATTGGCTAAGCGTGTAAGCGAATCGGTTACTTTAGTTACCGCGCTCAACCCGTTGATTGGCTATGAAAAATCAGCCCTCATCGCTAAAACCGCTATCGCCACGGGTTTACCCATCGCCGAGGTAGCCGAAAGCTTGGGTATCATGACTCAAGCGCAACTGCAGGCGCTGCTAGTGCCTGATAAATTGACGCAACCCATGCCCTTGGCTGCCTAATTAAAACAAAAGCTAGCGCTAAACTCGACTGAAGACCTGGCGTAGCACGCAAACAGGCACAGTCCGTGCAGGGAGAACTACAAATCCTTGGAGACACATAATGATTGCACCAAAATGGCTTATTACAGCGCGCAAGAGCGCGTTACTGCTTTCGCTATCGGCCTGCGCCTGCAGCGCCCTAGCACAGCAAAGCGTACTTGACCGCGTTAAAAACGGTGGAGATATTGTGATTGCGCACCGAGAATCATCGGTGCCGTTTTCGTACTTGGGTGCTGATAAAAAACCTATTGGTTACGCGGTAGATTTGTGTTTAAAACTAGCCGATGCCGTGCGCAAAAATATGGGCGCCAAAGAAGGCGGCGTAACTTACCTGATGGTGACCCCTGCCAACCGCATTAGCACCATCGAACAAGGCAAGGCCGATATGGAGTGCGGCTCTACCACCAACAATGCCGAGCGCCGCCAAAAAGTAAACTTCACCGTGCCGCACTTTATTACCGGTGCGCGCATGCTGGTGCGCGCGGACAGTGCTGCCGAACGTATTGAAGACCTGGTGGGTAAAAAACTAGTGTCGACCAAAGGCACTACGCCGCTCAAGGCTGTGGAATCTGCCAACCGAGAACGCCTGCTAGGCCTGACGATTATCGAAGCCCCTGACCACGGCAAAGCTATTGAGATGCTGGAAAAAGGCGAGGCCGATGCGTTTGTAATGGACGATGTATTGCTGTTTGGGCTGGCAGCGGGCCGCCCCAACCCCAAAGCGCTGAAGGTAGTGGGCAAATTTCTTACCACCGAGCCTCTGGCTATCATGCTGCCCAAAAACGACCCTGCGTTTAAAAAACTTATCGACACCGAAATGAGGCGGCTGATCAACAGCCGCGAAATTTACGCTATATACGACAAATGGTTTGCACAACCCATACCGCCCAAGAACACTGCTCTAGGCTTACCCGTTAGTTATTTGCTGCGTGATTTTTGGAAATATCCTACTGATGTGGTCCCGTTCTAGCCCTGCTGTAAACTCGCGTGCAAGGATTTATGCAAGAAATGCATGGGTAGAAGTGTATTTCGCGGGTATTCCCGCAAGCCTCAACTTTTAAAATCTCGTTGTTGGGTAATAAGTTATTTTTTAAGTTATTTTTTGTCTCGTTGTGCTTTATTTTTCTGGAGAAATTATGAAAAAGCAATTAATCGCCTTGGCCGCACTGGCCGTTATCGCTGCCACCTCAGGCACTGCATTTGCGCAGGCCACCTCTACGTTGGACAAAGTCAAAGCCTCTGGCGTGGTGAACATGGGCGTGCGTGACTCATCTGGCGCGCTGTCCTACACCCTAGGTGACGGCAAATATGCTGGCTACCATATTGAAGTATGCCAACGCATCGTTGCCGACATGGAAAAAGCGGCTGGCAAAAAGCTAGAAGTTAAATACACCTCGGTGACTTCTGCCAACCGCATTCCTTTGCTGCAAAACGGCACCATCGACATCGAGTGTGGCTCGACCACCAACAACGCAACGCGCCAAAAAGACGTGTCTTTTGTAGTGACCACCTACGTAGAAGAAGTGCGTATCGCTGTCAAAGCCAACTCTGGCATCACCGCCATCGCACAACTGAACGGTAAAAACGTGGCCACCACCACGGGCACCACCTCGGTGCAGCTGCTGCGCAAAAACGAAAAAGCCACTAACGTAGACTTCAAAGAAGTGTTTGGTAAAGACCATGCCGACAGCTTCTTGCTGCTGGAATCGGGCCGCGCCGATGCGTTTGTGATGGACGGCCAAATTTTGGCTGGCAACATTGCTACATCTAAGTCACCTGCCGACTACAAAATTGTGGGTGAAGTACTCAGCGTAGAACCAATTGCCATCATGGTGCGCAAAGACGACCCTACGATGAAAAAATTGGCTGACGACACCGTTAAAGCCATGATCAAATCGGGCGACTTGGCCAAAAGCTATGACAAGTGGTTTGTGCAACCCATCCCACCAAAGAACGCCAAAGTGGGCTTAGTAGCCAGCGACGCTACCAAGGCAGCTTGGGCCACACCTAACGACAAGCCTGTAGAAGAATACGCTAAGAAGTAAGCCTGCAGCTTTATACAAACCCCGCCCCGCGCTTGCCGTGGCGGGGTTTTTGCTTTAAGGTACTTGCAAGCTTTGCGCACAGAGAAGTGGTCTCACAAATTTGAACAATTTTATGAGTGGAAACTCCGGGTCTAAAGCCGAGCCTATGATGGCTCGAACAGGAGTTTTTAATGGTC
>JAYSWJ010000053.1:0-14508 GCA_043718065.1 Polaromonas sp.
AAAAGCAGGTGAATCTTAACCCTCATAATCTAAGGATGACTATCATGGCAAAGAAAATGAAGAAAAAAGCCGGCAAAAAGCCAGCAGCTCCAGCAGCTAAGTAATTAGCCGCCCAAAGCGAAAAAATGCCCGCGCAAGCGGGTATTTTTTTGTCCTTTTTTAGCTTATCAGCAGATTTTTATCCCAAAAGCTGTCAAAAATGTTGAATTTTGGCTAACTACATTCCCAAGTATCGCACCAAGAGTTCAGGCTGAGCATGAAGCTCCTGCGAGGTTCCTGCAAACACCACCTCACCTTTGACCAAAATGACATTGCGGTCGGTGATCTGCGTGACGTGTTTATAGTTTTTGTCCACAATCACGCTGCTAATGCCGGTTTGTTTAATGGTCTCGCAAATGCGCCAAATGTCTCTGGCAATCAGCGGCGCCAGACCTTCAGTAGCCTCGTCCAAAATCAATACGTCTGGGTTGGTCATCAGCGCACGGCCAATCGTCAGCATTTGCTGCTCGCCGCCTGAAAGCTGCTGCCCGCACTGGCCAAGCCGCTCTTTCAGGCGCGGAAAGATGTCTAGCACCCGGTCGTAAGTCCAGTCGTGCGGTGCTGAGCCATTGCCAGTGCCAGTGCCAGTGCCAGTGCTGGTGTGCCGACTTTTACGCGCAGCCATAACTAAATTTTCTTTAACTGTCAGGTTGCCAAAAATACCGCGCCCCTCGGGCACATAGGCAATACCCAATTGGGCTACCTCATAGGCCGACCTGCCCGTCATGTCTTGGCCAGCGATGTGCACGCTACCGCGCGCGGGCTTGACTAGACCCATAATGGACTTGAGCAGGGTCGATTTACCCATGCCGTTGCGACCCATCAGGCCAATGGTTTCGCCTTGGCCCACAGCAAAGTCAATGCCGCGCAAAATATGGCTAGCGCTGTAGTAGCTGTGCAAGCCTTGCACTTGAATCAGCGGCGCATGGTTGGATACGTTCATGCGTACTCCTCGCCTAAATAAGCGGCTTGCACGGCGGCATTGTTGCGTACATCCAAGGGCTTGCCGCTGGCAATCATTTGGCCGTTGACCATGACTGTCAGTTGATCGGCCAATGTAAACACGGCATCCATGTCGTGCTCTACTAACAAGATGGCATGGTCTTTTTTAAGCGACTGCAACAAAGCAATCATTTGCGCTGCCTCTGCCGTGCCCATGCCCGCCAGCGGCTCGTCTAGCAGCAGCACCTGCGGCTGCGTGGCCAGCACCATGGCTATTTCTAGCTGGCGCTGCTCTCCGTGCGATAGGGCCGCAGCCAAGCTGTGCATGCGATTTTGTAAGCCAGATTGGGCAATAGCCTTTATAGAACCTGCTCGAGCAGCTTCGAAATTTGTAGCACCAGACAACCAACGCAGAGGGTGCTGCGCGCGCGACTGGGCGGCTAGGTGCACGTTGTCCCACACGGTAAGCGGTAAAAATATATTGGTTTTCTGGTAACTGCGGCCCAGGCCTGCGCGAGAGATTGCCTCAGGTGTTGCAGCTGTCACGTCTTTACCCATCAGGTGCACGCTGCCAGAGGTGGCAGCTATGTCACCTGACAACAGGTTAGTCAAAGTAGATTTGCCTGCACCGTTGGGGCCAATCACAGCATGGATGGTGTTGCGATGCAGGGTGATGGAAATGTCGTTAACAGCGGCTAAGCCGCCAAAACGCTTGGTGAGATTTTGGGCCACCAAAAGTACTTCGCTCATGGCTTGACCTCGTCAGAATCTACAGGAACAGCAGGTTTTTTACCTGTAAATTTTTCTACCAATCCCAACAATCCGCGCGGCGCAAAAATCACCACAGCGACGATAGATCCGCCCATCAGCAACTGCCAATGCTTGGTAATGTCTTTGAACAGGTGCAAAAAAGCTTCAAAGGCAAACGCACCCACCATGGCCCCGGCAAAGTTGCCCATGCCGCCCAAGATCACCATCATGATGACGTGGGCGCTGTTATGAAAGCCCATAAGTTCGGGGTTGATATAACCAGTTTGCACGCCCCACAAATAGCCCGCCACGCCTGCCAGCGCACCCGCTAGCGTGAAGGCTGCCAGCTTGTAGCCAAAGGTGCGGTAGCCCATAGCCCGCATACGGTGCTCGTTAATTCGGATACCGCCCAGCGTGCGGCCAAACGGGCTGAACAGTACGCGGCGCAAGAAAAAATACACCGCTAGCATGCAGCCAAAAACCAAGAAATACAGGCTGCGTTTATTGTCCAGGTTAAGCAGCTCAAAGCTAGCGAAGCTGACCGACGGTTTAAGGTTGATGTACAAACCGTCCGAGCCGCCTAAAACCTTATTGTCAAAAAAAATAAAGAACACCATTTGCGCAAACGCCATGGTGACCATGATGAAGTAAATGCCATGCGTGCGCACCGCAAAAAATCCTATCACCGCAGCGGCTAAAGCAGACGCACCCACGGCCAGTGGCAGCGTCCACCAAATGCTGGCTGCACTGTCCGCAGGCGAGACAAAAGCCAGCACATAGCCTGCCAGGCCAAAATAAGCCGCATGGCCTAGCGAGACTAATCCCGTGACGCCTTGCAGCACATCCAAGCTCATCGCAAAAATAGCCATGATCATCATGCGCGTGACCATGCCAATATAAAAGTCGCTGCCCACAAACGGAAACACCGCCAAGGCAATAGCGCTTAAAGCCAAAGCAAACTGCAGGCTGCGCGGCAGCCGCTCTAAATTAGCTTGTGCTGTGCTCATGTGCAGGACATCATTGTTTAAACAAGCCTTCGGGCTTGAACAACAGCACCAGCGCCATCAGCACATACACCAGCATGCTAGCCACCGACGGAAACAACACCTTGCCAAAGGTGTCTACCAAGCCAACCAGCAGCGCCGCAATGAGTGCGCCGCGTACCGAGCCTATGCCGCCAATCACCACTACGACAAAGCACATGATCAGCACACTAGAGCCCATGTTGGGATACACCGACGCGATGGGTGCCGCTATCATGCCCGCCACCGCAGCCAAAGCCACGCCCAGTGCAAACACAATCATTTGAATGCGTTTAACGTTAACGCCCAGTGCTTGCGCCATGTCACTGTTAAACGCACCAGCGCGTATTTTCATACCGAGCTTGGTTTTAGAAATTAACAAATACAGCCCAACAGCCAGCGCGATGCACACGCCGCTCATAAACAGGCGGTAGACCGGATAAGACAAGTTGTCGGTCAGCGGGATAGACGCGGACAGCGCAGCCGGAATATCCACACCATGCACATCGTCGCCCCACAGGATGGAGCGGGCTTCTTCAAAAATATAAATCAACCCAAACGTCAGCAACACTTGGTCAAGGTGGCTACGCTGGTAAAAGTGCCTAAACAGCAGCCACTCTAGCGCTAACCCAAACATGACTGCCAGCACCGTGCCGACAATGATGGCCAGTGCAAAACTACCGGTGAGTGTGGCCAGCGACCATGCCGTGTAAGCACCCAACATATAAAAGCTGCCGTGCGCCAAATTAACCACGCCCATGATGCCGAAGATCAATGTCAAACCGGCTGCCAGCATGAACAGCAGCAACCCGTACTGCACGCTGTTGAGCAACTGGATCAGAAAAGTGCTGAAATCCATGGTCTTAAAAGGCGCAGATTATTTGCGTGCTGCCAGCAATAAACAGCCCATGCCTGCAAACAAACCGCCCGAGACGCGGTTAAATATGCGTGCGCGGCCCGCTTGGCGCAGCCAAGGCGCTATGCGCGCAGCAAACAGGGTGGCCAAGCTTAAAGTGGTTAATTCAAACACTACAAAGGTAAGCGCCAAAATCGCAAACTGTGGTGCCCAAGGCTGGGTACTGTCGACAAACTGCGGAAAGAAGGCAGCAAAAAACAGCAAGGCTTTGGGGTTGCTGCCGCCCACCAGCATGCCTTGCAGGTACAGCTTGCGCATAGACGTGCCGGCGTTGGTAGTGGCTGTGGGCAAATCAAAACTGCTAACCGGGCTGCGGAAGGTTTTAATACCCAGGTAAATGAGGTAAGCACCACCCACCAGCTTCAAAATCCAAAACGCAGTGTCCGACGCCGCCAGCACTGCACCAAGCCCCAGCGACGATAGCAAGATCATGCCCAGCGCAGCGGTAATGCTGCCGCTGGCCGACGCCATGGCTTTAGGTGCGCCGTGGGCAATAGCGTTGGTCATGCTCATTAGCATAGTAGGGCCGGGGGTGAGCACCAGTAAAGCGACGGCGGCTAGGTACAGCAGGTAGGTGGACAAGGTCATAAGTAGTCAATAAGTTAAAAAAAGGGAGGCAAGCCTCCCTTTTTTGGTGAATGGCAATTTGATATTACTGCAATCAACCCATCTTGCAACCAGCGCCACTGTCGGCCAGCGCTTTAGCAGCTACGCCGATCACTTTGTTTTCTTTGTTTTCTACCTGGCGTACATAAATGTCTTGCACCGGGTTGTGCGACTTGCTCATGGTCCATTTGCCGCGCGGGCTGTCGATGGTGGCACCTTCCATGGCGGCGTACAGCGCAACTTTGTTGGCCAAATCACCTTTCACCGCATTGGCGCCTTGCACCAGCAGCAAACCTGTGTCGTAGCCTTGCACGGCGTATACATCGGGCTGCGCTTTGTAGGTTTTGGCATAGGCCAGCCGGAACGCTTGGTTGCGCGCGGTGTCTAGCGAGTCGCTGTAGTGCATGGTGGTAATAATGCCGTCGGCAGCGGGGCCTGCTGCATCTAGCACGCCTTCGGTTAAAAAGCCAGATCCGTACAAAGGAATTTTGCCTTTCAGGCCTGCAGCAGCGTAGTCTTTGATGAATTTGGCCGCACCGCCGCCTGCCCAAAAGCAAGCCACTGCGTCCGGCTTGAGCGAGGCAATCTCGGTCAAGAAAGCTTGAAACTCTACGTTAGGAAACGGCAGGCTCATTTCTTTGATGATGGTGCCACCCGCGGCTAAGAAGCCTTCTTTAAAGCCTTCTAGCGCCTCGTCGCCCGCAGCGTACTTCCAGGTAATCCACACGGCTTTTTTATGGCCTTTGTCCACCATCACTTTGCCCAGTGCACGGGTAGGCTGGCTGTTGCTAAAGCTGGTGCGAAACACATTAGGTGCGCACAGCGCGCGCGTGGCGGCATGCACGCCCGCGTTAGGAATCAAGCTGAGCACGCCGCTTTCGCGGGCTACTTTTTGAATACCCATTTGCACGCCGCTATGCACTGTGCCTACCAGCACGTCCACTTTATCGCGTTGCACCAGCTTGGTGGCGTTTTCTACGCCCTTGGACGGCTCAGATTCGTCATCTACTTTAAAAAACTCTACTTCGCGGCCTCCCAGCTTGCCGCCTTGCTCTGCCAGCGCCATGCGAAAACCGTTTTCGATGGCCACACCCAGCTGCGCAAAGGTACCGGTGTAGGGCAGCATCAGGCCGACGCGGATTTTGCTGCTTTGCGCGCGTGCGATCTGCGGCAGCAAAAGGCCTGTGCAAGCCGCACCCACTAGGGCGGCACTACGAGATAAAACCAAACGGCGGGTGGTCATGGGAAGGCTCCAAAAAATAGTTTAGGCTTAAAGTAATTTACTGCAAACTGTGCGGCCTAGCATTAGCGCTAAGCCGGGGCGCGCCGCAGTGTGCCAGCAGTTTAAATGGGTTTGATGATGGAATTGGCAATCAGGTCGTTATCGAAAACCACTATGCGCTGGGTAAATTTCCATGTGCCGTTTTGGCATACCAGTTGGTCGATATAGCGGCCTGCACTTAAGATGTGCGGCAAATTGTCCCGCTGCGCGCGAACGACGATGTAGCTTGATTCGGCGTGAATGCTAGCGCTGCTATGTTGCGTTACCATCGGCGCGCCGCATACATGGCGCTGGTAGTAGGGCCCGTGGTACAGCGTGTGCTGCGCGGCGTACACGCGGTCGCGCAGCATGGCCTGGCTGGTCAGGTGCATAACTGATAGCGGCAAGCCGACGTCAAAATTCTCGCGTGATTGCAACTGGTACACACCATCAGCGGTGAACAAATCGGGCCAACTGGTCAAATCGTTGCTGTCCAAAATCTGTGCGCAGCGCAGCTGCAGCGAAGTCATAGCCTGGTAAGTGTCGTAGTTCATACTATTAATTTCATAGCTGCTTGAGCATTATTTACTTGGGTTAAGCGCTATTTTTGCATATAAAAAGCCGATTCCAGCGTGTTTTTAGCCCGTAATCGGCAGCTATCTTGCGCAAGCGGGCGCTGCATGCACAACGCGCAGCGTGCTATGGGTAGTGCGTTGGGCAATGCCGTGGGTTAGTCAGATGGGCAAGCAAGCGGCCCTTAAAGCTGGTCCTTCGCTCTTAAAGGCTGTTCCTTAGCCCTTAAAATACAAAGCTATGACACAAGCTAGCAATTTAACCCCTGTTTCCCCCCAGTTCTCGGTCGCGGACATTCGCAACTCTTTTCTCGACTTTTATGCCACCAAAGGCCACACCGTGGTTGAATCCAGCGGCTTGGTGCCCGGCAACGACCCCACGCTGATGTTCACCAACTCGGGCATGGTGCAGTTTAAAGACGTGTTTTTGGGCACCGACAAGCGCAGCTATGTGCGTGCCGCATCCGTGCAAGCCTGCCTGCGTGCGGGTGGCAAACATAACGATTTAGAAAACGTAGGCTACACCGCGCGCCACCACACGTTTTTTGAAATGTTGGGCAACTGGAGCTTTGGCGACTACTTTAAACGCGACAGTTTGAAATGGGGCTGGGAGCTGCTGACCCAGGTGTACAAGCTGCCCGCCGACAAACTGCTGGCTACCGTCTACATTGACGACCAAGAAGCCTACGACATTTGGACCCAAGAGATTGGCCTACCGCCCGAGCGCGTGATCCGCATTGGTGACAACAAAGGCAAAAAATATGCGTCCGATAACTTTTGGATGATGGCCGACACCGGCCCGTGCGGCCCGTGCAGCGAGATCTTTTATGACCACGGCGACCATATTGAAGGTGGGCCACCCGGCAGCCCCGGTGAAGACGGCGACCGGTTTATCGAAATTTGGAACCATGTATTTATGCAGTTTGACATGCAGCCCGACGGCTCGCTGAACAAGCTGCCCGCGCCGTGTGTAGATACGGGCATGGGGCTAGAGCGCTTGGCCGCTATCTTGCAACATGTGCATAGCAACTACGAGATTGATATTTTTGACCAGCTGATCAAAGCCGCTGGCCGCGAAACGGGTGTGACCGACCTGAACAACAAAAGTTTGCGCGTGATTGCCGACCACATTCGCGCCACCGCGTTCTTGGTAAGCGACGGCGTGAATCCATCTAACGAAGGCCGCGGCTACGTACAACGCCGCATTATTCGCCGAGCTATTCGCCATGGGTACAAGCTGGGTAAAAAGACGCCGTTCTTTCACAAACTAGTGCCCGATCTGGTGCGCATGATGGGCGACGCCTACCCGCGTTTGAAGATTGACGCTGCGCGGGTGATGGATGTTTTGCGAGTGGAGGAAGAGCGGTTTTACGAGACGCTGGCTACGGGTATGGAGATTTTGGACTCTGCACTGGGCTACGATGCTGCCACAGGCAAAGCAAATATCGCCACTCTGCCAGGCGATGTAGCTTTCAAATTGCACGATACCTATGGCTTTCCGCTCGACTTGAGCGCCGATGTATGCCGCGAACGCGACTTGGGTGTCGACGAAGCAGGCTTTAACGTGGCGATGGAAAAGCAAAAGACGCAAGCCCGCGCTGCAGGCAAGTTCAAGATGGACAAGGCGCTGGACTACGCTGGCAAGGCCAACACCTTTACCGGCTACACCACGCTAGAAGGCGCGACTAAAATCGTGGCGCTGTATACCAACGGCGCGCCGGTACAGCAGCTACTACAAGGCCAAGACGGCGTGGTGGTGCTAGACAGCACGCCGTTCTACGCAGAGAGCGGTGGCCAAGTGGGCGACGAGGGGGTGCTAACCACAGGCATAGGCAGCTTTGCCGTGCTAGACACGCAAAAAATTAAGGCAGATGTATTTGGCCACCACGGCGCGGTAGTGCAGGGCACGCTGACAGTGGGCGACATGATCGACGCACAGGTGAACACGGCAGTACGCGCCAGCAGCATGCGCAACCACAGCGCTACCCACCTGATGCACAAAGCCCTGCGCGAAGTGCTGGGCACGCATGTGCAGCAAAAAGGCAGCTTGGTGAATGCCGAGCGCACACGTTTTGACTTTGCACACAACGCACCGGTAACTGATGCGCAGATCAAAGCGATCGAGGCGCTAGTCAACGCTGAGATTTTGGCCAATGCGGTTACCAGTGCACAGGTGATGGAAATTGAAGCTGCCAAAAAATCAGGCGCGATGATGCTGTTTGGCGAGAAGTACGGCGACGAAGTACGCGTGCTAGAAATTGGCAGCAGCAAAGAACTGTGCGGCGGCACGCACGTGCTGCGCACTGGCGATATTGGGCTGTTTAAAATAGTGGCAGAAAGTGGCGTAGCCGCTGGCGTACGGCGTATTGAAGCCATTACCGGCAGCAACAGCGTGCAGTACGTGCAAGACCTAGAAGCTACAGTCAACACAGCCGCAGCTGCATTTAAAACCCAACCGCACGAGCTGGCCGCACGGATTGCCCAAGTGCAAGCCGAGGTGAAAGCGCTAGAGAAAGAACTGGCTGCCGCCAAAGGCAAGCTGGCGTCCAGCCAAGGAGATTCGCTGGTGGACAGCGCGGTCGATGTCAAAGGCATCAAAGTGCTGGCCGTCAAGCTAGACGGCGCTGATGCTAAAACTTTGCGCGACACGATGGACAAGCTCAAAGACAAGCTGAAAACCGCCATCATCGTGCTGGCAGCAGTGGACGGCGACAAAGTGCAAATTGCAGCAGGCGTAACGCAAGACGCCATGGGCAAAGTAAAAGCCGGTGACTTGGCCAATTTTGTAGCCCAACAAGTAGGCGGCAAAGGCGGCGGCAAACCCGACATGGCCATGGCCGGCGGTACAGACGCCAGCAAGCTAGGCGCAGCACTGGCCAGCGTGCAAGCGTGGGTGACAGAGCGCGTGTAAGCTACGTTTGGCTTATAATCCATGCTACTATCATTAAAATAGCTGCTTGAGCAGTATCTACGTGCTCTATAGCCTATTTCATTGTAAATTTATCACTCAATCAATGTACTATGGTAGCTAAACGTGCGTTGCGCAATGCATTGCCACTAGGCCACTCAATTGTGCCGCTGGGCAACTGCCCACTGTGTGCGCGGCCATTGGTTGCAGGCCGCAGCGTTGACGAGCATCACCTAGTGCCCAAAAGCCAAGGCGGTAGACAAACGACCACGGTGCACCGCATTTGCCACCGCAAAATTCATGCGACCTTGAGCGAAAAAGAACTAGCGCGCGATTTTGCCACTTGGCCCGCGCTACAAGCCCATCCTGAGATTGCCAGCTTTGTTATGTGGGTACAAAAGAAGGTGCCCGAGTACTACGATAACAGCCTAAAGCCTGTGCGTAGGCGTTGAATTATTAAGGTTTTGGAGGCTAACTTTTGCACCGCGCACGCATCGTTTTGCACAGCACTCGCATCGTAAGATTTTCATCACTACTACGCTGCATTACTGGTTTGCTGGCTTGGTGGGTTATCTTTTCGCATCAGCGTAGTCTCTGGGTGGTGAGATAGCGTATGCCAAACGCCTACCTACTGAGGTACCAGAAACCAGGCGGTCGGCATACGCTATCTCACTTGCGACCAAAGTAGAGCGCTACCGGTGGTCCCCGATGTGAGCATCTGGGGGCAGATCAAAATTCAGGAAGCTTCTACATCCGGCGCGACACCCAGCACAAACGAAATTTTGCTCTGACCTCAAATGCGCCTAACCGAAGCGCGGGCTGTTAAAAACCAAGCAAAGAACAATGTGACGAGTCGGGTCCGTCTCGATGAAAAATAGGCAGGAAGGCGCGCGTTGACAATCCTAGCAAAACAAACACCTGAATTCGCGCGTGTTTTCGGAGTATTTTTCGCGAAAGAGATGCCCGGCTCGAGTCCAGCTTCCCGGCGCGCACTTTAACCGAGCAACCAACTCAAAGATGTGCACGCGAACCAAGCAACCAACTTCCTGGCGAAGCAAAAGAAACCAACTCCCCAACAAACCAGCCAGCCATCCACATAAGCAAATCTAACAACACCCCGACAGCGACCAAGAGCAAATTATTTTGACACCTAGCTACAAACGCCTTGCGCTACACTGCTCCCATGATTTGGCAACGTTTAATTTACGGTGTAATGGGTGCCGTTTGCTGGTGTGCCAGCGCTACGCTGCATGCCCAGCAGCAAGTTAGCCTGCCTAGCCTAGACGGCACGCTGATCAAGGCATGGTGGTTTGAAGTGCCACAGCCCAAAGAGTCGGGCGTGATGTTGACCCAGCGGCCCGTGGTCATCGCGCTGCATGGCTGCGGTGGGCTGTACGCTAGCGCGGGCGCACGCAAAGGCCAGCTCAATGCGCGCCACCAAGCCATGGGCGAGATGCTGCAAGCGCAGGGCTACCATGTGATCTTTCCTGACAGCTTGACGGCGCGCGGCGAAGATTCTGTGTGTCTGCAAAAAATCAGTACCCGAAACATAACCCAACGCGAACGGCGTGCCGACGCGCTGGGCGCACTGGCTTGGGTACGCCAACAGCAGTGGGCCGATGCGTCGCGCGTGGCGGTGCTGGGCTGGTCACATGGTGGCAGTGCAGTGCTGGCAGCTACCGATGTGGGTAAGCAAACCAGCCAACCCAATCAACCCAACCTCAATATGCCGTTTAAAACCGCTATCGCTTTCTACCCCGGCTGCGCTGACGCGGTACGCCAAGGCTATTTGCCCAATACGTCGCTGACTTTATTTTTAGGCTCTGACGACGATTGGACACCGCCTGCGCCTTGCATAGCGATGGCCCAGCAACTGCATACCAACCCCGCGCAGCATGGGCAAGCTGTGCAATTGCATGTGTACGCCGGGGCCGTGCACGATTTTGATAACCCACTGCCCGGTGTGCGTGAGTGGCCCAAAATACCCAGCCGCTTGCATGCAGGCAGGGGTGTGATGGCGGGGCAAAACCCGGCAGCGCGGGAGACATCGTGGGCGCAGGTCAAAGTGGTGCTGAAAGAAGCGTTTAATCGCTAAGACGCGCTATTTTTTAGCCTTTTAGGCTGGTAACCCAAGTAAATCCTGCTCAAGCAGCTATCAAAAACTAAGCAACATTTTTGCGAAACACAATGTCCCACACACCGTGGCCCAGCTTGATACCGCGATTTTCAAATTTGGTGAGGGGCCGGTAATCGGGTTTGGGTGCGTAGCCATCAGCGTTTGCGGCCGCTTCGCCGGGTGCGATCTTGTCAGACGCAAATTGTGCAGGCGCAAATTGGGCAGGCGCGGTGTTGGCCAGCGTGGGCTCATCGCTTAAAACTTGCAAAATCTGCTGGGCATAGTGTTCCCAGTCGGTGGCGCAGTGCAAGTAGCCGCCCGGTTTGATGCGCGATGCCAGCAGCGCCACCAGTGGCGGCTGAACCAGGCGGCGCTTGTTATGGCGCTTTTTATGCCACGGGTCGGGAAAGAAAATGTGCACGCCGTCTAAACTGTCTGGTGCCAGCATGTGGGTAAGCACCTGCACAGCGTCGTGCTGAATGATGCGTATGTTGCCAATACCTTGCTCGCCAATACGCTTGAGCAACGCACCCACGCCGGGCGGATGCACCTCGCAGGCTAATATCAAAGTGTCGGGCATTAACTGGGCAATGTGCGCTGTGGCCTCGCCCATGCCAAAGCCGATTTCGAGGATGGTTTTATTAACGTTTTGGCCTGTGGAGAACGTAATACCTGCTCGAGCACCTATTAAATCAATAGTAGTCTCTTGGTAAGGTATTTGGTACTGCGGCCCCAAGTCTTCTAGCGCTTTGGCCTGGCCTACTGTGGTGCGGCCGGTGCGCAGCACAAAGCTGCGGATAGGGCGGTTTTTAAGGGCGCCGTTTGAAGGCGTGGTAGCGGGGCTGGCAGGGGCAGCGCTGCGCGTTGGTAAAGCGGGGGTAGTGTCGGTCATACGGCTTTGATTGTAGAGCCGTGCTAGCCGCGCGCGACGTGCAGTGCCGTCCACTGAGCGATGCAGGTGCTAAGCTGGTCGCTTACATGCTTTGAGTGGGCTACTAAGCCTAGATGTTGTGCGGCGTCGCGCAAACACAGCGCAGGCTGATGGGTGTCCAGTGGCTGCGCGCCGTTTTGCTTAGACAATTTTTGCCCATCGGCGGCCAGTACTAGCGGCGTGTGCAGGTACTGCGGCGTAGCGCAGCCTAGTGCGCGCTGCAGCACAATTTGGCGCGCGGTGTTGTCGGCTAAATCTGCGCCGCGCACGATGTGGGTAATGCCTTGGGCAGCGTCATCTACCACCACGGCCAGTTGGTAGGCCCACAAACCATCGGCACGGCGCAGCACAAAGTCGCCTACTTCTTGGTAAACGGTTTGCTGCTGCGGGCCCAGCAAGCGGTCTTGCCACTGCACGGTAGGTGCCACTATAGGTTTGTCATTCGCTATTAATTCAATAGCTGCTTGAGCAGTATATACAGCTTCAAACGCCTGTTTCTTATAAAAAATATCAGTGCGCAGGCGGTACGACTTGGCTATTTTGCCCTGCAGCCCATGGCGACAGGTGCCAGGGTAGACCAGGTCGCCGTGGCGCGGCTTGGGCGATCCTATGGCTAGCCAAGCGGCTTCGATGTCTTTGCGCGAACAGCCGCAGGGGTAGGCTAGGTTGTGTGCAATCAGGCTGTCCAACGCGGTTTGGTAGGCCGCGCTGCGTTGCGATTGCCATACGGGTGGCGCGTCGGGCACTAGGCTGCAGGCGGCCAACTGGCGCAATATTTCTTGGTCAGCGCCGGGCACACAGCGCGGTGTATCGACATCTTCTATGCGCACCAGCCAAGTACCGCCATGGGCGCGTGCGTCTAGCCAACTGGCCAGAGCTGCGACCAACGAGCCTGCGTGCAAAGGCCCGGTGGGTGAGGGCGCGAACCTACCAATGTAGCTGGCCCCCACGTTTAGCATCCCCCCGCTTGTTTACTTAACTGCTAGTGCCAGTTCTAGCCCGCTGACAAAGGCGTCTTCTACGCGGTGGCCTATGCACCAGTCGCCGCACACGCCTAGGCCGGTTTTGGCGTCCCACAGGTAGTTTTTACCCAGTGGGGTTTCGGTTTTGGCGTAGCGCCAGCGGTGTACCTCGGCGTAGTCTGGCTCGGCGCGAATGCCGGTTACCTCGGAAAATGCTTTGAGCAGCTTGGCTTTAACGCGTGGTGCGTCGTCTTCTAAATGCTCGCGGCTCCAGTCGGCGCTGGCTTGCACGGTCCAGCGGTCAATGGCTACACGGCCCGGCTTGGACGACTCGCGCGCCAGCCACGCCACGCGGTGGTGCGTGCTGCGTGCTGCGTTCCACTGCGGGCCTAGCGGTATGGCAGGTTTGCCGGGGCGCACGGGCACGGCGCTGGGGTAGGCCAGCATCAGCGTCCAGCAGGGGGCTACTATCACTTTGCTAATGGCTTTGGTCCACGCGGCTTGGTAGTCAGAATTGGCCAGCATCTCATGCGCTTGCACGCTGGGCATGGCTAATATCACTCGGTCGTAGCCACCGTACACGGCGTCCAGATCGTTGGCGTCTACCGCGTTGAGGTGCCAGCCTTTGGCGGTATGGGTGATGCGGTGCACGCGGGTGTTTAGCATCATGCGGCCAGCGTCGGCCAGCGGCTGCGCGCAGTGCTGTACCAGGGCATTCATCCCCGGCTGAGCTACCCAGTGCGGCTCGGCGGCGGGCAGGGCGGCAGCGGCGATACCACCGGTGGCGTCCAGCACGCGCACGGCGTTAGCTGCCCACGGGCGCGCCACATCAGGTGCGCTGTCCAAAGCCCATTTCATCAGCGTACGAAAGCGCGCATCACGCACGGTAAAGTACTGCGCGCCGTGGTCAAAGCTGCCAAACTCGGTGCGCTTGGTAGACATGCGCCCACCTGTGCCCCGGCTTTTTTCAAATACCGTCACATGATGGCCAGCCTGCGCCAAAGTGCGGGCGGCCGTAATGCCCGCTAGGCCTGCGCCGATAACGGCAATGTTTTTAGGTGATGTAGTCATACGCCACACTCTACATGCAAAACGGGTGGTTTAGCTAAAAATCTGGTTGTTCGATGCAAAGCAGTTGGAAGATTAATTTTCTTGTATTGAAGGCTGAAGGGATGGAGTGGTTTGCCAAGGGTGAAGAATGAAAATTCCAGCATCGCGAGTTGCAGCGATTGTGCGGGCTTGCTTGGCTTGAAGATTGTTATTCTTGTACTGGAGCTGGCCGGCGGCGCACTCCATGTTTTGTACGGGATCTGGCAGGCGGCGTACTCAGCTACGCGGCTGTCCTCCATGGCGGCCTAGGGCCGCCTACTCCCCCTTTATGCCGATACGCTGAGTACACCGCCTGCCATCTCTTATGACCATGGTGAGCGATCAACTGTTAGCTTATTCACCCACCTTATTCGCAGCCTTGGTGCTTGGTGTG
>JAYSWJ010000054.1:0-5588 GCA_043718065.1 Polaromonas sp.
ACCTATAAAACCATCGCCAAACAGCTAGACGCTAAACGTATTGAGCGCGAAGCCGCTATGGCGCAGTTGCGCACGGACTTAGAGCTGCAGTTGCAAGCCGCAGGTGTGCCGGCCAGCGTGCAAGCGCGGCCCAAGCACATCTACAGCATTGTGAAAAAGATGCGCGGCAAACAGCTAGGCTTTGACCAGGTGCTGGACGTGCGCGCCATGCGCGTGATAGTGCCCACCGTGGCCGACTGCTACGCCGCTCTGTCGTACGTGCATGCCCAGTTTGCACCTATGGCAGGCGAGTTTGACGACTACATTGCCAAGCCCAAAGCCAACGGCTACCAAAGCCTGCACACAGTGGTGTTGGCCGGCAGTGCATTAACAGGTGCTGCATCAACAGGCGCTGCACCGTCGCGCGACGCTGTAGATTCGCCAGTAGAAATTCAAATCCGCACTCAGGCCATGCACGACCATGCCGAGACCGGCGTGGCCGCCCACTGGGCCTACAAAGAGGCGGGTGCTAAAGGCTATGCGGGCGTTAGCGCCACAGGGGCTTACGACGCCAAAATTGCCGTACTGCGCCAGCTACTGGCGTGGCAGCGCGATGTGTCTGGCGGCGATGGCGCAGACAACGCCAACGCCTCTCGCGCCAACGACGTGTTGGACGACCGCATCTACGTGCTGACACCCGACGCCGCCATTGTCGATTTACCCACAGGTGCCACGCCAATAGATTTTGCCTACGCCGTGCACACTAATCTTGGCCACCGCTGCCGTGGTGCCAAGGTAGACGGCGCGCTGGTGCCGCTGAACACCCAGTTGCATAACGGCCAAACGGTAGACGTGACGGTGGTGAAAGAAGGCGGGCCCTCGCGTGATTGGCTGAATACCGATCTGGGATTTTTGGCTAGCCCCCGGTCAAAATCTAAAGTGCGCGCCTGGTTTAACACCATAGCCATTACCGAGACGATTGCTAAAGGCCGCGAGGCCGTAGAAAAGCTGCTGCAGCGCGAGGGTAAAACGTCGCTCAAATTAGATGATTTAGCCGCGCAACTAGGTTTTAAAACGGCTGATGATTTGTTTGAAGTAGTGGGCAAAGATGAACTGTCGTTGCGCACCATCGAGCAACTTTTTCGCCCTGCTGAGCCAGTGGTGGATGACGACGCGCAGTTGCTGCTGAAACAAGCGCGCAATGCCGAAAAGTTCAAATCTCAAAGCAGCAAAGGTGGCGTGCTGGTGGTGGGCGTAGATTCTCTCTTAACGCAGTTGGCCAAATGCTGCAAACCCGCGCCACCCGACGCCATTGGCGGCTACGTTACACGCGGCAAGGGCGTGAGCATTCACCGCGCCGATTGCCCCAACTTGCGCCAACTGCTGGTAAAAGACGCCGGGCGCGGGGTAGACGTAGCCTGGGGTCAACCGAAAGCTGGCGCTAGTGGCGGCCTGCCCACCTACGCGGTAGACGTGACGGTGCAAGCCAGCGACAGGCCGGGCCTGCTGCGCGACATTGCCGAGGTATTTAGCAAAGAAAAAGCCCATGTGCAAAGCGTGCAATCGCAGTCAACCCAAGGCACGGTATGGATGACGGTGACCGTAGAAGTTGCCGACGCCAGCCGCTTGGGCAAAGTGCTGGTAGCTGTGGGGCAGGTGGCAGGTGTGCACTGGGCGCGTCGGCGGTAGTACTATCAATTACATAGCTGCTTGAGCAGGATTTACTTGGGTTACTGGCCTATTTCGTTGTCAAAAGGCTGCTAGAAGTGCTTTGAAGCGTGTTTTAAAGCGGTGTAGCTTCAAACCGAGTTCGCTGTTCTGGGACGCGCACTGCTGTAGCGTGTGTCCCATGCCAAACGGACCTGCGGCCCTTTATTGTTTGTCATAGGACACACACTACAGCAGCACGCTTGTAGTCGTATGGGGCTTCGCTCGGTGCTGCGTGACCGCGAGGAGTAAGGACAGGAAAGATATCCCAATTGCTTCCTGCCGAAGCGCCCGATAAACCAGTCACCAACTTCTCGGCGCGCACGCTAACGCAACGACCAACCCGTAAATCACCGCAACAGCTTGTGATAAAATCAAAGCATTAGGCGGTTAGCTCAGTGGTAGAGCACCTGCTTGACGTGCAGGGTGTCACAAGTTCGACCCTTGTACCGCCTACCAAACCCTAAAAGCACCCTTGTGGTGCTTTTTTTATGCCCGGAAAATATGGTTTAGGGTTAACCTAGAGCCAGATGAGGCCGGCAACTGCCTAGAATGTGCTGCAGTGCATCAAATTATCGATGCACACCACCCACACCCCAAGCGGTGTTGTGCGGTGACCCAGTTGAGGAGAAATTTTTGCGAACTAAAGAAACCCAAGCCAGCGGCGCTGATGATAAAGCCAACGGCGCTGCCAAAAAGACCCGATCTGCGTCAAAAACTAACACCAATGCGTCTACAAACCACAGCACATCCGCTGCAGCTGCACCGCACGGCACGCGCATTATCAAGAAGTATCCTAATCGCCGCTTGTACGACACCAACAGCTCCACCTACATAACCTTGGCCGAGGTTAAGCAACTAGTGGTCGAAGGGCATGGGTTTGTTGTCTTGGATGCTAAGACCAGCGAAGAACTTACACGCAGTATCTTGCTGCAAATAATTTTAGAAGAAGAATCGGGTGGCTTGCCCATGTTCTCAGAGGCGGCGCTGGCCAATATGATTCGTTTTTATGGCCATGCCATGCAAAGCTTTATGGGCAGCTATTTGGAGAAAAATGTTCAAGCGTTTACCGATATGCAAACCAAAATGACCGAGCAAGGCAAAGGGCTGGGCACAGCGCCCGCGCCTACGGCAGGCATGGCCGCAGGACTACATGGTTTACCTAATGTTCCCGGCATGCTTGGTGCATATGCAGAGCAGTCGCAAAGCATGTTTGCCAAAATGCAAGAGCAAATGCAAAAGCAAACCGAGCAAATGTTTGCCTCGTTAGGGCTTAAGCGGTAGCAAAATTTAAAAAGGGGTGTCTATGCGAGCAGTTGTCATCAAATATGCAGTTACAGCGGTTGCGACGTGCGCAGGCCTGCTGGCTTGTGGTGGCGGTAACAACAACACCACGCCGACCACGCTGCAACCTAACCCCACCACCAGTTGGGAGCTGCTAACTGCAGGCGACATAGCGGAGTGCAATCCAGTGCGCTCCCCGAACGACTCTAATGCTGACAAAACTGCGCAAGTCATAAATCGCCAGTTGGCCAGCGTGGGCCCCAACTCCAACGTGCTGACCTTGGGCGACAACGCTTATTTTGTGGGCAGCACAACGATTGGCTACGACACCTGCTACCGGCCTACGTGGGGTCAGTTTATCAACAAGACCTTTGCCATACCTGGCAACCGCGACTACGAAAGAGGCGGCGATAACAACTACTTCGACTTCTTTGGCCCCGCAGCTTCGCCTGCAGGCGCTGGCCCAGACCGGGCGGGCTACTACCGTTTAGACCAAAGCGGTTGGACTCTTTTTACGCTGAACAGCAACGTCGATGCAACGACCGCATCGGCTCAGGCGCAGTGGCTTAAGAAAGAGTTGGCTACTGCCAAGCCCTGTATTGCAGCGGCTTGGCACCATGCGCGGTTTAGCTCTGCTACGCGTGGAGACAACGGGTTGATGGCCGATGCTTGGCAACTGCTTGAGTAGGCCAAAGCCGACATCGTGCTGCAAAGTCACGAGCACCATTACGAGCGCTTTGCCCCCCTAGCGCCTGATGGCAGCTTGGCTATTGCGGGTGGCATACGATCATTTGTGGTGGGCACTGGTGGTGCAGAGACAGAAGGCTTTGCAGGTGCGCGCGTGGGCAGCGAGAAGCAGATCCAGACCTTTGGCGTGATGCGTTTGACCTTAGACGCTGGCAAAGCCGCCTGGCGTTTTATCGACATTAACGACGCGGTGCTCGACCAAGGCAGCCTAGATTGCCGCAAAAAGTAAATCGCTGCTAGTTTAGCCACCTCAGTGGTTACCCGCCCCAGTCTGAGACAATACAGGCATGAGCGCTGTATTGTCACCCCCCACCCCTACGTCCCCGTCCCACATCCCCAAAGTCGGCTTTGTCAGCCTAGGCTGCCCCAAGGCGCTGACTGATTCGGAGCTGATCCTTACGCAGCTGAGCGCGGAGGGCTACCAAACATCCAAAACCTTCGAGGGCGCAGACCTGGTCATCGTCAACACATGCGGTTTTATTGACGACGCGGTGAAAGAAAGCCTAGATACTATTGGCGAGGCGCTGGCAGTCAACGGCAAAGTCATCGTTACAGGCTGCTTGGGCGCGAAGACGGTAGACGGTGGTGCCGACACCAGCGGCGGTAAAACTGACGAAAACCTAGTGCGCAAGATGCACCCCAGCGTGTTGGCTGTCACCGGCCCGCATGCCACCCAAGAGGTGATGGACGCTGTGCACCTGCACCTGCCCAAGCCGCACGACCCGTTTGTTGACCTCGTGCCCGCCTACGGCATCAAGCTAACGCCCAAGCATTACGCTTACCTCAAAATCAGCGAAGGCTGCAATCATCGCTGCACGTTTTGCATCATCCCCAGCATGCGCGGCGACCTAGTTAGCCGACCGATTGGCGATGTGCTGAAAGAAGCCAAGGCGTTGTTTGAAGGCGGCATTAAAGAGCTGCTGGTGGTGAGCCAAGACACCTCAGCCTACGGCGTAGACACCAAATACCGCACCGGTTTTTTTGACGGCCGCCCAGTCAAAACCCGCATGCTAGAGCTGGTAGACGAACTGGGCAAGCTGGCCGAGCCCTTTGGCGCGTGGGTGCGCCTGCACTACGTGTACCCGTACCCCAGCGTGGACGAGGTCATTCCGCTAATGGCGGCAGGCCGCGCGCTGCCCTACCTTGACGTGCCGTTTCAACACAGCCACCCCGATGTACTCAAACGCATGAAGCGCCCCGCCAGTGGCGAGAAAAACCTTGATCGCATCGCCCGCTGGCGCGAAGCCTGCCCCGAGATCGTCATCCGCAGCACCTTTATTGCAGGCTTTCCGGGTGAGACTGAAGAAGAATTTTCGCACTTGCTGGGCTTTATGCGCGAAGCGCAAATTGACCGCGCAGGCTGCTTTGCCTACAGCCCCGTAAAGGGCGCAACCGCCAACGACATCCCTGGCATGCTGCCGATTGAGCTGCGCGAAGAACGCCGCGCTCGTTTTATGTCGGTGGCCGAAGAAGTCTCTGCCGCCAAGCTACGCCAACGTATCGGCGCAACCATGCAAGTGCTGGTCGACAGCGCACCTGGGATGGGCAAAAAAGGTGGCGTAGGCCGCACGTATGCCGACGCACCCGAGATAGACGGCGTGGTCAAGCTGCTGCCGCCTGAGAAGATCAGCAAGCAGCTGAAAGTAGGTGAATTTACCAAAGCCCGCATTGTGGGTACGGATGGGCATGATTTGGTGGCGCTACCGATTTAATAGCTGGTTGAGCAGGATTTACTTGGGTCAAAAGCCTAAAACACTCTGAAAACAGGCCTCTGAATGCGTTTAGCATGCTCCTCAAAGTCAGTTCTGTGCCCGCCTTGGCACTTGGCGTGAACAGCTTCGCGGCTGTCCTCCGCCCTGCGGGCTCCCCCT
>JAYSWJ010000055.1:0-5586 GCA_043718065.1 Polaromonas sp.
TTCAGTTTGATGCAGCCGCCAACCCCGGTAATTCGGGTGGCCCGCTGGTCAACGCGCAGGGCGAAGTGGTGGGCATTGTCACGGGTATTTTGAACCCCGCAAAGCAGCGCACTTTTATCGGTATTGGCTTTGCAGTACCGATTGAAAACGCAGCCTCGGCAGCTGGCATGCCGCCGTTCTAAGCTGCCGCCATAGTCCACACGACGCCTACTAAAGGAAAAATGATGAGCACACCCAGCGGTCACAGCGGCGAATTGATGGAAAAAATTCTCTACGAAGTTAAACGCCAAGTAGTAGGCCAAGACAAGTTTTTAGAGCGTGTGATGGTGGCTCTGCTAGCACAAGGCCACTTGCTGGTCGAAGGTGTTCCCGGCTTGGCTAAAACGCTGACTGTTAAAACGCTAGCCCAAGCCATCCAAGGCAGTTTTAAACGTATTCAGTTCACGCCTGATCTAGTACCGTCTGACCTGATAGGCACACGCGTTTACAACCAAAAAACTGGCGAATTCAGCACCACGCTAGGCCCCGTGTTTGCCAACCTTCTGCTGGCCGACGAGATCAACCGCGCGCCTGCCAAAGTGCAAAGCGCGCTGCTGGAGGTAATGCAAGAACGGCAAGTGACCATCGCTGGGCAGTCGCATGCGGTGCCCTCCCCGTTTGTGGTGATGGCCACGCAAAACCCGATTGAAACCGAAGGCACCTACGCCCTGCCCGAGGCGCAGGTAGACCGTTTTATGATGAAAGTGCTGGTGCATTACCCCAGCGACGAGGAAGAGGCGGTGATTGTTGAGCGCGTGATTGGCGCGCCTATCCACATAGGTGCCGTGGCCAGCCTAGAGCAACTGGCTGCGCTGCAAAAAGAATGCCGCGCTGTGTACCTAGACCCTTCGCTGGTGCAATACGCTGTACGTTTGGTGAGCGCTACCCGCACGCCTGATAAGCACGGTATTAAAGACATGGCGCGCTTTATCACCTATGGCGCTAGCCCGCGCGCCACCATTGGCCTGGCCGAGGGTGCGCGTGCACTGGCGCTGATGCGCGGGCGTCGCTACGCCCTGCCAGAGGACATGGCCGACCTGGTGCCCGATGTGCTGCGACACCGCATTGCACTGTCGTATGAGGCGCTCAGTGAAGGCATTACGCCAGACGCCATTATCAAAACTATTATGGCTAGGGTGGCTGCCCCGGCTAAGCCAATAAGCCATTATGAAAACTACGGCGCACAAACTGCTCCATTGGTCGCCAGCACTGAAGCGGTTAGCGCCTAAAGGTGTGCCATGCAAAACGCCCAGCAACTTTTAAAGCAGCTTGAATGGACGGTAATCCGCCGCCTAGACGGACTGCTGCAGGGCGACTACCGCACGCTGTTTCGCGGCGCAGGGCTAGACTTGGCTGACCTGCGTGAATACCAGCATCACGACGACGTGCGTTACATCGACTGGAACGTTACCGCGCGCATGCAAGTGCCGTATGTGCGCCAGTTTATGGAAGACCGCGAAGTTAACGCTTGGTTTTTGCTCGACTTGAGCGCGTCAGTAGACTTTGGCTCGCACGACACGCGCAAGCGCGATGTGCTGGCGCAGTTTGTCGGCGTACTGTCGCGCCTGCTAACGCGGCATGGCAACAAAGTAGGTGCGCTGCTGTACAGCAACCAAGTGGACACCGTCATACCGGCGCGCAGTGGGCGGCTGCATGTGCTGCATGTGCTGCACCAGTTGCTAAACCCGCAAGCTAAACCAGCAGCACCGAGCCCTCAGGCTAGCGCTACGCAATTGGGCGACTTGCTCGTCTGCGCGCAAGCGCATATCAAACGGCGCAGCTTGGTCTTTGTGGTGTCTGACTTTATCAGCGCACCCGGCTGGGAAAAGCCCCTGACCGCCCTAGCCCAGCGCCATGAAGTTATAGCCGTGCGCCTGCTAGACCCCGCAGAACAGTCGTTACCCGACATTGGCATGGTGACCCTGCAAGACCCCGAAACAGGCGAGCAAATTTGGGTAGACATGCACAATAAAAAATTCCGCATTCGGTTTGAAGAGCTGGCCGCGCAACGCGAGGCTGATTTATTTAACGGCCTAGCCCGCGCTGGGGTAGATGCGCTAGAGCTATCGACCGACGCTGCTGTGCTAGACACCATCGTGCGTTTTGCCCACCTGCGACGCCAGCGCGCACGTGGCGCTGCTGGCAGCACAGACCACGCCAAGGAGGCGGTATGACTTTTGTATGGCCTCAACTGTTGTGGTTACTTGTGCTAGTACCGCTGCTGGTCTTGCTGTATGTTTGGCTGCTACGGCGCAAAGCGCAGCATGCAGTGCAGTTTAGCCATGTGGCCATGGTGCGTGCCGCTGCAGGTAAGCAAAGCCACATCAAGCGCCATGTGCCGCCCACGCTGATGCTGTTGGCGCTAGGCCTGCTGTTGTTTGCCGCCGCGCGGCCCATGGCCGTGGTCACGCTGCCCATGCAGCAAGAAACCATCATGCTGGCAATGGACGTGTCAGGGTCGATGCGGGCTACTGATGTGCAACCCAATCGCCTAGTAGCGGCGCAAAACGCGGCCAAAGCCTTTTTGGCTGACTTGCCCCGCTCGGTCAAAGTGGGCATTGTCGCCTTTGCAGGCACCGCGTCGCTGGTGCAGGCACCTACTATGAACCGCGAAGATCTGGTCACAGCCATTGACCGCTTTCAATTGCAGCGCGGCACTGCTATTGGCAACGGTATTGTGGTGTCACTGTCTACGCTGTTTCCTGATGCCGGCATTGACCTGGCGCAAATGCAGTACGGCAGCGCCACCACAGGCAAGCCGCTAGGGTCTGCCGACAAAGCGGCCAAGACTGCCGCTGCCAAAGACACGCCGCCAGTGCCACCGGGCAGCTACACATCGGCCGCCATTATTTTATTAACGGATGGACAGCGCACCACTGGCGTAGACCCGCTAGAGGCTGCACAGTTAGCTGCCAATAAAGGCGTGCGCGTGTACACCGTGGGCATAGGCACCAAAGACGGCGAGACGATTGGCTTTGAAGGCTGGTCAATGCGCGTGCGCTTGGATGAAGACAGCCTCAAAGCTATTTCTACCCGCACGCAGGCCGAGTACTTTTATGCAGGGTCAGCAGAAGATTTAAAAAAGGTCTACGGCAAACTGTCCTCGCGCCTTACGGTAGAGAAAAAAGAAACTGAAATTACTGCCCTGCTGGCCTTGGCCGGTGCGATGTTTGCGCTGCTGGCGGGGGTGTTGTCGATGTGGTGGTTTAACCGGGTAATGTAGGTACTTTTGGCAGCGTTACACCACGTTCACTTCCAGCATCGGCTTGTTGTCAATTACCCGCTGCCATCCACAGGCCGACAAGTCCAGCGTGCGGTAGCCGCCATACACCACCAGCTCAGACAATGCACGGCCCACAGCGGGCGACTGCTGCATGCCGTGCCCGCTAAATCCGTTGGCAAACAGCAGGTTATCTACCACTGGGTGGGCACCTAAAATCACGTTATGGTCTAGCGTATTAACATCGTAGTGCCCCGCCCATGCACGCTGCACGCGCGCGGCCTCAAAACCCGGCACGCGTGTGGCCAGCAGCGGCCACAGTATGTCGTCAAACAACGCATGCTGCACGTCAAAATCAAAGCACTCAGGGTCATCCTCTTCGGGCGGTGATATGCCGCAAATAAACCCATCACCTTCAGGCCGAAAATACATGCCACTCGGGTCTACCACCAGCGGGCAATTGGCCAACTGCGCAGGTGATGTGAAATAGAAAACGCAGCGCTTGCGCGATTGCACCGGCAGCGCAATACCTGCGCTGTGCGCCAACGCCCGTGCGCCCGTCCCCGCTGCGTTAATCACCGTGCCGCAGCTAATCTGCGAACCATCCGATAAGTCAAGCTGCTGCACCCGCCGCCCCTGCCGCTGTACGCCGACCACCTGCGCTTGCCGGTACTGCACCCCCAGCGCCACAGCCTTGCGCCGAAACCCCTGCATCAGCCCATACGCATCAAGCCAGCCTTCGCCCGACAGGCCCAGCGACCCTGCGGACAAATCCCCCGTGGACAGCCACGCAAACCGCGCCTGCAGCTGCGCAGGCGACAGCAGCGCCACATCCACACCCAAACTGCGCTGCACCACGTGGTTAGCCTGCAGCACGCTCTGCCCCGCGCTGGACGCTAAAAATAAATACCCACCTTCATGAAAGCCCACATCCGGCACCTGCCCATCCACTGCCAGATAGTCTGCTATCTGGCGAATAAACTGCGTGCCAAACTGTGACATGCGAATATTGTCGGGCGTAGAAAATTGGTGCCGTATTGATGCTGCAGACAGCGCGGTGGCGCTGCGCGCATAAGTAAAGTCTTGCTCCAGCACCAAGATGGAACCTTTAAAGTCAGGATTGGCCGCTAAAAAATAAGCTGCCGAACTGCCGATAGCAGCGCCCCCTACGATGACGACATCTACAGTTTGCATAGTTTTATAGTGATAAGCAAGATTGCGGTCACTACTAATTCCATAGCTTCTTGAGCAGTATTTTATTAGTTTAACTGCCTAAACAGTATCCAATTCAGTCAATAAAGTGGCCACCACTTCCGATAAGCTCGGCAAGGATTTTTGTGCAATATTCCAAACCACTTGACTGTCTATAGCCGCATACCCATGGATAAGTTGATTTCTAAACGCCACTATCTTTGACAGCTCTGATATGCGTGCAGCCAAGTTAGGTGCAGCCTTAGAAAACTGGTTAAGCGCTTCGCCGATAATTTCAAATTTTCGCTCAACCGCTGCGTTTACTAACGCAGAATCAACATAGGACTGCATATCCAGCCCAGCCGTAAAACCTGTGATGGCATCAATGGCCTCTGCAACATCCCACAAGAATGCACGCGGATCACGTTGCGGCATACACCAGCTCACGACTTTGGTTGATACTTGCCAGTACATAAGGGTTGCGCACAGCTTTGGCTTGTACAAGGTCAACAGCGCGACCCAATATTTTTTCTAAATCTGCCTTCATCCCAAAAAATTCGTCCAACCCAGGTTGTGTAGAGGGTAAAAATTCCACCAAAAAATCTGCATCGCTAGATTTTTCGACAAAATCTACGGCACGGGCAGCTGAACCAAATACTTCTAAGCGGGCTATCCCATGCTTAGAACATGCTTGTTCAATAGCTGTAATTTGGCGTTGAATGGAGGTGTGCATAACGCAATAGTAGCAAACTTAGAGGGCTGTCGGTTTTAGCACTTGGTTTAACTAACCTGGTAGCTGGTTACTCAAGCGTGCTGAGTGCGGCTCATAACCAATAAACTGCTATTCACTATTAAGTTATTCGATAACGGGGATGACACAAAATATAAGCAATAAATCAGGTCAATTGTGACGTTGTATAAAAATTATATGGCCTGAAAATCACCAGAAGAAAACGCTGCGGTATGCGGCATATATTATTTACATTAATTGCCAGTAGTGAACTGAGAAGTGGTCTCACAAATTTGAACAATTTTATGAGTGGAAACTCCGGGTCTAAAGCCGAGCCTATGATGGCTCGAACAGGAGTTTTTAATGGTCAAGAAATCAGCGCGCCGTACCCGGCGCACCCACACCG
>JAYSWJ010000056.1:0-5549 GCA_043718065.1 Polaromonas sp.
CTGGATTTTTCGAGCCGAGATTTACCTTTGGTAGCACTCGGTGATTTAGGCATAGCAAGCAAGTGCGCGATAAAGCCAGGGGCAGCGGCTTGTGCGCTGCGCTGCAGTGCGCTGAAGTCCTGTTCGGACAATATGACCACTGCTTGCTTGCCGCGGCGTGTCACATGCTGCGGTACGCCTTTTAAGGCAAATTCAACAACTGAACTAAATTGTGCCTTGGCGTCTTGCAAGCGCCAAGCTGGTGGTGTTTGAAGTAACGGCATGATTTTTACTAGTCAGTTAAACTAGTCAGCATTATAAAACAAATGGGCCCTCAATGCAAACACGTAGCTTTCGCAAGACGCCCGCAAGCTCTAAAATCGCTTAAACCAATACCTAAGACTCCCCATGCGCCACACCCTCACCACCCTTGCTCTAGCCGCCACCCTGCTTACCGCCTGCGGCAGCCAAGTCATCAACCCCGTGACGGGCCAAGCGGAGCGGTCGGTGATGAGTGAGGCGCAGGAGATTGAGGAGGGCAAGAAGTCGCATGAGGAGGTGTTGAAGGAGTACTCGGCGTTGAAGAACCCGAAGCTGCAGGCGTATGTCAATGGCATTGGGCAGGGTCTGGCCAAGCAGTCGCAGCGGGCTAACTTGCAGTGGACTTTTACCGTGCTAGACAGCCCGGAGATCAACGCGTTTGCGCTGCCTGGTGGCTATGTGTACGTGACGCGCGGCATCATGGCATATATGGAAAGCGAGGCTGATTTGGCCGGCGTGATAGGCCATGAGATAGGCCACGTAACAGCGCGCCACGGCGCGCAGCGCGCTACGCGCCAGCAGACGGCGGGGCTAGGCGTGCTGGCAGCCAGTATTTTCGGCCTGGTGCTGGAATCGCAGGGCGTGGGTGGTGCAGGTGAGATGATTGGCGGCGTAGCGCAAAACGCAGCGCAAGGCTATGTGGCCAAGTATGGGCGCGAGCAAGAGCTGCAGGCTGACGGGCTGGGCGCTGAATATTTGTCGCGCGTGCAGTTTGACCCGCGCAATATGGTGGACGTGATTAACGTGCTGAAAAACCAAGAGCGTTTTGCGGCTGACTTGGCCAAAACCGAGGGCCGCGCTGCCCCCGCTCAAAACAGTTGGTTGGCTTCGCACCCCAGCAACGACCAGCGGCTAGAGCGCATTACCCAGCTGTCGGCGCAGTACAAAAGTGCCACGCCGTACGCAGACGAGGGCCGCACGCGCTACCTGCAAATGATGGAGGGCGTGGCCTTTGGCGAGAGTGCTGAGCAGGGCCTGACGCGTGGGCGCAATTTCTACCATAGCGATTTGAACTTTGCCATGACCGCCGCGCCGGGCTGGAAAGTGCAAAACGATACAGAGCAATTGATGTTGGTCAACCCCGCGCGCGATGCAGGCTTGATAGTGCAATTGGTACCGCCCAAAGCTGGCAATTCGCACGAGGATATTATTCGCAATGTGCTGAAACCTACCTCGGGCCGCGTAGAGCCGTTAAAGCTCAACGGCCTGACAGCCACGCATTTTGTAGGCACGCGTGCAGCGCAAAATGGTGAGAGCCGCAATACAGAAGCTACCGTGGTGACGGGTGCCAACGGTAATAATTTCATCATGGTGTACGCCGCCAAAGACCCCGCTACACTGCAAAATAACCGCGCCGGGTTGCAAGAGGCCGAGCGGTCTTTTCGCGCTATGTCAGCAGCCGACAAAGCCGCTGCAAAGCCCTGGACGCTGCGCACCACCAGCCTGCCACGCGGCGGCTTTGCCGAGCTGGCCCGCAGCTCACCACTGGCTAACCCAGAGCAGCAGTTAAAGTTAATCAACGGCGTGTATGCGGGGGGTGACATCAAGGCCGGTACACCCGTGAAGATCGTTGCGCAGTAAATCCAAACAACGCAGTACTATAAATTTAATAGCTGCTTGAGCAGGATTTACTTGGGTTAGCGGCCTAAAAGGCATGAAAAAAGCAGTGCAGAAGCGTCGTTTAACGCTTAGCAGCGCAGCCTAGGGCGTGACACTACCCGCTGTGGCACTAGCGCACATCGGGCGCGTTGGGCAAGCTGTTGACTGAGGTTTCTCCGTCGCGCAACGCAAAGTGCTGCACCAGCAAGCCAGAGACTTCTTGCAGCGCCTGCGTCAAGCCCTCTTCAAATTGAGACGCTTTGAAAGCGGCTGACATGCGCTGCGTGATGGCTTGCCACTGGGCGGTGCTGACCTTGCTGTTCAGGCCGCGGTCGGCCAAAATTTCAATCGCGTTTTCAGCCAGCAGCAGGTAAATCAGCACGCCGTTGTTGTGCTCAGTGTCCCACACGCGCAGCTTGCCAAACATGGCTACTGCCCGCTCGCGCGGCGAGGCACCCCGCCACAGGTAGCTGTTGGGCAGGCCCGCTTCAACGCAAATGCGCACTTCGCCGCTGTGGCGTGCCTCGCTGGCGGCCACGTAATTTTCTAGCCGCTTGAGCAAATCGGGAGGCACGGCGCGGCGCGTGTCGGCATCGTCCATCCAGCGGTGGCGCCACACGCGTTGCAGGCGGCCCCACAGCGTGTAGGTGCGTGCGGGCTGCGCTGGCGGGTGTGCGGCTTTGTGTGGGTCTGAGTTCATAAATCGATACTGCGTTTAAAAATCACCACTGCTACCGCCGCCGCCAAAGTCGCCGCCGCCGCCTGAGCTAAAACCACCGCCGCCACCCCCTCCAAAGCCACCGCCGCCGCCAAAACCACCGCCGCCCATGCCACCACCCCCGGTCCAGCCACCGCCGCGCCCGTGCCGTCCGGTGGCCAGGCCGCCAAAGCTAGACAGCAAGGTAAACAGCAATGCCGCTACAAAGGCAAAGCCTGCCAATACTAGGCTAGTGGTGATAAAAAACGCCAGCCCGCCCACTGCGCCACCAGTTACCACAGCGCCCAGCTTGTTGCCAAAAAATGCTTTGGCCACCGCGCCGCCTATTGGAATAGCAAACAACATAAAAATAGCAATGTCCATCCACTGAAAGCCCTCGCCCAGCATGTTCAGCCCGCCTTTGTTCGCGTTGCCTTGCTTGGGCGCAGGCAGGGCCTCGCCGTCAATGCGCAGGATGATCTGGTCGATAGCAGCAGATAGCCCGCCTGCATAGTCGCCCGCTTTCAAACCCGGTGCCAGTGCTTCGTCAATGATTTGCTTGGTGGCTAAATCGGGCAGCGCACCTTCCAGTGTTTTGGCCACTTCAATGCGCAGCTTGCGGTCAGTTTTAGCTATGATCACCAGCACGCCATCGCCTACGTTTTTGCGGCCAATCTTCCACTCATTAGCCACGCGGTTGGCGTAGCTGGCTATGTCCTCGGGCTGTGTGGTGGGCACGATCAGCACCACCACTTGGCTGCCTTTGCGTTGCTCTAACGCCTCTAGCTTGGCCTCTAGCGACTGCCGCGCCGCAGCGTCTAGCGTGCCCGTAGTATCTACCACGCGGGCTGTAAGCGCTGGCACGGCTTGTACACCTTGCGCGTGCGCACCTGTGACCAGGCCCGTGTAGGCTGCCACATTACACACCAGCACCCAAAACAGAGATACTATAAATTTCATAGCTGGTTGAGCAGGTTCTACGGCCTAGAAGCCCTAAAAGGCATTAAAAACAAGTGACTGAGCAGGTTACTTTTTCTCAAACGTCACCACGGGCGGCGCGCTGATCTGCGCCTCGTTGGTCACGGTAAATTGCGGCTTCTCGTTGTATTTAAAAACCATGGCTGTTAAATTGGTCGGAAAGCTGCGCGTTAGCACGTTGTACTCGGCAATGGTTTTAATGTAACGGTCGCGCGCTACGGTAATGCGGTTTTCTGTACCCTCTAGCTGCACGCGCAGGTCGCGAAAGCCTTGGTTGGCCTTCAGGTTAGGGTAGGCCTCGCTCACGGCCATCAGGCGGCTGAGCGCACTGCCCAGTTCGCCCTGCACGGCTTGAAATTTCTTAAACGCTTCGGGGTTATTCAGCGTCTCGGGTGACACTGTCATCGACGTGGCTTTGGCACGCGCCTCAATCACTTTAGTTAGCGTGTCTTGCTCAAAACTGGCTTCGCCTTTGACTGTGGCCACGATGTTGGGGATCAAATCGGCGCGGCGCTGGTACTGGTTTAGCACATCGCTCCAGGCGGCCTTGGTTTGCTCGTCTAATCTTTGAAAATCGTTGTAGCCGCAGCCCGTTAGCAGGGCGCTAGCCGCTAAGATCAAACCCCCCACAATGCGTTGCATATTGATTCGGTTCATGGCGACTCCTTAAAATTAAACGAACGGGCAGACAGCGCATTGTTGCTTGCCTAAATTATAAAAACTACACGGTAGTATAGATAGATGCAGATTTATGTAAATCAAGCTCTGGCTGCTGGCCGACGCAACATTCCCGTCAAAACAGCACTGCCCAGCCTGTTGATCGCCGGGGCCACGGGTGTGCTGGGCAATGCGGTGTTGCGCCGCATGGTGGGCATGCACCGCGCTAGCCATACGCGCGTGCTGGCCACTGAGCCTATCAGCGCGGGTATGCGCCATGTCAGTGCGCTGGTGGTGGCAGGTGATGTAGCGCAGTGGCCTGTAGAGCATGGTTTGGCCGACACCGCGATTGTGATGTTCGACCCGCCGCGCATGTTCTACGACCGCGAGCGTGCGCTGTGGACGCCTGCGCCCAACCAACTGCCTGCCTTGGCCGGGTGGCTGCACCAGTGCGGCGTGCGCACGCTGGCTGTGGTGCTGCCGCATGCGCAAGGCACGTTGCCCGATGCGCTAAAACGCGGCTTGGCCAGTGTGGACGAGCATGCGCTGGCGGCGCTAGGGTTTGAGCGTTTATTGATCGTGCGCACTGCGCAAAAACCTACTGTCACCTCACAAGGCAACGCACCCGAGAAGTTGGCCGCGTGGATGCTAAGCATCCTTAACTTTATGGTGCCCAGCAGTGAGCAGCCCGTGCGCGCTACCAAGGTGGCAGAGCTGGTGGATATGGTGTTGCAGCAGTTGCCGCCCGGCACCTGGGTGGCCGCACCCGAGCTGGTGTGGCGCGCTGCGCAGGGAGATGCGCAGCAAATGCGGCGGGTGGTGGATGGCTGGTTGACCGCCCTTTAGAACTTCTCTTTTGCCTCGCAGGAGAGATGGTTACTTGCCAAAGCGTACGCGCCGGGGAGCTGGACTCGAGCCGGGCATCTCGCTGCAAAAATACTTCGCAAACACGCGCGAATTTTTCATCGAGACGAACCCGACTCATCACATTGTTCTTTGCTGGGTTTGAGCAGCCCGTGCATCGGTTGGGTTGTTTGGAATGATTAACACTATCAATTGCATAGCTGTTTGAGAGGTATCTGCGGCCTACAACGGCTAAAACACTCTGAAAACAGGCCTCAGAATGCGCTTAGCGTGCCTTCAACGCCTGTTCTGTGCACGCCTTGGCATTTGGTGTGAACAGCTCCGCGGCTGTCCCCCGCCCTGCGGGCTCCTCCTTGATGCCGCTGCGCTGTTCACACCAAGCACCAAGGCTGCGAATAAGGTGGGTGAATAAGCTAACAGTTGATCGCTCACCATGGTCATAAGAGATGGCAGG
>JAYSWJ010000057.1:0-2201 GCA_043718065.1 Polaromonas sp.
CGGCTGTCCTCCGTGGCGGCCTAGGGCCGCCTACTCCCCCTTTATGCCGCTACGCTGAGTACACCGCCTGCCAGCTCTTGCGAACATGTTGAGCGTTCAACCGCTAGCTTACTCACCCACCATATCCGCAGCCTTGGTGCTTGGTGTGGACAACGCAGCGGCATAAAGGGGGAGGCCGAAGGGCGGAGGACAGCCGCGAAGCTGTTCACGCCAAGCGCCAAGGCGTGCACAGCTCTGGTACTGAAGGCACGCCGGGAGTATCCTGAGTCCTATTTTCAGAGTGTTTTAGGCCAACAACCCAAGTAAATCCTGCTCAAGCAGCTATGCAATTAATAGTATCTGCATCATCTGTTAGCTTCTCCGGCGCGCGGGCTGCCCCAAACCACGCAAAGAACAATGTGACGAGTCGGGTCCGTCTCGATGAAAAATATGCAGCAAGGCGCGCGTTGTTGAAGGCAGCGTCCCAAAGACCCCAGTTCGCGCGTGTTTGCGGAGTATTTTTGCAGCGGGATGCCCGGCTCGAGTCCAGCTCTCAGGACATACCGTTAGCCCAGAAACCATCTCAAAGAAGCGCACGCCAAGCCAAGCAACCAACTCAACCAAGCTCACGTTAACCGAGCAGCTTCCACTTGCACCAAACAATCGTAGAACACCGGGCCACGCCCCATGTCGGTAAGGTGCTGGCTGGTCACCTCGTTCACATTCGTGCCGTGCAAACCCAACTTGCGCCACCAGATACCCAGGCCATGCACCACGCCTACACGGGCGCGCGGGCTGATGCGGGCTGTGCAGTGGTAGCTGCCGCGGTCATTGAAAATTCGCACCACTTGGCCGTCGGCTAGCTGACGTGCAGCGGCATCGTCAGCATGTATTTCTAGCACGGGCTCGCCTTCCATATCGCGCAGACTTTTCACGTTGACGAACGTACTGTTAAGAAAGTTGCGCGCTGGTGGGGAAATCATGGCCAACGGATACTTAGGCGACGAGCCCAGTGTTTCGTAGTTAGGCACATGGTCGGGCAGGCCGTCCATGCCCTGCTGGGCTAATCGAGCGCTGAAAAATTCGCACTTGCCAGATGGCGTGGGAAAGCCGCCTTGCGCAAACGGCGCGTCGGGCACTTGCAGTGGTGCAAAGCCATCGCGCAGCAGCTGGTCAAAATCTATCTTGCCTTCATACGCAGCGCGGCACATAGTCTGGTCACTGTCGGCAAAGCATGGCTCGGTGTAGCCTATGCGTGTGGCCAGTTCACGAAAGATTTGGGTATTGGGCTTAGATTGGCCTACCGGTGCAATGGCGGGCTGGTTTAGCAGCACATCCGTATGGCCGTAGCTTAGGTGCACGTCCCAGTGTTCTAGCTGCGTGGTAGCGGGCAAAATGTAGTCGGCATAGTCGGCAGTGTCCGTTTGAAAATGCTCTAGCACTACGGTAAATAAATCTTCGCGTGCAAAGCCCTGCACTACAAGTGCAGACTCGGGCGCTACGGCTACGGGGTTGCTGTTGTACACCACCAGCGCTGCAATCTTGGGGCCAAACTCTGCAGAAGTTTCGCGCAGCAGGTCGTTACCAATGGTGCTCATGTTGATGGTACGCGGGGTTTTACCATTCAACAAATCAGGCCGTTGCAACGCATTTTTATCCACCGGAAACATGCCCGAGCTAGACAGCAGCAATCCACCCGCACGGTGCCGCCACGCGCCAATCAGCGCTGGCAAGCAGGCCACGGCGCGTGTGGCGTTGCCGCCACCGCGTACCCGCTGCATGCCGTAGTTCACGCGGATGGCAGCGGGCGTTTGGTTGACTAAGCTCATGCCATAGTCGCGCGCCAGCGAGGCAATTTGCGCTGCGGGTACTCCGCACACTTGCGCTGCACGCTCGGGCGGCCAATGCTGTGCGCGCGCTTTAAGCTGGTCCCAGCCCAGTGTGTGCTGGGCGATGTAGTCATGGTCTAGCCAGTCGTTGGCGATCAGCTGGTGCATGATGGCCAGCGCTAGCGCAGCGTCGGTGCCAGGCAGCAGCTGAATATGTTCGTGGCATTTATCTGCTGTCTCTGTTTTGCGTGGGTCGATGCAGATTAATTTGGCACCGTTGCGCTTGGCCTCTTGCGCATAGCGCCAAAAATGCAAATTGCTGGTGATGCTGTTACTGCCCCAGATGATAATAAGTTTGGCCTCTGCAAAAAACTCTACCTTCATGCCCACTTT
>JAYSWJ010000058.1:0-14148 GCA_043718065.1 Polaromonas sp.
CAAGCGCCGCCGCCGTGGACAACTCTGCACCTTTGTGAAACCGCCCGGCTTCCACTTATAAATCGGGGTTTGTTGTTCAGACAACCGGTGCCACTTCTCGCACTGTCATAAATACATTCCATGCCATGATGACCATGCCGGTCAAATAGAGAATTCCACCGAAGAAACGCACTACATAAAAGGGGTAGGTTGCTTTCACGCTTTCAACAAAGGTGTATGTCAAAGATCCATCTGGGTTGATAGCACGCCACATCAAACCTTGCATAACACCAGCAATCCACATAGCAGCAATATAAAACACGATACCCATGGTGGCTATCCAAAAGTGCAGTTCTATTGCTTTAACGCTGTGCATTTTGGTTTGTCCATACAAACGGGGAAACAAAAAGTACAACGCCCCCATGGAAATAAACCCCACCCAGCCCAGAGTGCCGCCGTGTACATGGGCAATGTTCCAATCGGTGTAGTGAGACAGCGCGTTAACTGTCTTAATTGACAACATTGGTCCCTCGAAAGTAGCAATGCCGTAGAAAGACAGCGCCACTATCATGAAACGAATAATAGGGTCCTCGTGTAGCTTGTGCCACGCGCCCGATAGTGTCATTACTCCATTAATCATGCCACCCCAACTGGGCGCTAAAAGAATTAACGAGAACACCACGCCCAGAGATTGTGTCCAGTCTGGCAATGCGGTGTAGTGAAGATGGTGAGGGCCAGCCCACATGTACGTGAAAATTAACGCCCAAAAGTGAACAATAGATAGCCTGTAAGAATAGACTGGTCTTTAAGCTTGTTTGGGAATAAAGTAGTAAACGATCCCTAAAAATCCAGCGGTCAACAAAAATCCTACAGCGTTGTGCCCATACCACCACTGCACCATGGCATCTTGAACACCAGCGTAGACTGAATACGATTTCATCCAGCCCGCAGGCACTACCGCAGCGTTGACGATGTGCAGCATAGCTACGGCAAGAATGAAGGCACCGTAAAACCAATTGGCGACATAAATATGGCGCACCTTGCGCAAGCCAATGGTGCCAAAAAATACAATTGCGTAGGCTATCCAAGTTAGCGCAATTAATATCGCAATTGGCCACTCTAGCTCAGCGTATTCTTTGCCACGGGTGTAGCCCATGGGCAGTGAAATAGCTGCCGATAAAATAACAGCTTGCCAACCCCAAAAGTGAAATGCAGCTAATTTGTCTGAGATGATGCGCACTTGGCAAGTTCGCTGAACTACGTAGTAGCTTGTGGCAAACAGCGCACAACCGCCAAAAGCAAAAATAGCTGCATTAGTGTGTAACGGGCGCAAACGGCCAAATGACAGCCACGATATGCCAAGGTTTAGCTCTGGCCAAGCCATTTGTGCAGCGATAAACACGCCTACTAGCATACTAACCACGCCCCATACAATCGCCATGACAGAAAATTGGCGCACGATTTTGTCGTTGTACACCGGGGCTTGCGAAGCGGCCCATACTTTTGGTGGTGCTCTCAGAGCATGATTCGAAAGCACAGCGCTCATTGACAATCCTTACAGCTTTAGTTGTAAGCCAGTATGTATATAAATTTGGTTGAGCAGCTTGATAATAATCAAGCTTTGGAGCTATCGCTGATGCTATTGCCTGAGCTGGTGGCGCTTTGCAATTTTTCATCCTGAAAGATACGTTGTGCTTCCTGATCGACGTCCTCAAACTGGCCTGACCAAACAGCCCAAGCCAGTATGGCCATGACAATCAACGCTAAGATCACCGATAACGGAATTAACAAAAATAATATATCCATTAGATCCTTGCTTGTATTTTGGATGGGCGCGATATACGGGTAGCATTCGCTAGCACCAACAGCGAACTGGTTGCCATGCCCAGCCCAGCCAGCCAAGCAGGTAGCAAGCCCGCAATTGCTAGAGGCACACACACAGCGTTATAAATTGCTGCCCACCACAAGTTTTGCCGCACGATGTTCATCGTGCGACGTGCGTGGTGCAGCATGCTGGGTATCAATTGCAGCTGTGCACCCGTGATTATTAAGTCAGAGTGTGACTGCGCCAGCGGCACTGCGTTGCCCAGTGCTACAGACACATGGGCACGTGCCAACACGGGACCATCGTTCAAACCATCCCCGACCATCATTACTTTGCGACCCTGATCCTGCAGCGTCTGTAGGTGTGTTAATTTAGTTTGAGGCGTGCAGTCTCCCAGCACTTTGTCAATGCCTATACTGTCTGCTACACACTGGGCCACAGAGGTGCGGTCACCTGAGAGCATTTGGACCTCTATCCCGTCGCCAACTAGCGCTGCAACACAGGCCTGCGCATCAGGGCGTATTACCTCATTTAGATCAAACTGAGCTATCCAACCCGCTGCATCAGCTAGCACTACCTGCATAGCATCGTCTGATGATGTCTGCACACCACAAAACAGGGCCGAGCCTAACCGTATAGAACCTATACTTACATCATGGAACGGTTGAGCAAGCTTGCCTTCTAGGCCAAGACCCACAAGTTCTTTGACATCTGCCATTACTGGCATCGATTGCGAGGCATTCAATTGCGCTGTGGTTAACGCCTGCGAAATAGGGTGCAAAGAATGCTGCGCTAGCGCAGCCGCTAGCTGTAGCGCCTGTGCTTGTGAGATGCCTTCCCGCGTGTGCACAGCATGCAGTCCCATTTTCGTTTGGGTTAATGTACCTGTCTTGTCGAAAATAACTGTGTCGATAGCTGCTAATGATTCAATCGCCTGCAATCGTCGCACTAAAACCCCTTGCTTGGCTAACCATCCTGCCGCCGTCAGCATGGAAACGGGCGAAGCCAATGACAATGCGCACGGGCATGTCACCACCAGCACCGCTACTGCGGCTATCAATCCGCGTGCTGGATCTACAGGCCACCAGAATATCGCGGCACTAAGTGCAGCCAATATTACGAAGTATAAAAAAGGTTTTGCGATGCGGTCTGCTAGAGCTGCCAAGCGTGGTTTATCAACTGATGCTTTCTGCATTAAGGCCACTATTTGTGCGTAGCGAGTGGACTTGCCAATTTTTTCAATACGTACGTGCACAGAGGTCGACAAGTTATAGCTTCCTGCCATCACTGGGTCACCGACCGGGCGCGATACAGGCCGAGACTCACCCGTAAGCAAAGCTTCATCAACAAAAGTATCACCCAACACAACTGTGCCGTCCGCCGGAAAAGCCTCGCCTGGAAGCACGCGCACTATATCGCCCAAGTTCAGGCGCCGCGCTGCTACCCGTTCAAAAAAGCCATTAACCGATTGGCGTTCCACGCTGTCGGGTATGCGCTGCATCAAGTGTCCTAACTCACCTGCAGTGCGATCTCGCATACGCTGCTCTAGCCAACGACCAGTCAGCAGAAAGAACACAAACATCGTCAGCGAGTCAAAATACACCTCATAGCCCCACCAACCCTGCGGCTCAAAGGTGGCGGCTGTGCTTACTGCAAAGCTTATCGCAATACCTAGTGCCACTGGCAAATCCATGCTGATATTGCGATGCTTCAGGTCTCTGAATGCATTACGAAAGAACGGGCCACACGAGAATATAACTACTGGCAGACTCAAGATCCACGATGCCCAGCGCAGCAACTTGACAATGTCTGGCGTAATCTCCCCCTGTGCAGCAAAGTAGCCTGGAATCGCATACATCATCACCTGCATCATGCAAAAGCCGGCCACCAGCCAACGCCATAGTGCCAATCGCGTTTCATGTTGACTATGGTTGGGCGAAAATGCTTCAGATACAGGCGTCAATGGGTAGCCTAACGCCTGTGCTGCACTCATCCATAGCGATGGCCGAGTGAGCGCTGCCGACCAAGTCACGCTGGCACGCTCGCTTGCAGCGCTCACACGCGCTGCCGCTACACCTTTTGTGCCCAGCAGTGCCTGCTCTACATTGAGCGCACATAAGGCGCAGTGCATACCACCCACTATTACCTCTGACTCCCAAATATCTTCATCGGCATGCAAATCATTTGCACTGCGGCTGAAAGTAGCCCATTCTTTAGGATCGTCCCAAAAATCAAGACAAATCACAGTAGATGGTAAGGCCGCGCTGTAGGGTAAATTTACAAAAGCAGGAGACGGTGTGTAGAGCGGTTTAGCGGTATGCATACGCTAGGTTAAATGCAACGGCTTGGCTCAACCTTGATTTATATCAACTTCAAGACCATCCGTAGCCTGTTAGCGTGGTTGCATTTAAAAGCTTTGGATTTAGAAATTCAGGTTAAACGCACAGCGAGTTCGTCAGCCGCAATTGCCCAATTCGAATCGTCGGTGATGGCACGAGCCAAAAATTGCGCTTGTGATGCATTCCAAAAGGGAGCTTCTCCTAGACGTGTTCCAGCCTCTAGGTGGTTGGCAGCCAAAAATGCATCAATATTCTCAGCGTCGCCTGCCATACCCAGTTGACGGAATAAATTGCCTAAGTCGTGAACTATAGTTTCCATGCGCTGAATCTTAGTTTTTTTATACAATCGGAAATTATGTACCGCAACTATAAATCAATGCAATTTGCTTGCGATATCAGCTGTACAGAACCCTGATTTAGATAATGAGTTTTTACGTTAAAACACGATAATTAACCATCATCCCAGCATCTTCATGCTCTAGATTGTGACAATGCAAAACATAGGTTTGATTACCGGGAAAGTCATGCGAAAAATCTACAGCGATGCGCACGGTTTCTCCGGGCCACACCAAGACAGTGTCTTTCCAGCCCAAATCGCTGATCACACGTCCTTTGCCAAATCGCGAAGTAACTGACACTTGCAGAGGGCTGTTCACGCGTTCTAGCACTTGAAATGAAAAGCCATGAATGTGCATAGGGTGCGGCATGCCCATAGCTGGGTTACTTATGCTCCAAACTTCTATGGTGCCACGTTTAACATCAAAAGCAATTTCATCCATTTTGAAACTACGTCCATTTATCAAAAAACGCATATGCTCCATCGAAAGTTCGATCTTTCGTTGTGTAGCACCTTCGGTAGGAATAGGTTTTATTTGAGACAACACAGTTGGCAATTTAGCTGGGGTGCGTTCGCCTGTTGTAACAGTTAATTTCAGTATGTTGAACTCTGCCCCTAGCGGCAATCGAGAAGAGCTCATGCCAGACATCATCTGGCCCATGCCCCCCATCCCACCTTCGTTTTCCATAGCGTCAAATACTAAGCTTTTAAGAAAGATGTCTTGCCCAGGTTGGACTTGCCCTGCATCCAGCAGCACATCTAACCGTTCGCCGGGAGCGAAAAAAGCTTCTTTTACAGCTTCAGGCTTGTTCAGTAACCCACCATCTGTGCCAATCACGACAAACTCTAGCGGCGTGGCTCCGTTGACAAACGCTAGCCGGTAAATACGTGCGTTAGAACCGTTGAGTAGGCGTAGGCGGTAGATGCGCGGCGAGACAGAATGCACAGCGTTAGGGGTCAAATTGGTCAGCATAATGTCGCCAAGCCATCCCATCATCGACTCGTGGGCGTTGGGTTTATAGCGAAGCTTGCCTAGAGCGTCAAACTGGTTGTCTTGAATTACCAAAGGTAGGTCGGTTGCGCCCAACCGCAAATCAAGAGTCTTAGCTAGCGCGCGCTGATCATCGTCGTCTACCAAAAAGAAGCTGGCCAACCCGTTATACGCCTGCTTGGCAGTGAGTTCATGCGCATGGGTATGGTACCAATACGTACCGCCGCGATTGAGCACCTTAAAGTCATAAGCATAGATACCACCCGGCGCTATAGTGCTTGCCGGATGGCCATCCATGTTGGAAGATGTATGCAGACCGTGCCAGTGAATGATAGTTGGTTCTGCCAGCGCGTTATCTAAACTAGCCGAAAAGTTAGCCCCACTTTCAATACGCAAGATTGGATCCTGGTAGGTTTTACCTGCCTGCTCGGTCTGGTAAAGTAAGAATGGTGATTCTTGTCCTGGCAGAAAAGTAAAGCTTGCTGCCGCAGCTTTGATCTTTAGTGGCTCTGCCACGTCTAAGACTCCCAGCGGCCCGCTGCCGCCCGGAATAAATAGTTTTTGTACGAAGTTTGCGGGACTTACTGGATCAAAAGGGTATGGCTGAAAAGGCTTGACATCAAGTGATTTGGAGCGATGCGATCCGCGGTAGAACCAAGCAACACCGGTGCCAGCGGCTACAGCTGCAAGGGCAATAGCGCCTGAATATTTCAACATTTTTCTTCTATCCCGCATGCCAGTATCCTTTTTATGTGCAACTTGACTGCTTATCTAATCACGAAGTTTGGGTTCTTTCTAGACTGTCGCTTGGTTTGTTGATATCTATCAAACAACAACCGTTTATATGAACGATTGCACACAGAAGGGCCAATATCACGGGATTAGGCTTTCAAATCGCATTAGCCAGTGCTGGTGTGCAGCTACTGCCGAAATTTTGAAAAGGTCGATATATGAAAACCGATACACCTCAATTAGTTGCTAAAAAAAATCCCAATATGAGCGAGTCTAATGTTGATATCGCTCAAGCGCTGTACACCTGTCCTATGCATCCAGAAATTAGGCAAAAGCATGCTGGTAGCTGCCCCAAATGTGGCATGACGCTAGAGCTTGTTCAGCCGACGTTGGAGGATGATGAGAACCCTGAACTTGCAGATTTTCAACGTCGGTTTTGGTGGACGCTTCCCCTTACAGTGGTGGTAGCGGTGCTAGCGATGCTGGGCCACCGTTTGCAGTGGTTTGATATGGCCACGCAAAGCTGGATCGAGCTGGTACTCACCATTCCCATTGTGCTGTGGGCGGGTTGGCACTTTTTTGTACGCGGCGCACAATCCATTGCCCACCGCAGTCCTAACATGTGGACACTTATTAGTTTGGGAACTGGCGCGGCATTTATTTACAGTGTGGTGGCTACCTTTAGTCCGCAGATATTTCCTGCGGCTTTTGTGTATATGGGCCGTGTAGCAGTGTACTTTGAGGCCGCTGCAGTCATTATCTCGCTAACTCTATTGGGACAAATACTTGAGCTTAAAGCGCGCTCTCAAACATCAGCTGCTATTAAGTCGTTATTAAGTTTGGCACCTAAAACTGCGCGCCGGATTAAAACTGATGGTACTGAAGAGGACGTACCACTTAGCCATGTTCATGTGGGCGACCTGCTGCGCGTGCGGCCTGGCGAAAAAGTTCCCGTTGATGGTGTAGTTACAGAAGGGCAGAGCGCGGTGGACGAATCGATGCTAACGGGCGAGCCCATGCCGATAACCAAGCGTCCTAACGACAAATTGATTGGTGCCACGCTAAACACCAGCGGCGCGTTAACTATGCGTAGCGAACATATAGGCTCAACTACCGTATTGACACAAATTGTGCAGATGGTTATGCTGGCCCAACGCTCGCGTGCGCCTATGCAACGCATGGCTGACAGCGTTGCAGGCTATTTTGTGGTTGCTGTGGTCAGCATTGCCTTGCTCACTTTCTTTGGTTGGGGTCTCTTTGGTCCAGAGCCTAGCTGGGTGTATGGCCTGATTAATGCAGTTGCTGTGCTGATCATTGCCTGCCCTTGCGCGCTGGGGCTAGCTACGCCCATATCTATTATGGTTGCTACGGGGCGTGGAGCCACGATGGGTATTCTTTTTCGTGATGCTGCCGCAATCGAAAATTTGCGCAAGATAGACACACTAATCGTTGACAAAACAGGCACCCTGACTGAAGGGCACCCCGCCTTTGAACGTACTATTGCATTGGGTAGTTTTACCGATATTGACGTACTGCGGTTAGCCGCAAGCCTAGACCAAGGCAGTGAGCACCCGTTGGCTGCAGCTATCGTGACAGCGGCACGGGCACAGAATCTGGTGCTGGAAAAGCCCGAGCAGTTTGACTCTGCCTCAGGTATTGGCGTGCGCGGAGTGGTAGCAGGCCAATCATTGGCGCTGGGCAACACTGTATTTATGCAATCATTGAGTGTTGACGCAACCGCATTAGCTGGCCAAGCAGAAGAATTACGTGGACAAGGTGCCAGTGTTATGTACTTGGCTGTAGATGGCAAACTGGCAGGGCTACTTGCCGTGGCGGATCCTATTAAGGCGACAACAAAGGATGCGTTGACATCGCTACGTGCTGCTGGCCTGCGGGTAATTATGGCTACAGGTGACGGTTTGACTACCGCACGCGCAGTAGGTGGCCAGTTGGGTATCACCGAAGTGTTTGGTGAGGTCAAACCAGCAGACAAGCTAGCATTGGTTGAGCGACTACAAAAAGAAGGCCGCGTAGTTGCGATGGCTGGCGACGGCATTAACGATGCGCCCGCGTTGGCCAAAGCTGACATCGGTATCGCCATGGGTACTGGCACTGATGTAGCGATGAACAGTGCGCAAGTCACTTTAGTCAAAGGTGACTTGCGTGGCATTGCTACTGCGCGGGCATTGTCGGTAGCCACCGTAGCCAACATGAAGCAAAACCTTACTTTCGCATTTGTCTACAACGCTTTGGGTGTGCCACTGGCATCAGGGGTTCTATACTCGCTGACCGGGTGGCTACTGTCACCCATGATTGCTGCACTGGCCATGAGTTTGAGTTCTGTCTCGGTCATTAGCAACGCATTACGTTTGCGCGGCACAGAACTCAAGCAAGACTGAAATAGTCTATTCATAACTATGGACATTTTCGCGCACGCATTATGGACTGGCGCAGGTATAGGCTTCGCGCACCACCGTTGGCCTGTCAAACCCACTATTGCTGCGGCCACAGTAGTAATGGCGACCTTGCCAGACGTTCCACATTTACTGCCTATTTTGATATGGTCAATGTTTGGAGGCGGTACGTTTTCTGCATTGGCTGACTACGCCATTGCTGTGCCTGGTCAAGAACCCGTCATAGAACCTATAGCTGCATTACTGTCACACCACTTGCACTGCGTAATGCACTGCGCCTTAGTGGCGGGGGCGATCACTGCGTGGATGTGGGTGGTGCATCACACTTTTTGGATACCCCTGCTGGGTTGGTGGTCGCACATCGTAATTGATATATTTACCCATTCAGCCGACTACTACCCATCGCCAGTGTTGTACCCCATCACCCAGCGCGGTTTTGATGGTGTTGCATGGAACACGTCGTGGTTCATGGCGTTGAACTATATAGCTCTGATTTTTTCCTGGTCGTGTATTCTACTGGTAGCCACAAGAAAACACTGACTCGGCATGTTAAAGTCAATTGAACTTTTAACGTAACAACATAGTTTGCCCAAAATTTACTACTGTAGTTGACGCAATGATTCCGTCGCGCATGGTGAACTTAACCTAGCTGCCGGAGTGGATAAAAATTATCCCCACACGTCCCAGCAATCGTTACGAAATTTATGCAAGTTCAGTTAGATCAGATAAATTTAGACAAAAGCTCTGAGTGATTTACCTATTGCAACAGTTTTGTCAGCGGCATCCGTGCGCAATTGATATGCATCAAAATTTATAAGATTCTATTTCCCTACATTGTGCTCTGTAGCTGAGGCAGATCCGTTGCAGCTTCAAATGGTCTGTGATAACTCAGACACATCTTAAGGAAACCACATATGACTAAAAACACAAAAGCCTACCTTGTTGGCGGCGGCATAGGCTCTATGTCCGCTGCAGCCTTCATGATTCGTGACGGCGATATGGCAGGCAAGAACATCACTATCTTTGAAACTAGCCCTATTATTGGAGGTAGTTTGGACGGAGGCGGCAACGCCCAAAATGGCTACACATTGCGCGGAGGGCGTATGCTGACCTCAGATAATTATGAATGTACTTGGGACTTGTTCAAAACTATCCCTTCTTTGAGTACGCCAGGCCAGACAGTGTATGCCGAGACTATCGCATTTAATGAAAAATATAGCCCGCATTCAATGGCACGATTGGTAGACAGGAACCGCTTTAAGATTGATGTAGCAAGCATGGGCTTTAGCATGCAAGACAGGTTAGAACTGCTAAAGCTTTCTGAAACGGATGAGGATACGCTAGGCAATAGCTGCATTACCGACTGGTTATCCCCCGAGTTTTTTGAAACCAAGTTCTGGTTTATGTGGGCTACTACATTTGCATTTCAGCCTTGGCACAGTGCCGTGGAATTTAAACGGTACTTACATCGTTTCATGATGGAGTTCTCGCGCATCGAGACTCTAGCTGGGGTTAAACGCACGACGTACAACCAATTTTATTCGTTAGTGCGCCCACTGATAAGCTGGCTAAAAGCGCAATGCGTTAACGTGGTGATGAACTGCACGGTGACAGATTTCGATCTAAAGTCAGAAGACGGAAAAATAACTGTTACAGGCCTTCATTGCAATCGCAACGGCACGCAAGAAATCGTAAATGTGTCTGAAGGCGATCTGGTCTTTTTCCAGAATGCTTCGATGACCGATGCATCAAGCTACGGCTCGATGAGCAGCGCACCTGCAGAGTTAACGAAGCATGATAGCGGTGGTTGGACTTTATGGGAGAAGCTGGCTGCAAGCCATCCTCAATTTGGTAACCCGGCGGCGTTTAATTCCAGTATTCCCGAGTCTTATTGGGCTTCATTTACCGTCACCCTGAAAGACACGACATTTTTTGACGCGATGGAAGATTTCACTTCAAACCAAGCTGGTACTGGCGGTCTAGTGACTTTCAAGGACTCGAACTGGCTAATGTCCATTGTGCTTGCACACCAGCCTCACTTCGAGGGTCAGCCTGAAGGCGTTCAAGTCTTCTGGGGTTATGCACTGCACCCGGATCGCGTAGGCGATTTCGTAGCCAAACCATTATCTGAATGCAATGGTGCAGAAGTTTTACAGGAACTTTGTGGGCATCTGAATTTTGATCGGGCCACGGTTGCCTCGGCGATATGCATTCCCTGCCGCATGCCTTACATCACGAGCATGTTTATGCCGCGCAACGCAAGCGATAGGCCACTCCCGGTTCCACATAACTCTAGAAACCTAGCCTTCGTAAGCCAGTTCGTAGAGATTGCGGATGATGTAGTGTTCACCGTGGAGTATTCTGTAAGGGCGGCGCAAATGGCAGTCTACGAACTGCTTAGGATTGATCGGCAGGTACCGCCTATTTTGGCACATGATAAATCACTCAAAGTGAAAATGGATGCGGTGATCAAAGCCTTTAAGTAATACGTTTAAAAATAACCCTACAATTGTCTACAGTTTTGATCAGTAGACGAACGATTCATCACTATGCATCTACAACCTTATTTACATCGTCTGCAGTTATCTGCACGCGCAGGGTCTCTAGTTCATCCAATAGTTGCAGAGCCAGTGCTGCGCCTGCTAGGTTGACTCCAAGATCGCGTTGTAAGCGTGTAGCTATCTTGGCATGTCGAACGTGAAAATTGGCGAAGCGCCAAGTGCTGGGGGTGTTGCCAACGGCAGGCGCTATGATGCCTTCTTGAACCAGCTCTATGACGTATTATGTATGAACAGCGCAGATGCTGCATAGTTGGTCAACCGTCATTTCATTGGACTGGAATGCTAATGTGCTCATGTTATAGCCTCTAAATCGGCGCGCGGGGTAAAGGTTTTAAACTGCACTGCCATACTTTGATAAAAGGCTTGGGCAGCTTCGTCAGTAGCAGGCGGTGCGATGACTTTCAATATAAAGTAAAAATCGCCCGGCTTGCTGGCCGGTATGCCTTTGCCCTTTAGGCGTAGCTTGCGACCTTCCACTGAACCGGTAGGTATTTTCAGTTCTACCGCACCGCTGGGTGTTGGCACTTTTATTTCAGCACCTAGTGCAGCTTCCCATGGAGTTATGGGTAGGTCTAAATACACGTCATGTTTATCGGTGCGGTAATGAGTATGGGGTTTAAAGCTAACTTCTAAGTACAGGTCACCTGGTTTGCCGTCTCCCGTGCTGGAGCCGCCTTGCCCTGCTAGGCGAATGTGTTGACCCTCGCGAACGCCTTTCGGGATTTTGAATTCGATATCGTGATTTTTGACTGTGACACGACCTTTGGCGTCCATCTCTGGTATGCCTAAGCTAACGCGGCGCTCTCCGCCATGGTAGGTCTCTTGCAGATCAATTTGAATTTTCGCATGACTGTCTTGGCCGTTGGTGTTGAATGCCTGCTGACGTTCGTGGCTGGCTTTTCCAGGATGGCCATTATTGAAACCTCGACGAAATAGCGATTCAAAAAAGTCGCTGTATTCAGCAGATTCACGCTGGCTAAAACCTTTGCCTGCAGTTTCGAAGCCGGCATTCCAGTCGGGCGGCGGTTTGAAGTCTTGGCCTTCTCTCCAGTTAGCGCCTAGCTCGTCGTAAGTAGCACGCTTTTGAGGGTTTTTGAGCACTTCATAGGCTTCACCCACTTCTTTAAAACGTGCCTCAGCGTTAGCTTCTTTACTGACATCGGGGTGATACTTGCGCGCCAACACGCGGTGGGCGCGTTTTATATCATCTTGGGTAGCGGTGCGCTCTAAGCCCATGATCTTGTAATAGTCGTTATATTTCACACGTACATGGTGCATCGAATGCAGGTGTTGATTTTTGACCAATATCAATACCTATGCGATTAAGTACTGTTATGGTGCAACTACCATGAGCGAAATCCTTCATATCGTCTGCCCACACTGCCATACTACTAACCGCGTACGAGCTGACCAGCTCAGCAGCTCGCCTTCCTGCGGCCAGTGCAAGCAAGCGCTGTTTAATGCACATTCCGTGACACTGAGCGCTGTGGCGTTTGAGAAACACGTCAGTCGTAGTCACATCCCGCTATTAGTAGATTTTTGGGCACCATGGTGCGGCCCCTGCTTGTCTATGGCTCCCGCATTTGAGCAAGCCGCCGCCCAGCTAGAGCCAGCTTTGCGCCTGGCCAAAGTTAATACTGAAGCCACGCCCGAATTGGGCGCACGTTTTGCTATTCGCAGCATTCCTACGCTAGTATTGTTTGCTGGCGGTAGCGAAGTATCACGCCAAGCCGTTGCAATGGGCGCTGCCGACATTGTGCGCTGGACAAAAGCGCATATAGGGCGAACGACTGCATCAACCCATACTCGATAAAAGTTGACAAAATTTTACTGCGTATTTATTGATATATATCAACACGTGGCATTCGCTGCGCACGTAGCCTTGGAGCTTCTATTAAAGGAGTTGGGCTATGTTCAAGCGTATTTTGATTGCAACTGACGGCGGCACATTATCAAAAAAAGCAGTGACTTCGGGTATTGCGCTTGCTGCAGGGCTAGGTGCAGACGTGGTGGCCTACACAGCAGTGGCGCGCTATCCGCAAGCCTACTACGAAGGTGCCGTGATACTGACGCCTAAAGAAATCGACCGCATTGATAAAGCATCACATGATCAAGCTCAAGTCCTATTAGATGCACTACAAGAACAAGCCCACAGCCATGATCTTGAAGTTACCACTGTGATTGGACATGACCCAATAGCCGAAGGCATTATTGCCGCAGCTAAAAAACATAAATGTGATGTGATAGTGATGGCCTCGCATGGGCGCAAAGGTTTTCAGCGACTGCTGCTAGGTAGCGAAACACTAGATGTGCTCACGCACTCCCACATTCCAGTTTTGGTACTTAGATAATCATTATGAAAATTTTGCTGGCTGCTGATGGCAGTAAATACACCAAGAAGGCATTAGCTTTTTTAGTTACCCATGATGGACTGCTAGCCGATGGCGGCGAACTACATGTGCTGCATGTACAACCGTCGTTGCCGCCTCGTGTCAGAAGCGTTGCAGGACGAGATATGGTGGCGAACTACCACCTAGAGGAAGCAGAAAAGGTGTTAGCCCCGATTCGTAAATTTTTACAACGCCACCCTTTGGTGTTTGTAGCTGACTGGGTTGTGGGTTCCGCGCCAGACGAAATTATCAAAGCTGTCAAGCACGACAAACCGCATCTTATTGTGATGGGTACCCACGGCCATGGCGTATTGGGGCGTATGTTGCTTGGGTCTGTAGCGCAGCGAGTGGTGTCTCGCTGTGATGTGCCGATTCTGCTGGTTAAGTGATGCGACAGCAAAATAAAATAGGCGCAACACTATGGCGTTGACACATTCTGCATTGGCAGCATCACTAGTGTGTTGCCGCTGGGCACTAAATTGCAAACCTCCTTGACACACACAATTTTGAAAGCGCCGCAGCTCGAGTTGATGCGCATCGTGTTACTAGTAGGTAAGGAAATGCATGAACACAAAGTGCC
>JAYSWJ010000059.1:0-2182 GCA_043718065.1 Polaromonas sp.
GTGGCTGGCAAAGCTGTGGCGCAGCATGTGGGGGTGTACGGGGGTGGCGAGACCCGCTTGCAGGCTACGGCGTTTTAGGCGTTGCCAGATGGACTGGGCGGTGAGGCGGGTGCCGTTTTTGCCCACGAAAAGTGCGGGTTGGTTTTGCAGAGATAGTGTGGGCACTTCGACAAGCTCAGTGCGAACGGAATTTTGCGCCGCGTGAACGGTATTTTGTGTGGCTGATGTGAGCAGTAGCTCACCACGTACCGTCAAGTATTTTTGCAAAGCCTCGACCGATTTAGCCCCCAGCGGCACGCTGCGGCGTTTGCTGCCCTTGCCTAGCACATGCGCCTCGCCAGCTTGCAAATCTAGCCAGCCTTTGGCGCTGGCTGAGGCTTGCACGTCTAGCCCCACCAGCTCGCCTACGCGCAGGCCGCTGCCGTACAGCAGCTCGGTGATGGCGACGTCGCGGGCTTCTAGTCTTGGGTCGTTGGTGTCGCTTTGGAAGCTGGCCAGTTGCACGGCGTCGTCTACCGCTAGGGCTTTGGGCAGAGGCTTGGGCTGCTTGGGGGCGCGCACGTCTTGCACGGGTTTGGCGGTAATCAGGCCCTCGCGGCCTAGCCAGGTGTAGAAGCCGCGCCAGCCCGACAAAATGAGCGCGATGCCTCGGCCACTGCGGCCCTGGCTGTGCATTAGCGCGACCCAGCGGCGGATGTGGGCGTTGTGCACTTGCAGCAGGGCTACGCCGGTTTGAAGGGCGTTGGCTTGCAGTTTGGAAAGGTCTTCGGTGTACAGGGCTACGGTGCGGTCGGCTAGGCGTTTTTGTACTCGAACGTGTTGTAGGTAGTCGGCGATGAGTTGGTTGTCATCTAGTGCTGAGGTGTTTTCAGTCGCAGAGCTTGCTTCGGTGGCCCGCAAAAGTGGGGTCAGAGCCGAATTTCGTATTTGCGGGTGAGTCGCCGGTTTCATGGTTGTCCTGAATTCTGATCTGACCCCATTTTTGCTACCTTGTCGCTAGTAAATGCGTGCGCCCTGGCACCAGCCGCGTGTGCATGGGCTCTTCGGCAAGCTCAGGACGAACGGGTGCAAGACAGGCTCACAATCAACGTGCAATGCAAGGTTGCAATCTTGCAATATCACGCCTTCTCCATGCGCAAACGGGCCAGTGCGGCGCTGGACAGCTCGGCGATGCGTTCTAAAAAGTCGGTGCCCATGCCGGCGTTAAAACGCTCGGGGTCGGGTGAAGCTAGCACCAGCATGCCAAAGGCATCGGGTGCGGCACCGGCGCGCAGGGGGATCAGCGCCACTGACATGGCCAGCTCGGGCTGGGCCAGCCAGGTGACAGCTTCAAAGCTGGAATTAACGCCGCAGTAGGGCGCGGTAATCGACGAGGCAAAGGCTTTGGCATCGTCGCTGACGTTCATGGCAAAGGCTTGGTCAGAGAACAGGCCGTTTATGCCCCACACTTTTATGGCCACTTGCGGCACTAAAAACTGGTGCTTTAGCTCGCGCGTTAGCACGTCGGGCAGGTCAATCGCGTGGTGGGTCAGCAGCATATTGCGCGTCCAGCGCTGCAGCTTGTCGGCGATCATCACGTTGTCGTTACCGTTGCGCACCATGTCCATAATGCGATGTTCTAGCGTTTTTATTTTCTCGCGCAGCATCTCGGCCTGGCGCTCTTGCAGGCTAACGGCGCGCGCGCCGTGGCCGCTAGACAGCTGCACGGTGGACAGCAGCTGGGCGTGGCGCTCAAAAAAGTCGGGCGTGTTGACCAAGAACTGGGCAATGTCGGCCTCGGTGATGGGCGGTACATCGTTGTGGGCGCTGGTTTTGTTAATCATCGGGTCTTCCTGCAACAAAAATCTAGGTGAGGTTATGGGGGGCAATGGGCATGTCGGGTGCATTGGGCATTTGGGGTACATCTGGCACGTCCGGTACGTCAATCGTACCTTGGTACACGGTGGTGGCAGGGCCGGTCATCATTACCGGGGCTTGCAAGCCTTCAGTCATGCCCGCCCACGCTACCGTCAGCACACCGCCGCGTGCATGCACATCCACCCGGCTGTCTAGCAACCCTAGGCGAATGCCTGCCACCACGGCACCGCAGGCCCCCGTGCCGCAAGCCAGTGTTTCACCCGCACCGCGCTCGTACACGCGCAGTTTGATGTGCGACCGGCTGACAATTTGCATAAAACCAGCG
>JAYSWJ010000060.1:0-14082 GCA_043718065.1 Polaromonas sp.
ATGATGTCCGGCTCTATTTGGAACGTCTCATAAGCCATCTATGCCCCACTTGCCCAAGCGGTTATTTTCGTTCAGGTCACCCACATTGGCAATTTCAGTTTCACCAGGAATTTCTTTAGCAGCCGCGCTGACCAGCCGATAAGCAAACAACCCAATGGCTGCAATACAAACCAAGCTTGATACCCAAATAAAAGTCAGCATATAAAGCTTCTTGATTACCAACAATTATTTAATCACTTTTTAAGCTACACGGCAATATTTCTAAAGGCTTTGCAAGTTTTTAATCCGTGTAGTTTTGTATCAAAAAGTTTGTGCTTCAACCGGCAGGGCCAACACCAACTGCGCCCATGGCGGCAGGGGCGTATGCAGTATCTGCGTGCTGTGCTGTTGGCACACTGCTACTAGCGCATGCGTACCGGGTGCTGTGTCGCAGCTGTCGTACAGCAGGGCTACGTCGGCTGTACGTACAGCTTGCGCTAGCAGCGACAGGGTGCGTGGGTAGCGCGCCAAGATACGCTCTTTGGGCACGCTGTGGCCGCCTTCGCGTACGCGCTGCTTAACGCGGGCTACCAATCGCTCGGGTTGGTCTAGCGCTACAACCAGCAGCATGACCAAAAATCCGCGCGCCTGCGCCTGCGCGATAAGTTGCAGCTTTGACGCGTGCGAGAACACGGTTTCGCTGACAAAACCTTTGCCTTGCACCAGCAGTTGTGCGCGGCGCGTGTCGGCCCAGTCGCGTGCGGCGGCAGACCGCTGCACGGGGTCTGCTATATCTTGTAGATGTTTGGCCTCAAACAGGTCGGCGTTGACAAACTCGGCGCTGGCTGGAATTTGCCCGGCTTGCTTGAGGGCTTGGTACAGTGTAGATTTGCCTGCACCGTTGGGCCCGGCTAGCAGGTAGAAGACGGGCTGGGGAGATGCCATCAGTGTGCCATCAGGTGCGTGGCGGCAGTGGCTGAGGCAAATGCGGTTGACGCATCAGGCCTTGAGTGCTTGCTTAGGATGCGCGTTTTGCGCGATAACATGGCGCACGTGCTGGGCCAGCGCCCCGCTGGCGCTGAACTCGGTGAACTGCGCTGCCAGGACGTTAGCTTGGCTGGGGGTGCGGGCTGTTGTAGTGCGTGCAGTATTGCTGTAGGCTTTGTCCTGCTGCAACCCCAATGCATCAGCCGCCTCACGCGTGGTTAACCCGCCGTCTTCAACCGCTTTACCCAGCAAGGCCCAGTACTCAATTTGGCCTGCGGTAGAACGGCGCAAGGTTTGCGCGGCGTGCTTGGCCTCGGTCACCAGTGCGCTGGACAATTTGACCGAACTGAAGGCCGGCGACACGGATGCAGACGCAGATGCAGAAGGTAAGGCAGACATACAAACTCCTAGCTCAATGATGCCAAATTATCGCATAAAGTGGCAAATTGCGCCATTTTGCATTTTCTGATCATATTTAAGTACCCATGCACCCCAGCAAAGCTAATCGAGCCTACTTTGTAGCGTTTACAGCCCAAGCAAAGCTTTGGCCCGCAGCAGCTCATTGCCGCTAAACTGCTGGTTGATATACAAGGCGATGGCGTCGCTGCGTTGCGGGTCGGATAGCTCGGGCGCGCTGCGTAGCTGCGCTATGCGACTACGCGCCACGCCAACCCGTTGCTCCCACTCTTGCCACTGGGTTTGGTGCGCGACCATGCGCTGGGCAGCATCGGGCAGGGCGATGGGGTCGGTGGGTTGTGCCACTGGCGTGGTGGCCGTGGTGGGCGCGACGGGCAAGCCGCTGTTGGCTTGCGCAATCATTTGGCGTAACGCGTTTTCCTCGTCGGCGTAAAACGCTTGCGCCCATGCAGCGCCTAGTAATTGGCGGCGGACTAAGCTGCGTTCAGCCAAAGCGGGGCTCCAAGTTTCGCGGCGCTGCATGTCTACTTGGGTGGCCCAGCGCTGCTGCTGCAAGCGCAGATAGCTGTCCCACACCGCCATGATCTGCTGGGCCGCCGCTGCGCCATGGGCGGCCTGCACTAGCTGGCGTATGCGGGCAGCAACTGTGTTCAAGTCTTGTTCGCCCTGCAGCAGCAGAAAATAATCAAACCGCCTGCGCAGCGCCATGCTGGGTTGGGGCTGACCATTGGGGCCGACGCCCCAGTCGCCGTCTAGCTGGGTGTTAGCCAGTGAATTGGGTCCGGGCGGCTGCGCTGTGTCGCGGGCCGCGAGGTTGGTTTGTGCATCAGCGCCATGCCCGCCAACCGCCAGCAGGCTAGGCGGGTACGGCAGTTGTAACCCTACTTGGCCTGCCGCATTATCAATCGCCCGGTCAGGCGCACCCGATGGCCCAAACGCAAAATACACAAGCCCTGCTAAGGCAGTAACCACTACAAAAATAATAGCTGCTTGAGCAGGATTTACTTGGGTTTTCGTGCTATTTCTATTAAAAATAGTCACAAACCAAGGGTTTTAAGGCGGTTGGTTTGCGCGCGGTACATGGCCACGGGGTCGGGTGTGAACAGGCCGCGCAAACCAAAGGCTTGGTTCACTTCGTCCAAGTGGTTCCACGGGTAGTCGTCGCGCAATACTTTGCCCCAATGGCTAGAGCAGCGGCCCACCAAACCATCGTTTTGCTCAAACCCAAAAAACAAAGCACCGGTGCCCAGCACCACATCGCTAATGTCCCATGCATTGGTCAGCACGGAAGTGCCGCCGTAGGAGTAGTAGCGCACACCATTGACTACCTCAGCGCCTTGCCCGCACGCGCTGGTGGGCGCACCCTGCGGAAAGCGGCGGTTAAAGTCGGCCGCACCTGCCGTGCCCAGCGACTGCAGCGCGGCGAAGGCATTTTGCGGGTTGTCTGCGTTGTTGCCAGACAGGAAGGCTATAAGCTTGGAAAGCCCGTTGACCAATGTGTTGGCCAAACCCGTGGCGTGGGTGGCGTCGGCAATGCCAGCAATGCCGTCGGCTGTTTTGCTACCGGCATGCGGCGTGCCCACGCTGGTCACACTGGCTACCAAATCAGGTGCCACCGCCGCCACGTAGCGAATGGTGTTGCCGCCATGGCTGTGGCCAATCAGATTAAATTTGGTGTAGCCGTACTGGGCTTTCAACGCTTGCAATTGCTTAAGCAACTGCTCGCCGCGCACCTCGGTGCTGTTGGACTGCGATACTTCGGGTGTAAACACCGTGGCACCCCCACTGCGCAGTGCGCTGGGAATGCCATAAAAATAGTTGATCGGGCCAATGGCGTCAAAGCCTAGAAGACCATGCACCAGCACCACAGGGTATTGGGTTTTGGCGTAGGTGTCGGTGGCGTGCGCAGCGCTGTGGCTGCCTAAAACTAAAGCGAGGCTCGCTGCAATAACAAAGCCCCAAGTAGCGGTAAAGCGTTTCATTGTGTCTCCCAGATTTTTTGAACTTGGCAAATCGTGGCCACCGCTGGCTTTTTTGCTGGTCGTATTTTTAAGCACGACCGTTCTTTTTATTTCTAGGAGAAACCCTTGGCTAGGGTTTATGGCTAGTGGCTAGCCCTTGGTTTTTTCAAATTCAGCTAAATACCCTACCAATGCCTGCACACCTTCTAGCGGCATAGCGTTGTACAGGCTAGCGCGCATGCCACCGGCGACGCGGTGGCCTTTAAGCTGCAGCAGGCCGCGCGCGTCGGCACCTTGCAAGAAGGCGGCATTCAGGCTGTCGTCTTTTAAGAAAAAGGTCACGTTCATGCGTGATCGGCAGTCTTTGGCCACTTTGGTCACGTAGAAGTCGCTGGCGTCTAGCGCGCTGTAGAGCAGGGCGGCCTTGGCGATGTTGCGTTGCTCCATGGCGGGCACGCCGCCCTGGGCTTTAAGCCACTGAAACACCAGGCCCGCAGTGTAGATGGCGTACGTGGGCGGCGTGTTGTACATCGAGTCGCTAGCCGCTTGTACGGCGTAGTTAAATACATCGGGCGTATATTTTGTTGCTTGGCCGATCAGGTCCTCACGCACGATGACAATTGTCAGGCCTGCAGGGCCAATGTTCTTTTGTGCGCCACCAAAAACTAGGCCAAACTTTGACACATCTAGCGGGCGCGACAGAATCGTAGACGACACGTCGCCTACTAAAAATGGCGTATCGGCAGCGGCACTTACACCTAGGTCGGGCACCTCTTGAAATTCCACACCACCAATGGTCTCGTTCATGCACACATGCACGTAGGCCGCTTGCGGGTTGATTTGCCAGTCTGCACGCTCGGGAATGGTGGTAAACCCGGTATCCTTTGCGCTGGCAGCTATATTAACCGTAGCAAATTTAGCAGCCTCAAAGGCTGATTTTTGCGACCATTCACCCGTTACTACAAAGTCAATGGCAGTTTTACCGCGCAGCATATTCATCGGTACGATGGCGTTTTCGCCCAATCCACCACCTTGCAAAAAGATGATTTTGTAGTTGGCAGGAACATTCAGCAGCTCGCGCAGGTCAGCCACGCATTGCTCGTAAATGCTGATAAATTCTTTGCCCCTGTGGCTCATCTCCATCACCGACATGCCTGTGCCATGCCAGTCCAGCATCTCGGCGGCGGCGGTGCGCAGTACGGGCTCGGGCAACATGGCCGGGCCGGCGCTGAAGTTAAAAACACGTTTCATGGCAAAAAATCCCCACAGCGATCTAACATCGCCCGAATTCAACGAAGCACAACAAAATCTAACGAAAAAAGCCCTGAATTCACAGGAACTCAGGGCTTTATATCGTGGCGGAGAAGGCGGGATTCGAACCCGCGGAAAGTTTTACCCTTCGCACGCTTTCCAGGCGTGTGACTTAAACCGCTCATCCACCTCTCCTAGCAGTCGATATTGTAGCGTAGGTCATTACGCGCAGTCTGCGCGGAGATGGGAGCAGGGGCGTTGTCCAAGGTGATGCGCTATAAATTAAATAGCTGCTTGAGCAGTATCTACGGCTTAAAACACTTAAAACGATACAAATATTAGTCGATAACTGGTGTTTTTTACCTCGTTGTGCGGGCGCTGCGCGTGCATACTGCACAACAAATTAGGTGTGGCAGTTTAGCCAGCATGGTTTATGTTACCATCGGTCTGTACTATGCATTTTTTGCATGAATGAGGGTTTGTATTTATAGGGTTATCCCTTAATCTATGGCTATAGCGCAACCCGCGCAAAAGCCGTCAGAAAGGACCGCACCATGACCCGCCTAACTCACATCTTCGCCTCTTTATTCGCCTCGAACCGTCTTGCCCCTGCGCACGCTGCCCGCGCCTTGCTAGAGCGCGCCACCCGCGCCCGTGGCCAAAGCGTCCACGAAGCGGCTATGCTGCGCGCTAACGCACAGGCTGTGCTGAGCGTGCTACGTTAGTTACTGTTAGTTTTTGCACTGCGCGCTAAGACGAATCCGCTTGACGTGCGTGGTGCAAAAGGCACAATGGTGTAACGTAAATAGTAGTATGGTGAAACTTATTTACCATCTGCAACCTGCCCGGTTGTCCGCAACCCAAGCAGGCTCTAAAATGATAGCACTTGTAACAATCAAACGGCATCCATGTCCAGCCCCCCTATCTTTGCTTACAGTGCAACCCGAGCCACTGACCTAGGTTTGGTGAAAAGCTTTGAGGTGACTGAGCCTGCTGGCCCAGATGGCATGCGGCCCAAAGGATTTGAAGAAACCCAGCCGCTGAACTGGGAGCAAGACGTTTTAAACCCCGACTACAACGAAGTTATTGCCGCTATGGCCGTGGGTGAGGCTTGGGACGGGGAGGCCTACAGCAACCGCAAACGCGTGCTGGTAGTAGACGACGACACTGCCGCCAGGCTGTACCTGCGCGCAAGGCTGTCGTTGATCGAAGGTGTTGACGTGTACGAGGCCACCAGCGGCGACGAGGCGGTGGCCATCACGCTGAGCACACCCTTCGACGGCGTGCTGCTAGACGTCAACATGATGGGCCTGGACGGCTACGAGGTGTGCCGCTCGATCAAACGGCACAGCCGCACCAAGGGCCAAAAGCCTCCCAAAATCTACATCGTTACCAGCCGCACCGGCCTGGTGGAACGCATGCGCGCTACCTTGGCGGGAGCCGATGCATTCTTGTCCAAACCACCCCACCCGGGCAAGTTGTCGGTACTGCTGGAGTCGCTGTAAGTAGTTGGCCGTCAGCGGGTGGGCAGCAGCAAACGCTGCCTGTATTGCTTTCTTGTGTGCTAAGAACCCTCGCAATTTACTTTGGTATTACGTTGGTTGCGTTTTTACACGTATCATTATGTGTAATGCAAAGAATATTGATCAGAGTCACCGGTTTTACCAACGTGGAGCGCCACGCGTTAAATACCATGTTCAGACTCTCGCAAGACCCCAAGACAGGCCGCACCACCAGCTATGAGCCTTGGGTAGATGGTTACCCCGACCCACCCAGCATGGCGCTGGTAGACGGAGCTAGCGGAGGCGCTGCCCAAGAGCTGTCTGAGTTGCACCACGAGCCCGATGTGGGCCTGATTTGGGTGGGCATGGTAAGACCCGCTAAAGCGTGGCGTACCTTCCAAAGACCTTTGCGCTGGCCCGATGTACTGACCGCTATCGACATGTACTTTGACCGCAGCGCCAGCAGCCTAGACTTTGATTTGGGTAGCGACGATTTGCCAGCCCAGATAGAAGCAGCCAGCCAGCCCGCGGCCCTGTTTGGCTTTGCCGACGTTGCCCCCGCAAAGCGCGCTTTGGTAGCCGACGCGGATGCCCAAGGACGTTTTTTGCTGCGCAGCACGCTGGCCACGGCCCACATTACGCACGTTGATGAAGCACACAGTGTGAAACAAGCGCTAGATTTGTTGGCTAAGAACCGTTACAGCTTTGTCAGCGTTGATCTGGCCCTGCGCGACCAAGATCCGTGGGCTGTAATAACGGCAGCGCAAAGCACCTCTGTGCGCCTGGTAACAGCCGATAAGCTGAGCATGGCCATGCAACTCTTAGCCAAAATTAACGGCTGTGTAGCGCTACAAAAGCCGCTACCTGCAGACAAGCTAGTGCAATTGATGGGTAATTGTTAGCACAGCGTCTAGTGCTGTGCGCCAGGCCAGTGCTTGCCACTACCACCAGCGTCATAACCCTGCGTGCAATTTAAATACCAAACATCTCCGCCAGGGCCAGTTTGTACGCTGGCTGGCCCACAGAATTGGTATTGTGGTGCGAGCCGCCTTCCACCAGAACAAAGCGTTTAGGTTGTGCTGCAGCATCAAAGAGTTTGCGGCCTAAGTCAGGCTTGATCAAACTGTCGTCGCTGCCATGCACTACCAGCAAAGGCGAGCCGATAGTAGCTACTTTTTTGACTGAATCAAAGCGCTGCGTGATCAGCGTGCTAAAGGGCAGCCAGCCCCAGCGCATGGTGGCTGCAACGTCGGGGATAAAGGTAAACGTACCCTCTACAATCGTGCCTTTTTCATCGGTCACCTTGCTGGCCAGCTCTATGGCAATAGCGCCGCCCAAAGAATGGCCAAAAATATAGCGCGGCTGCGCGGGATAGGCGCTAGCCAACCATTGCCAGGCGGCCTGCGCGTCCTCGTAGGCCATTTTCTCCGACGGTACCTCGGCAGATGTTTTGCCAAAGCCCCGGTAGTCCACGGCCACCACGGTAAAACCTAGCTCTTGCATGCGCTGTATGCGGTAGGTGCTACCCGCCACGTTCCAGCGTGCGCCGTGCAGGTACAGCATGACGGGCGCGTCGGCCCGGGGCGAGGGGCTAATCAGCGTGTGCAGCTTAACGCTTTGTCCAGTAACTTTAGAGTCGTAGTTGACCCAAGCTTCTTGCAGGCTGGTAGCGGCGCTGGCGCTGTCGCCCCAACTACGGTCGCTGGGGTTAAAAATCCACTGGCCTTGCTTGGTGTCTAGTGCAGCGCAGCCTACCAAAGCGCTGGTCGTCAAAACGGCACTGGCCAGCAGTTTCCAAGAAAATCGTATCGCCATAGTATGGAGTATCGTTGTAGGAGAAAGCACTGAGATACTACTATTGTGCCGTGGTTCCCTTAAACTTCGCTCAACTATGACTACAAATCCATTTACCCGACGTGTCGCTGCGGCTTTGGCTATGGCTACATTGGCGCTATTTGCCGCTTGCAACTCGGCACCACCTGCTAATGCACCGCCTACCGTGGCCAGTGTAGACGTGGCACGCTACCTAGGCACGTGGGCGCAGCAAGGCATGGTGCCCAACAAATTCCAAAAAATGTGCGCCAGCAACACCCGCGCCACGTATGCCAAAGATGGCGATGGCCTCACGGTGCTAAACCAGTGCGTAGACGCCAACGGCAAACCTGTCGAGGCCAAAGGCGTGGCCAAAATAGTAGAAGGCAGCAATAACGCCAAGCTAAAAGTCAGCTTCTTTCGCCCGTTCTACGGCGACTATTGGATCTTGGCGCTAGACCCCGACTACCAATGGGTGCTTGTAGGCGACCCCGCGCGCGAGAACGGCTGGGTGCTGTCACGCGCAGCCAAGCTGGACGATGCAACCTACAACGCGATACTGGACAAGGCTGCTGCACTGGGGTACGACAAGTCGCGCTTTGTGCGCAGTATCAATACGCCTTGATAGCGCGGCTTTGACACAGCTAGCTTGGATGATAAAAGTTTTAGCTGTTAAGCAGATTGCAGCTACAGCATTAGTTCAAAAAAATCTGTCGCCAGTGTCGGCCCACTGTTGTAGGGCGCTATGGACGTAAAACCCAGCCGCAGATACAAGCTGTGAGAAGCTGCAGTTTGTGGCACGGTGTCTAACACTAAGCGCTGGTAGCCTAGTTGGCGGGTAGTGTTAATGACCAGTTGCATCAGCTTGTAGCCCGTCTGCTGACCACGAAAGGCGGGCTGCACATACAGGCGCTTGACCTCTGCTGTGCTGTTATCAAAGCGCTTAAAACCTATGCAACCGACTAATTTTTCAGACTCTTGCACCACCCAGAGCATGCCTCTGGGCAAGCTGTACCGGTGGCTAATCTGCTCCATCTCCGCCTCAAAATTCTGAAAGCTCATGTCAATGTCCAGCCAAGCCGCATATTCGCGGATGAGTGCAACCACAGCTGCTTGATCTGACGGAAACTGAGCTTCTCGAATGTGCATAAGCCAAGTGGTTTAAGCTATTTCCATGGGAATACGCAGCATGCCGCGGTTGGCTTGTGTACCGCGGGTTTGCTTACCGCCCACGCAAAAACAGCGTGTCCAGCTCTTTCACACTGATCTGCCGCCAAGTGGGCCGGCCGTGGTTGCACTGGTCGCTGCGTTCGGTGGCTTCCATTTGGCGTAGCAGGGCGTTCATCTCGGTGGTGGTGAGCTGGCGGTTGGCGCGTACGGCGCCGTGGCAGGCCATGGTGCTGAGTATTTCGTGTTGCGCGCGTTCGATGACTGTGCTGGCGTCGTGCTGGCTTAGCTCGGCCAGTACGCTGCGGGCCAGCTCCACCGGGTCGCCGTGGGCTAGTGTGGTGGGTACGGCGCGCACGGCCAAGGTTTTGGGGGAGAAGGCGGTGATGTCCAGGCCCAAGGTTTGCAGTACGTCAACGCTGGACTCGGCAGTGGCCACCTCGGTGGGGGTAGCGGCGAAGGTGGCAGGGATGAGCAGGGGCTGGCTGGCAATGCGTGCAGTGCGATGGGGCGGGGCGTTTGAGATCTGCGCCTTCAGCCGCTCATACACAATGCGCTCGTGCGCTGCGTGCATGTCGACAATGATTAACCCTTGGGCGTTTTCGGCCAAAATATAGATGCCTTGCAGTTGGGCCAAGGCTTTGCCCAGCGGCCAAGTGTTGGCGTTGGCATCTGCGTTCCATGGTGCGGTGTTCGCTGAATCTGCTGGTTGCTGTGCATAGGAATTATCGCTAGCAGTTGCTGCAGATTTATTCCACAGCATCGACACGTCTGAGACTCTGTTGCCTATGTCATAAGCAGATTCATATGCTCTAAAATTAATAGCTGCTTGAGCAGGATTTACTTGGGTTACTGGCCTATTTGTTATGTAAAAAGGGTCTAAAAACGCCTGCTGGGAGCCTGCAGGGACGTGCGGGTTGGTGATGCCGCCCAGCGCTGCATCTAGCGCCACACGTGTGGGTGACCGCGGCACGGCCAGCGTGTTACCCACAGCATGGCGCAGCGCTTGGTGTACCTCGCGGCTGTCTCTGAATCGCACTTCGATTTTGGTGGGGTGCACGTTCACGTCCACGCGCCCGGGGTCGATCTGCATGAACAGCACATACACCGGCTGCCTGCCGCCGTGCAGCACGTCTTCGTACGCGCTTCGCGCGGCGTGGGTCAGCACTTTGTCGCGCACGTAGCGGCCGTTGACGTAGGCAAACTGCTGGTCGGCACGGCTGCGTGCAGCGTCGGGTATGCCTGCGTAGCCGCTTACGGTGACGCCCGTGCTACCTGTGTAGGCCACCTTAACGGCTTGCGCAATAAAGTCATCGCCCAGCACGTCGCTCAAGCGCTGCTCGGTGCTGCCAGCGCGCCATTGCTCTACCAGCTTGCCTTCATGCCATACCGCAAACCCTACGTCGGGGCGGGCTAGGGCGTGGCGGCGCACGCTTTCTAGGCAATGCGCCATTTCAGTAGCATCGGTTTTTAAAAACTTGCGCCGCGCAGGCGTGGCAAAAAACAGCTCTTTCACCTCGACTGTGGTGCCCTGTGCGCGGGCGGCTTGGCTTAGCTCGCCAGTTTGGCCGTGCAGCATCCACGCGGTTTTGTCTGCTCCTGTGCGCGACAGTACCGTGCAGTCGGCAATCGAATTAATGGCTGCTAGCGCCTCGCCGCGAAAGCCCATCGTGCCCACAGACTCTAAATCTTGCAGCGACGCAATCTTGCTAGTGGCATGGCGCTTTAGCGCCATGTGCAGCTGGTCGCGCGGTATGCCCATGCCATCGTCTTCCAACACTATGGCGCGGACACCGCCTGCCAGTAGTCGCAAGGTGATTTGCGTAGCCCCCGCGTCCAACGCGTTGTCTAGCAGCTCGCGCACCACTGATGCAGGGCGTTCCACCACTTCGCCCGCTGCAATCTGACTGATCAGCTCGTCGGGCAGCTCGCGGATGGTGCGGGGTGTAGGGGAAGGGTTTAAAACAGCGTTCACACAGCTATTGTAGGCCGCACTGCACCACGATAGGCTAGTAGCGCAGGGCGGTGTTTACGCTCCATCGCCATGTTGATTAACGTCCCTTCGAGCATTACCCAAGCGGTCAACGCACTGGTGTAATTTTGTAAATCGCGTTATTACGGTCAGCACTCATGTAAATCACGCCGTCTGCACCCACCGCCACGCCTGTGGGCACGTTGGGCGGCGGCAAGCCTGGGCCGGCTTCTAGGCCGATGGGCAAGTTCTCGGCCACGGTTGTGCGCGTGCCGTTGGCAGGGTCAATCTCTACCAAGCGGCGTGCAGCGGCCTCAGCCACAATGAAAGTGCCCCAAGGGGTTTGCGCCAAGCCTTCTGGCAGCACCAGCTTGTCGGCCACTACGGTTTTGCTGCCGTCTGCCAGGTTGATGCGGGTTAGGTTGCCCGCCGCTTCCGTCACGTACAGCGCGCCGTCTTGCCCCAAGGTCATTTGCACAGAGCCCTGCAAGCCTTTGGCAATTACTTTGCGGTCTTTAAAGTCAGCGCCACTGGCCATGGTGACTTCACCCGTAGCAATCTCCGTAAACACCAAGCTGCCGTCTTTTAAAAATAGCGCATCCATGGGTGCTTTCAGCCCGTGCAGGGTGGTGGCTGTTTTGCGGGTAGCCCGGTCAATAATTTGTACCGACCCGGTAAACCACGACGACAGCGCAAAGTACTGCGCCGACAAGCCCACCGCAAACGGGTATTCCATGTCAGACGCTTGCATGCGGAACACGTCTTTGACTGCGCCGGTTTTGACATTCACCTCACGAAACGCAAATAAATCAGCCACCCACAGCGTGTCGCCATCCAGCTTGATACCGCCGGGCACCGACAGTTTGCCGCCCGTTAGCAAGCGCGTATCGCCTGTGGCAGGGTTAAACGATTCTACCGAGTTGTCGGCCATGTTCGATACATAAATGGTGCCGTCGGGCGCGATAGCCAGGTTGTTTAGCGCGGGTTTAAGTTGTTTGGCTACCGTCTTGCGGCCCGTGGCTAAATCTACCTTACTCAGTTCGCCGGTCTTAGTGTCTACCGCCCACAGATTACCTTTGCCGTCCAAGTTAACCGCAGCGGGCGTTTTAAATTCGCTGTTGATGACGGTGATAGCACCATCTGCTGGGTTCATCTTGACGACTTGACCCTTGAACCACAGCGGCCCATAAATCATGCCGTCTGGCCCAACTTCAAAACCATTAAACCCGCCCATGTCTTTGGCAATCAAACGCGGCGGTTTGGCACCTGTTACGTCTATCTCGTGCATCGCGTCGCCCAGAAACACTTGCGACGCATAGAGTTTGCCGTTTTTTGGGTCAAACGCCAACGAATTGATGCCCGCTAGATCTTTGGCCAAAATTCGAATCGGGGCAGCATCGTTCTCGCGGTAGCGCACGATGCCTTGTAGATACGAAGTCCAGGCCATCTCGCCTTTGGGGCCAATAGCAATGTCGTCTGCCTCGCCCTCAGGCGCGGCGATTAGCACCTTGGCTGCCCCCGTGGTGCGGTCAACCTCCCACATGCTGCTGCCCAGCACAGTGCCTGCCAGCAAGCGCCCATTTGCATCAATAGCCAAGCCGTGCACACCGTGGAACGACGAGGGCGCTACCAGCGCCTGGGGTGCTGACCATGCTGTGGGGCGTGTAGCAGGGGTGGTGGTGCATGCACCTAAACCCAAGATGACTGACAGTAAACCCAATTTGCAAATAGTTTTCATGTCTCTATCCTTGTATTTTGAGAAATTGATCGTAGTCCTTTTCAATCCAAAACTTGTTACCTAAGAGACATTGCAAGACAGTGCGGCGCAGCGTAGTACGGCGCAGTGCAGTGGCGCATGCAGGCGTTAGCTAAATTTGCCCTGCCATAATCTCAGCCCATGGAACTCATTACTTATCTACTGGACTTCATTTTGCATGTGGACGTGTACCTTAAAACCTTTGTCACCACCTACGGCGCGTGGGTGTATGTGCTGCTGTTTGTCATTGTGTTTACCGAGACGGGCGTGGTGGTCATGCCGTTTTTACCGGGCGACTCGCTGCTGTTTATCACCGGTGCGCTGTGCGGTATCGGGCTGATCAGTTTGCCCATCGCCACAGGCGTGCTGCTGGCAGCGGCTATTTTGGGTGACCAGTGCAACTACTCGATTGGGCGGTACTTTGGGCCCAAGGTGTTCAAATGGGAAGACTCCAAGTTTTTTAACAAAAAGGCGTTTGACAAAGCACACAATTTTTACGAAACCTATGGCGGCGTGACGATTATCTTGGCACGTTTTATGCCGTTTATTCGCACTTTTGTGCCGTTTGTAGCGGGCGTGGCCGAGATGACGCGTGGCAAATTTACCATGTACAACGTAGTGGGTGCCATCATCTGGGTGGTGGGGCTGTGCTTGGCGGGCTACTTCTTTGGCAACTTGCCGTGGGTACAAGCCAATTTGTCCAAAATCATTTGGGCGCTGATTATCGTGCCAGGCTTGATTGCCCTGTTTGGCGCATGGAAGGCTAGCCGGGCAGATATGTCCGTTAAATTTTGATAGTGCCTATGCTATTGATTAAATAGCGGGTTGAGCAGGATTTACTTGGGTTACTGGCCTGTTTCGTTGTTAAAAATACTGTTTTGAGTGATTTTCAGGGTGTTTTTTGTGCTGTGCTGTGTTGGTTTGGTAGCCAGTTCGCTGCTCTAGCACGCGCACTGCTGTAGCGTGTGTCCCATGCCAAACGGACCTGCGGCCCTTTATTGTTTGTCATAGGACACACGCTACAGCAGCACGCTTGTAGTAGGCTGGGACTTCGCGCTGAAGTTGTCACGATGAATAGGATCAGTCGCTGCTCTTGCACTAGCGACCACGCCAATGGAGTGCAGCAACGTTCGGTGTGCCTATGACAAACAATAAAGGGCCGCAGGTCCGTTGGGCATGGACATGCCGTGCGGTGCTGTGTGACCGCGAGATCCTAGGACAGCAAAGGGCCAACGAACGAAACAGCGTTAAGTGACCCCGAGGTGCTAGGACATCAAA
>JAYSWJ010000007.1:0-6238 GCA_043718065.1 Polaromonas sp.
AACCAAAAGGAAGCTTGGCAGAGCGGTTGAATGCAGCAGTCTTGAAAACTGCCGAGGTTTTACGACCTCCGTGAGTTCGAATCTCACAGCTTCCGCCAGAAAAAAATATTAGAAGCCGCACTCCCTCAGGGTTTGTGGCTTTTTTTATTGCTACCCGCAAGCTACGATGTTCGCCATTGAGCTTGTGTTGAAACGTATAAGGTACCAGAGCCTTGGCTAAGCTGCAAATGTTGCGGGTAGATACTTAGAAATTAAACTCAAGCGTCAATCTCTGGTTCAACACGTTTAACTAGGCATTGTTAAAATAGGTGCTTATTTTTAATAAAAAAAGCTTGTAGTCCATGTATGTACTGCTCAAGCAGCTATTTAATTCATAGCAATCTGTATTGCCATCAAATACAGATCAATGTTCATTTGACCCCATTAATTGTGACCCCATTAATTGCCATTAACTGACTCATCACTCTCGGAGATTAACATGACTATTTCTATCCCCACCACCGCATTGCAACTACGCTCTACCGTTAAACCCAGCGGCGAGCTAGAACTGTCACTGCTCCATATCCCCGTGCTTAGCCCAGCGGCAGACGAGGTGCTGATCCAAGTGCAGGCTACGCCACTCAACCCATCTGATATTGGTCTGCTGTTTGGCGCAGCCGATGTGACCACTGCCAAGGCCGCTGGCACACCAAATAGCCCGGTAGTGACCATGCAGATTGCGCAAGCAGCTATGAAAATCATGGCGGGCCGGATGGAGCAATCGATGCCTGTGGGCAACGAAGGTGCAGGCTTGGTGGTGGCTGCGGGCGCGTCCCCTGCGGCGCAAGCCTTGCTGGGCAAAACCGTAGCGGTGCTGGGCGGCGCCATGTATTCGCAGTACCGCAATATCAAAGCTGACCAATGCTTGGTGCTGCCCGCAGGCACCAGCGCTGCCGAGGGCGCGTCATGCTATGTCAACCCGCTCACCGCACTCGGTTTTATTGAAACCCTGCGCCACGAAGGCCACAAGGCATTGGTGCATACGGCAGCGGCCTCCAACCTAGGTCAAATGTTGGTCAAAATTTGCAATCAAGACGGCATTGGGTTGGTCAACATCGTGCGCAAGTCCGAGCAAGTGGCACTGCTCAAATCACTGGGTGCAGAGCATGTGTGCAATGCCGAATCGCCCACTTTCATGGAAGATCTGACCGCTGCCTTGGTAGCCACCGGAGCCACGCTGGCTTTTGATGCTACAGGCGGCGGCAAACTGGCTGGACAAATCCTTACCTGCATGGAAGCTGCGCTGAATAAAACCAGCAAAGAATACAGCCGCTACGGCAGCACCACGCACAAGCAGGTGTACCTGTACGGTGGCTTGGACACCAGCGCCACCACCTTCAGCCGCAGCTTCGGCATGGCTTGGGGCATGGGCGGCTGGCTGGTGTTCTCGTACCTGCAAAAACTCGGCACAGGCAAAATGCTGCAACTCAAAGCCCGCGTGGCATCGGAGTTAAAAACTACTTTCGCCAGCCACTACTCTAAAGAAGTGTCTTTGGCCGAAGCGCTAACGCTGAGTGAAATTGCGGTGTATGGGCAACGTGCCACGGCGACGAAGTACCTGATCAACCCTAGCAAGGTTTGAGTGCATAGTATGTAGATGCTATGAAAAAAATAGCTGCTTGAGCAGTAAATGCTTGTAATAAAGGCAGTTTTCACCGTTAAAAATATCATGCGGTCGTTAAAGTAAAGCAGGGTTTAACTTCACCTACGGCTTTACTCTTTGCATTCAGCAACGTCTGACGTGCCCAAGGCTTTAGTAATTCGCGCTGCTGCTCATCTAGCCAATCCAACTGGTTCATCGTCTCCACCGCAGCCGCATACAGCGCGGGCATGTGCCCGCTGATCACTTTGATGGCTATGGCCTCACGGCGGGCGATGCTGGCTATCACTTGCACACCATCGGCACCTATTTTGGTGATCCAGTCGCCACGGCCTGCTTGGGTAAAGGCTAGGTCGTTGCGGCCTGTGCCTGAGACCATCTCTGGGTGCTGGCACATGGCGCTGCACAGCACTGCAAAATGCTCGCCCAGCTCACTGTCGTGCGCGCCGCTGGCTAGGCGTGCAAATGCGTAGGCCAGCTTAGACAAAGGCATGGCGTAGTTGGGGGATGAGCAGCCGTCAGTGCCGGCTACCAGTTGCGATGCGTCGGCACCGGTGGCGCGCATTACCTGTTGGTGTATGGCCACTTGCAGCGGGTGGTCGGGGGCTAAGTGGTTGTCTAGGCTTAAGCCGTGCTGTACGCAAAACGCGAGAAAGCCGGTGTGTTTGCCGCTGCAGTTGTTATGCCGTTCGTCAAACTGCAGGTCGGCAGGTGGCACTAGGCCACCGTAGCTAAAGCGCAGCGGCACATGGCAGCCGCACTGCAATGCTTGGTACGGTTGGCCAATTTTGCGCAGCATGTCGTCTACTTGCGTAACGTGCATGTCTTCGCCGTTGTGGCTAGCGCACAGCAGGGCGGTTTGTTTTGGTGTGAAGCCAAATTGTTGTATGCCGCCGCCTTGCAAAAAGGGCAGCGCCTGAAATGGTTTGATGGTGGAGCGGGTAAAACTCATGGCGTGTGGGTCACCCACGCTGGCTTGCAGCTCGGCTTTGCAGTTGACTACAGCGACAGCCCCTGAATGGGTTATCTCGGCCAGTGGGCCGCGGGTGTGTTCGATGAGAGGGGCAAACAGCATAGCGGACATTTCTTTTCAAAAGTGTCCATTAGCATACCTTGTTATTTGCAGACTAGCTGAAACATATCTCAGACTCCAGGCCACGCTGCTTTAGTCCCGAGAGGTACCTAAATTCAATGACGCCGGGTGCGCAGACGAGACAGTTGCAATGCAAAAAACTCGCGGACACCCCACACCATGCAGGCAGGAATAATTGCAGCGCGCGAGAAGGCAGATTTATACAGCATATAGTGAAAGCATAAATTAATTAAATTAGCTTACTCTAGCAATGTGACGTTTGTGTGTCGCTGCAAAAATACGACGCCATCCACACATGATTCTGTAACGCATGTATGCTGGGTGGCTTTAATAACTCACCTGCAGCTTTGCATCCACTACCATCGTGACGTTACCCAAACTACCTGAGCTAGATGCTTTAGAGCGCATCATTGAATTGGGTGCGGACGGGCTGCAAACGCGAGTGGTTTGCCAAGTTAGCTTGCCTGCTGGTGGCAGCTATCCTGTGCATGTGATTAGCATGGGAAATCCTTCTCTGGACGTGCCCGCCGTGGGTTATTTCGGTGGCGTACATGGCCTAGAGCGTATCGGTGCGGAAGTGGTGATCGCCTATCTGCAAACCTTGGTCATGCGCTTGCAGTGGGACAGCACCCTGCATAAACAACTTGAATCCGTGCGTTTAGTTTTTATGCCCATAGTCAACCCGGGTGGCATGGGTTTGGGTACACGGGCCAATCCTAGCGGTGTAGACCTGATGCGCAACGCTCCGATAGATGCCACAGAAAAAGTGCCTTTCTTGGTGGGTGGCCAACGCATCAGCGCAGGCATACCGTGGTACCGCGGTGCCAAAGGCAAGCCGATGGAGTTAGAGAGCCAAGCGGTGTGCGATATAGTGCAATCTGAGTTGCTTGCACGTAACTTTAGTGTGTCAGTGGATTGCCATTCTGGTTTTGGCAGCCGTGATCGCATTTGGTTTCCCTACGCACACACGCGTGCGCCTATTGCGCATTTGGCAGAGATGCATGCGCTCAAAAGTATTTTTGTCCAATCCAATAGCCATCATCGCTATGTGATTGAACCGCAAAGCCTGCAGTATTTGGCCCATGGCGACTTGTGGGACTATCTGTATTTGCAGTCTGTGGTGCAACCAGAACGGGTTTTTTTACCGCTCACTCTAGAGATGGGATCTTGGCTGTGGGTCAAAAAAAATCCACGTCAATTGTTCTCGCGACACGGTATTTTTAATCCTTTGATAGAGCATCGCCAGCAGCGTGTGCTTCGGCAGCACCAATTGCTGCTTGATTTTCTGTCTCGGGCTGCATCCGGGCATGCGCTGTGGCTGCCCCGCGCTGAGGGGCGCGCATTGCATCACGCGCAGGCTTTGCATGATTGGTATTGACGCCGTATGAAGACTGAAATTACTACTTGGATATTGCTACGCGGTTTAACGCGAGAACAGGGGCATTGGGGCGAGTTTGCTGCACAGTTTGCGCATGCCATGTGCACTGCTCACGTAGTAACGCTAGATTTTCCCGGCAATGGGCAGTTTTACCAACAACGCAGTCCATGCGATGTGCAAGCTATGGTGGCGCATTGCCGTGCACAGTTAGTCCAGCGCAAGATAGTACCGCCTTACGGTGTGATGGCCATGTCGCTTGGGGCCATGGTGTCGGTGGCTTGGGGCCATGCCTACCCGCAAGAGGTAGTAGCCCAAGTGTTGATCAACACCAGCATGCGGCCCTTCAGTCCGTTCTACCAAAGGCTTCGCCCTGCTAACTATGGTGCTTTGCTTAAACTGATGACGTTTGGAGCTTCTGCGCAAGAATGGGAGCGCACTGTGTTGCGGCTTACCAGCCAACTCTCACAAGCCGACGTGTTGCCGACCTGGCTGACGATAAGAGATCAAAGACCCGTTTCCCTTGCAAATGCATGCCGACAACTTATCGCTGCAGCTCGCTTTAAGGCATCTAAAGCCACACCTTGGATGCCTGTACTAGTATTGGCTAGTCAGCAAGACCAGTTGGTTTGTGCTGCGTGTTCTCAAGCACTGGCTCAGCAATGGAGGTGTGAATTACGGCTGCATCCCGATGCGGGCCATGACCTACCTTTAGACGACGGGTCTTGGGTGGTAGCACAGGTGCGGCAGTGGTTACTTCAGCTTAACTGGCGTGACTAACGCGCAGTCTGCAGCATGCCCTTAGTTTCTATAAACGACACTACTTGGTCTACACCAACTAAGGTTTTCAAATTGGTCATTACGTACGGACGTGCCCCTGTGGCATGCTGGCGCATACGTTGGGTGTCGGTTTCCATTACATCGAGGTTGGCACCTACGTACGGGGCTAGGTCAGTTTTGTTGATGACAAACAGGTCGCTTTTGGTAATACCGGGGCCGCCTTTGCGTGGTATTTTTTCGCCTGCGGCTACGTCTATCACGTAGATGGTCAAATCGCTTAGCTCGGGGCTGAAGGTGGCGGCTAGGTTGTCGCCACCGCTTTCTACAAACACAATGTCAGCATTAGGAAAATGTTCCAGCATGCGGTCAATGGCTTCTAGGTTGATGCTGGCGTCTTCACGTATGGCGGTGTGCGGGCAGCCACCGGTCTCTACCCCCATGATGCGCTCGGCATCTAGTGCTCCGCTCACAGTCAATATACGCTGGTCTTCTTTGGTGTAAATGTCGTTGGTTATGGCCACAATGTCATATTGCGCTTTCATGGCTTTGCACAGCATCTCGAGTAAGGTAGTTTTGCCAGAGCCTACCGGGCCACCGATGCCTACGCGCAATGGTGGGAGTTTTTTGGTGCGGTTTTTGATGTGGTGCAAAGGGGTCATGATCTAAAGAGTCTTGAGTATTGTGTTTCGTGTTGCGATGACAAAATGGCCAGCATGGGGCTGAAGGCTTGGCGTTGGCTGTCTTGCAGGGCTATGGCGTAGTCTACTGCGGCGGGTATGTCGTTGGCTAGCGTGGCCAATATACGCTGGCCTGCGCTTTGGCCAAGCGGCACCGACTTTACGGCTGCGCCCACCATGTTTTCGGCCCAACCGAAGGTAAATGCTAGGCAGCAGTCGCGCACGCTGGCTTGTGTGCTGCTGGCGGCTAGGGCGTAGGCTATGGGGTAGGTGGTAGGTTCCCCGTTGGGGCTGAGCTTGTCAAAGTCTTGCAGCGCTGTGGCGCTTTGCTCATTGAGGGCTTTATGCCATTGGGCTAGTGATCTACCCATTTGGTCGGTTTGCAGCCTGAACTCATGTGTTTCTCGGCTGCGCAGCACCCATTGGTTTAGTTCAATCACGCGGTCTATGTCGCCGCGCCGCCACGCCGGGATGGCTTTAGCTATGACTGCTAGGTCGCCACGCGCTAGGCTGATGTGTAGCTGGTCGCTCAGCCAGTCGGCAGCTTGTGTTTCGGTAGTCACTAGGCCTTTATATACCGCAGCTTCAAAACCTTCTGAATACGAAAACCCACCCACAGGCAGCGCGGGGGAAGCCAGCCAGATCAGCTGCAAAAGGCTAGGCGCTGGCAGCGC
>JAYSWJ010000061.1:0-5480 GCA_043718065.1 Polaromonas sp.
GGCGGCAAGCCGCCTACCCCCCAGGGGGCGGCAAGCACCCCCTCAAAAAACGCTTGGGCGTTTTTCTCACCCCTCGGAGGGAGTGGCCTGCGGCCCTCCCCCCCGCTCTCGCAAGCGAGGCGTCCGACTCCCCCACCCTGTGAAACCTGCGGTTTCCCCGCCGAATACGGCGGCCCCCCTTCCCTAAGGTTTATCAGAAAAAGGGGGGTAGCTTCGCTTTTTGCTGGCGCTGTAGCACGCTAGGCGGCCATTGGTGACGTTTTTGGCTACTGGTTAGGGTATCAGCCAGGCCAAGGCAGTTTATCGCGCGTATGGCCTCGCCTTAGAAACGGGGGTCAAAGGTCAAAGTAGGGACTCTAAAGTACCGCGCGGCACGCCAGGCGGTGGTAATTTTGTTGCGTACAGTTTGGGCTTTGCTAGACTTCCCGCATGTGCAGTAATTACTTCCCCACTACGGAACGACATCGCTTGCAGTGGTTTGGACTCGACCTGGCGGCCGACTGGGTATCACCTACAGGCAGGCCCCATGTGTGGAATCACTACGAGGCACCTATCGTTCGTTTACCCAGTTCAGCGGGGAAACCCACCAGAGGCGAGCTGCTCACGTCTGAATTCGGCTTGTTGCCCTATTGGTCCACCACCCGCAAGATCAAGTACAGCACTTTCAATGCCCGTTCTGAGACGGCTGCCACGTCCAGCGCCTACCGTGGTGCCTGGAGCCATGGCCAGCGCTGTATCGTGCCTGCTGACTGGATTGTGGAACCTGACTGGCGCAGCGGCAAACATTTACCGACCCGCATAGGCCGCGGCGATGGCCAGCCCATGGGGATTGCGGGATTGTGGGATCGCTGGGTAGATCCCTCCACTGGCGAAATCGTGTTGAGTTTTACGATGCTCACCGTCAATGCAGATCAACATGCTGTGATGGAACATTTTCACAAACCCGGCGACGAAAAACGCATGGTAGTCATCTTGGGAAATCACCAATATGGTGACTGGCTGCATGCACCGGTGGACGCAACTCACGAGTTCCTGCAACGCTTCCCTGCTGAGCAGTTGGTGACCGCGACACTCATAGCCAGCGGCTAGCTTTTTTGGTGAGCTTTGCGTAGTTTCGAGTCGTCAGATGAGTAAATTTTGTTTCTCAGCATCACCCACCACAGGAGCAGATTTAATGATAGTTCTGCTTAAAGGTAAATCTAGGCGCTTGCCATCTAGTAGTTCCTGAATTGTGACAATTTGAATACGATCGTCTTCACGCTGCAACATTGGATGTTTGTATTTACCTATCGCCTGAACTTCTTGGTTCATAGATTTTGTGGGAATGTCCATCGTGATTAAAAAGCCGAACTCAGCTTTTTCGCGTTGACGGTCGCTATTGAGCGTAGCAATAGTTGCGCGATTTGCGCCGCCTGACTTAACTTGAAATACGACTTTACCGTTAGTGTCAGCATTCACCATGAAATATGCAACACCATCTATGCCACCGTCTGCACCTTTTTTGTCGTTAATCCGAGCTTGGTTGTTCGAGTAAGAAAGTACAGCCCATTTTTCAAATTCTTTGCGAGTCTTATCGTCTTTGCGGTTTGCCAATGCAATAGCAGATTCATAATCACGCGGTACGCCGTCCATTTGGATATTAGCTTCAATATCCGCCCATTTATCTAGGTATTTGTCTTGAATGCGTTTCAAAATCAAACTAATTGACTGATAAGTAATGTCTATCCCTATCCAGCGGCGTTTGAGGTCTTGAGCTACTGCTACTGTTGTGCCACATCCGCAATAAGCATCCAGAACTACATCGTTTTCGTCGCTACTAGCTTGTACTATTTTGTATAGTAGAGCTTCTGGTTTTTGAGTTGGATAGCCTAGGCGCTCTTTTGCCGATGGTGCTACAAAGGGAATCTGCCACACGTCATTCTCTCTAACGCCTTCTTCATTAATCTCCCCATCACTAACAAGGTGAGGCTCTTCGCCTTCTTTAAACCTATGTAAAACACCCTGCATTTTTCTTGCAACTGAACCTGCCGTGTAGTTCGTATAAATCACATTAAATTTATATTGGTCCTTTTGTTTGACGTAATAAAAAATAACATCGTGTAATTTTTGGAATTTCTTTGACTTGCCCGTCCAACGACGATAGTGCCAAATAATTTCGTTCAAAAATTCCCCGCCGTTTCCATCCGCACAAAACACGCTGTCCAAAACCAATTTCAAATAGTGCGAAGCGGTGGGATCACAATGCAGATAAAAGCTACCTGTTGGTTTTAGTACGCGGTGAATTTCTACAATTCTCAGCGTCATGTGCACTAGGTAGGCAAAAAGATCGCCATGCCCTAAAACTTGCTCCAAGCCTTTGATAAGGGCTACCGTTTGCGGCGTAAACTTACTGTTATTGAGGTTTTCAAGATCGAGAATGTAGGCAAGCCCTGCTTCGGCTTCGTTACCCCATTCCCAAGTGTCCATGAACGCTTGCGCCTGGGCTTTATCACCGCCGTCAGAGCCAATGTTGTTGTATATCTGGAAGTAATTTCTCTTTGAATTGAATGGCGGATCAATGTAGCAAAGGTCAACGCTTTCGCTGGGGATCTTGCGTCGCAAAACATCAAGGTTGTCCCCATAAAAAAGTTGGTTTTTACCTTGCGAATTGACCGAATTGAGTGGGGTATCTGTTGCTATTTTTTGACGGGTCGCCATTGATCTAATCTCAGTTTTAAATTATTACTACAAGTTTGGATGATTGAAAAGAGGGCCGATACGCCCCAACATCTTTATGTGTGTGAACTGGTAAAAAAAGGCTTAAACAAATCAATCTTTTAACCGCCTTACCTCAGCCGCGCGTAGGAGCATGTCGAGTTGAGTTTCAAGGCGTATAACGCGCTCGGTAAGATTCTCAATTTTGATTTGCTGGCCTTTCATAGCCTCTGACTGAGACTTCACCTTATCCTCCAGCTTGATCATGGAAGCCAATGCATCCCATACTTTGCCGGTGATGCTCATGCCGCCAATCTCATTGCGTCATTGCGTCCGCTGCGCTTGGCGGGCTGCGTGCCCGCTTTGCGCTCCATGGCCGCAATACGCTGGTTGCTGGCTTGTATGAAACTCAAGGCATCGTCAATAGCTACACCTGAATTATCAGCAGATTGCTTGGCACGGTCGGCGAGTTCCGATAAGTTGGCATCTTCAACGTCTTCGTTGTACGAGAAAGCCGAGCGGCGCATCAGCTCAGATAGGGGTAGGCCCATTTTTTTGGCTTTGGCTTCGATTCTGCGTTTGTCTGCGGGTGCAATTTGCACAACAACCCGTTCAATGGCCAGTGACATGGTGATAACTCCTTATGGTCATGGACATTGTATGTACATAGACGAGCTTGTCAAATGCGCTCACGCATAGGCCTGGGGTAAATCCGACCAGCTGGTGGTGTAGTGGGGGGTACGCCTTTCTTGGCGCATCTCAAAGGCGCGTTTGCGGTCTTGCACCCCGGCGCTGGCCACGCGCAGCGTGCCTTTGCCATAGCGGTCGTTGATGGCATCCAGGGAGGCCATCAAGGCGGTAGCTTGGGGTGTGGTGTCGTCCAGGGCCAGCTCTGCTTGTCCAAGGTCGTTAGCTTGCAGATCGAGCAGCATGACCCCCGCTTTGGCAAATTTGTAGCCCGGCTTATAAATCGCACGCATGCCAGCGCTGGCCGCTGCCACCAGCGCGTTAGTGCTGCTCGTGGGCCGTCGCAGCGGCACCGTGATGGACTGGGAGAATTGTTTGTCTTCCTGGCGAAACGGGCTGGTGTGCAGGAACACCAGCAGCTGGCCTGCTGCGCTGCCTTGCTTGCGCAACTTCTCCGCGGCCCGGCTGGCAAACTCGGACACCGCCTCGATCAGTGCGGGCAGCGCTGTGATGGGCTGGCCAAAGCTGCGCGTGCAGGCAATTTCCTGCTTATTTGGTGCGATGGTCTCCAAAGCGATACAGGCCTGGCCCTGCAGCTCCCTTACCGTGCGCTCCAGCACCACGGACCAGCGGCGGCGCACGGTAGCCGCATCGAGCCTGGATAGATCCAGCACGGTGAGCACCTGCAAGGCGCGCAGCTGCTCTGCGATACGTCGTCCAACACCCCACACCTCGCCCACGTCCGTACTGGCCAACACGGCCTCAAAGACGGTGCGATCAAGCTGGGCCAGGTTGCACACCCGTGCCAGGGCAGCCGGGTAGGAACCCGGCTTGCGGTCGGCAGACTTGGCCACATGGTTGGCCAGCTTAGCCAGGGTCTTGGTGCTGCCAATGCCAATGCCTGTAGGAATGCCGGTCCACTGCAGGATGCGTCCCCGCATATGCTCTGCCCGGGCCGTCATATCGCCACGCATGCCGTCCAGGCTGATGAAACACTCGTCGATGCTGTAGATTTCTTGCGTGGGGCCCAAGCCGGCTGCAATGCCCATCATGCGGTTGCTCATATCGCCATACAGTGTGAAATTGGCGCTCAGGGCCACTACGCCTGCATCCTTGAACTCCGACTGCACCTGGAACCAGGGGTGACCCATCCGAATACCCAGGGCCTTGGCTTCGTTGGAGCGTGCGATAGCGCAGCCATCGTTGTTGGACAGCACTATGACCGGCCTGCCTAACAGCGTGGGTCGGAATGCTCGTTCGCATGAGACGTAGAAGTTATTGCCGTCGACCAGGGCGTACATGGTGGATCCTTGGTGGCTTACTGCACAAAGCGCTTGATGCAGGCGGTGACGACACCGCAGACTACCAAGGTCTGGCCTTCTTTGAAGGTGATTTCAGGAAAGGTGGGGTTGGCAGGCAGCAATTTGGTGATGCCATTGCGCAGATGGTAGGTTTTGACGGTGAAATCGTTGTCGACTTGGGCGACTACGATGTGGCCATGCGTGGGACGCAGCGCTCGGTTGACGACCAAAATATCACCGCTGAAGATGCCTACACCTTCCATGCTACGGCCACTACATTGCCACATGAAGGTGGCCAGCGGGTGGGTGATGAGCAGCTCGTTCAGGTCGTGGCGTTTGACGGCAAAGTCGTCTGCCGGAGATGGGAAACCGGCTGGGACGTGGCCAGCGACAAAGGGGAGCAATAGAGATAGCATAAACTGTATATAATTACAGTATTATCAACCATTAGTGCATAGCGTGCTGTTTTACCTAAGTAAATATGCGCCGAGAGCTTGTTAGTTTTAAAGGTGCAACACGCACCATTAGACGTCTAGGAGGAAACTATTGTGTTTGATGAGAATTTAAAGTCATCGGAGACTCAAGAGCTTACCCAAAAAATATTAAAGTTGGCAGAAGTGCATGCAACAAGTATTGATCCGATGAAGCGGCATGTTTTTAGTGACGCTGATTTAATAGATTTTTCACATGCCATCTTAGGGCTAAAAGGCTAGATTGATTATTTGCTGGTCGCGTTTGACGTGTGTCGCACTGCGCCCCTCGCGGGTGGTGCTGGTGCACCAGGGCTGAACGCCCTCA
>JAYSWJ010000062.1:0-2172 GCA_043718065.1 Polaromonas sp.
CATAATGCCGCGCGGTTTTTCTTCCATCATTGCTGTGTAATGGTTTGCGCTACCAGGCGCGGCAGGACCTTCTTGGTAGAACAACTTAGGGCACCAGTCAACTGAGCCTTGTACAGTGCCATTGGGGTTGCGTCCGCCGCCGCAAAACCCTTGCGCCTTCCAGCCACATTTGCCGTTCGCATGCCCTCCGGCCTCTGCAGCCGTTTTTGCTTCAGCCGCTTGGCAACAAGCAGCTTCTATAGAGGTAGAGTGAAGGTAATAAGGCGCAAGACCTTTTTGCGAGCGGTAGCCGTTGATGATTTCAAGGCAATATGCAGATACATCGACAGCGCCAGTGTCTGGATCAGCCGTCATGGCTTGTATCGGACCCGCGCTACTACAAGTTGGCCCCGCAGTTGCTGTGGGTGTTCCAGTTAAAGTGATACTGTCCTTAGTCGCGCCCACCGCACTGCCAGCAGGTGAATCTGATCCGCCACCGCTTCCACAACCAGCCACTAGCGCAGCTGTTAGTACGAAGGCAATGCGCAGTAGTGGGTAGAAATTATTTTTGGGGCACACATTTATTACTCAAATGAGTCTTTCATACTATTTAATTGAACGTAATTTGGATACTATCGGCTGATTAGCCGCAGTACATGACGATTTCGTCATCTAGTTAAAAGTTGTTACGGGCGCAGTCTGCCAAAGAACCCCCCGACAGCAGCAAGATCGCCAACGTCGGTGACCTTAACAAAAACAACAAGCTGGGTAAGTTTGGTATCGACGGACTGTGAGCTTGAGTTGTTGCAATTAATCACCCAAATAAAAAAAGCCGACGCATGCGTCGGCTTTTTTACGTTCAATCAACTTACAAGTTTAAGCAAAGTTCTTTGCAGCGAAATCCCAGTTGACCAAGCTGTTCAAGAAGGTCTCCACAAACTTAGGGCGAGCATTGCGGTAGTCGATGTAGTAGGCGTGTTCCCACACGTCTACGGTCATCAGGGCTTTGTCTGCGGTGGTGAGAGGTGTACCTGCGGGGCCGGTGTTGACGATGTCGACTGTGCCATCGGGCTTTTTGACCAGCCATGTCCAACCAGAGCCAAAGTTGCCTACGGCGCTTTTAACGAAGGCTTCTTTGAATGCTGCGTAGCTGCCAAACTTGGCGTTAATGGCAGTGGCCAGCGCGCCGGTGGGTTCGCCGCCGCCCTGAGGCTTCATGCAGCTCCAAAAGAAGGTGTGGTTCCAGATTTGGGCAGAGTTGTTGTACACGCCGCCGCTGGACTTTTTGATGATCTCTTCTAGCGTCATGGCCTCGAACTCAGTGCCTTTTTGCAGGTTGTTGAGGTTGACGACATAAGCGTTGTGGTGCTTGCCGTGGTGGTATTCAAACGCCTCAGCGCTGTAATGGGGCGCCAGGGCGTCGGCGGCGTAGGGCAATGCGGGCAGGGTATGCTCCATGGTGGCTTTCTTTAAGTTGGCTAGTGGTTGTAAGTGATTAGCAGATAGTGCATTGTAGAAACCTTTTCAAGGCTTATGCGCTGGCGGGGTTTTGATCTGTTAAAACAGTTGTTTGCATTTTGAACTGCGCCTGCCTTGCCATGACCACCGACCACACCCTCGCACCAACTTCTACAGCGCCCACCATCGCATGGACCGAGGGCGACCAAACCTACTCTGCCCACTGGCACTCGGAGCGCGCCGTGCCGCCGCCCAAGCGCGTGGTGCTGGCTGACGACACCATGAGCGCCGACACCGCCTACCGCCTGGCCTGCGAAGGCGTGGGCCTGCTTTGGCAGGGCGATTTTCACAATGCGCGCATGCTGGTGCAAGCCCTGGCTCGGCGCACCGACCGGCTGCCGGAGCGCCAAAAGTTCAAGGCTGACAAACAATCGGCAAGGCTGGCAGCTAAACACAAGGCTGGAGCCAATGAAGCTACAGCTAACCACGCTAGCGCAGACCAACCAGCGGTCAAGACAGGCGCCCTAGCCGCCACCAATCCCGCCGCCGAGGCTTTTCACCAGCACCGGCTGGCTCAGTCGCAGCGCGCCCGCGTGCTGGGCATGGTGCTGCTGCCGCTGGACGAGGCCTACCAAATCACCCTGCGTCGCGCTCCCGACGTGCAGCTGGCCTGCGGCGAGGTGTGGGGCGCGCTCGACGCGGCCACCATGCACGCAGCCCAAGCCAGGCTGGTCG
>JAYSWJ010000063.1:0-14004 GCA_043718065.1 Polaromonas sp.
ACTAGCTAATAGTTATGCCGCTACTTTCTCACTGTCTTCCATCTGGTCAAAGTTCATGTACTTGTAGACGTTGGCGCTGTCTTTGTTCAGCGCGGTAACGTCGTCTAAGTATTCGGCTTTGGTGGGGATGCGGCCTAGCTTGGAGCAGATGGCCGATAGCTCGGCGCTGCCTAGGTAGACGTTGGCGTTTTTGCCTAGGCGGTTGGGGAAGTTGCGGGTGCTGGTAGACATGACTGTGGCACCTTCTTTAACTTGCGCTTGGTTGCCCATGCACAGGCTGCAGCCGGGCATTTCCATGCGCGCGCCTGCGGTGCCAAACACACCGTAATGGCCTTCTTTGGTCAGCTGGTCGGCGTCCATCTTGGTGGGCGGAGCCATCCACAGTTTGACGGGGATGTCGCGCTTGCCTTCTAGCAGCTTGGATGCTGCGCGGAAGTGGCCAATGTTGGTCATGCAGCTGCCGATAAATACTTCATCAATTTTGGCACCAGCTACGTCGCTGAGTGTTTTGGCATCATCTGGGTCGTTGGGGCAGCAGACGATAGGCTCGGTGATTTCGACCAAGTCGATCTCGATGACGGCAGTGTATTCGGCGTCTTTGTCGGCCTTGAGCAATGATGGTTTAGCCAGCCACTTTTGCATCTCGTCAATACGGCGTTGGATGGTACGTGCGTCGGCGTAGCCGTTGGCAATCATACTTTTCAGCAGCGCGATGTTGCTGTTCAAATACTCAATCACCGGGGCGGTGTTCAGCGCTACGGTACAGCCTGCGGCAGAGCGCTCGGCGGATGCGTCGGCCAGTTCAAACGCTTGCTCAATCTTCAAATCGGGCAAGCCTTCGATCTCTAGGATGCGGCCTGAGAACAGGTTGACCTTGCCTTGCTTGGCCACGGTTAAATGCCCTGACTTAATCGCGTACAACGGAATCGCATGCACCAGGTCGCGCAGCGTTACACCCGGCTGCATGGTGCCTTTGAAGCGCACTAGCACGCTCTCGGGCATGTCTAGCGGCATCACGCCAGTGGCAGCAGCAAAGGCGACTAAGCCAGAGCCTGCAGGAAAGCTAATGCCGATAGGAAAACGCGTATGGCTGTCGCCGCCTGTGCCCACGGTGTCGGGCAGCAGCATGCGGTTGAGCCAGCTGTGGATAATGCCGTCGCCCGGGCGCAGGCTGATGCCGCCGCGCGTGCTGATGAAGTCGGGCAGCTCGTGGTGCATCTTCACGTCCACGGGCTTGGGGTAGGCGGCGGTGTGGCAAAAGGACTGCATCACGAGGTCTGAGCTAAAGCCTAGGCAGGCCAGGTCTTTCAGCTCGTCACGCGTCATTGGGCCGGTGGTGTCTTGTGATCCTACCGAGGTCATCTTCGGTTCACAGTACGTGCCGGGGCGCACGCCTTGGCCTTCGGGCAGGCCTACAGCGCGGCCCACCATTTTTTGCGCCAGCGTAAAGCCTTTGGTCGACGTGACCGGTGGTGTCGGCAAGCGGAACAGTGTGGACACTGGCAAACCCAGTGCCTCGCGCGCCTTGGCGGTCAGGCCGCGGCCTACGATCAGCGGAATGCGTCCACCAGCGCGCACTTCGTCAAACAGCACATCGCTTTTTACTTTAAACGACGCAATCTCAACGCCGTCTCTCAAAGCCTTGCCATCGTAGGGACGCAGCTCAATCACGTCGCCCATGTTCATTTGGTTAACGTCCAGCTCAATGGGCAGCGCGCCTGCGTCTTCCATGGTGTTGTAGAAAATTGGCGCTATCTTGGCACCCAAGCACACGCCGCCAAACTTCTTGTTAGGAATAAACGGAATGTCTTCGCCGGTAAACCACAGCACGCTGTTGGTGGCTGATTTGCGTGACGAACCGGTGCCTACCACGTCGCCCACGTAGGCGACGACTGCGCCAGAGGCTTGCGCTTTGGCATGCAGTGCGTTGATCTGCGCGATGGGGCCGCGCTTGCCGTCTTCTTCAGGGGTAAAGGGCGCGCCGTCGCGTTTGTTCTTCAGCATAGCCAGCGCGTGCAACGGAATGTCGGGGCGGCTCCAAGCGTCAGGCGCGGGGGACAGGTCGTCGGTATTGGTCTCGCCGGGTACTTTAAACACAGTCAGCTTGATGCTTTGCGGCACCTCGGGGCGCGAGGTAAACCACTCAGCATCGGCCCAGCTTTGCAGCACGCCTTTGGCATGCGCGTTGCCTTTATCGGCCTTGGCTTTAACGTCATGGAACTGGTCGAACATGAGCAAGGTTTTCTTCAGCCCTGCTGCCGCTACGGCAGCGACGGCTTCGTTGTCCAGCAGGTCGATCAGCGGGGTTAAGTTGTAGCCGCCCAGCATGGTACCCAGCAGCTGGGTAGCTTGCGCGGGGGTGATCAAGCTACACTTTTCGGTGCCGTGGGCAACAGCGGCCAGGTACGACGCCTTGACCTTGGCCGCGTTGTCTACACCCGCTGGTACGCGGTGCGAGATCAGCTCGACCAAGGCTGGGCCTTCGCCAGCAGCGGGGTTTTTCAGTTGCTCGATCACATCGCCGGTTTGCTGGGCGCTGAGCGGCAGTGGCGGAATGCCTTGTGCGGCGCGCTCGGCCACGTGGGCTTGGTAGGTTTGCATGAATGCGGATGGCATGGCAGGTTGCTCCTTCGTTTAGCTTCAATGAGCTTAAATATAATAAGAAATACGGCTTTTAGCCCGTAGATACTGCTCGAGCAGCTATGAAATTAATAATATTTGAATGGTACTGTTAGTGTTATTTGGTAGGTGCATCTAGCACGCTTACAGGTGGGTTGGTTTTCATTTGCGCTGCAAAAGCTTGTTGCGCTGTGCCTGCACATTCGTCGGCAATGCGCTGGCCAGCACGCTCATTGAGCAGCATGGATTTGTTAGAAATTTGCAGCCACACGCCGCCAGTTTTTTTGTCTTCCAGGCGTACAGCGCCTGTAGTGGTCACCGCGGGCACCATACGAAAGCGCTGCTTGCCTGAGCTGACGTCAAAGTAGCCTGGCATTTTGGAGTCGCCCTGCACGGTGACTTGGTTGCCGTTCTCGCAGGCAATGCGCCCGGTGTAGACAAAATCTGCAATGGCCAGCTGTTCGGGCGTTAGCGCTTCTTCTGCGGCCACGCTGGCAGCGGCCAATTGGTTGGCCTTGGTTTTGGTTTGGGTACGGCTAGAAGTTTGTTTAGTTTTGTTGGCTGACGTTTGCGCTATGGCAGTGCCCGCCCATTGCAGCGTAACGCAGGCGGCGACGGCGCAAACAGCTTGGGTGGTGGTAATTTTCATGGTGTCTCCTGGGGGTGTGCGTGCACATTGCGCAGCGCTGGTTTGAAATAAATACTTAATTCAGCAGGTAGCTTACGCCCAGTTTGGTTAGCGCGCTCTAGTATCTGCCAGTAATAGCGGTAACTTGCGCGGTCGTGCAAGCTGCCTTGGTAGCTGATAGGGCCCCACTGCGCGGCATGGGCTGCTGTAATGATATGGCAGGCGGCATCCATGTCAGCCTCAGTCGGCGTGAAGGCCGCGATGATGGGGCGGATTTGCGCAGGGTGAACACTCCACATGCGGCTGTAGCCTAGCTGGCGGCTGGCTTGGGTAGCAGCGGCTTGCAGGGCCGCGGTGTTGGTAAATTCAGTGACCACACAGTGCGAGGGCACCTTGCCATGCGCGTGGCAGGCCGCCGCTATTTCTAGCTTAGCGCGCAGCACCAGCGGGTGGGTAAACTGGCCTGCGCTGCCCATGGCGTCGGCTGGTATCGCGCCACCATGCGACGACACAAAATCCATCAAGCCAAAGCTGATGGACTCTACACGCGGGTGCGCGGCGATGGTAAATACTTGCGCTACAGCGGCTGACGATTCGATCAACACATGCAGCGGAATGTGCACGCCGCCTGCTTGGTTAATAGCCAGCAACGCAGTTTGCACGTCAACCAAACGCTCTACCTTGGGCAGCATGATGTAAGCCAAGCGTGCGCCTGCACCTTTGACCAAAATGTCGATATCTGATGCAAACGATGGATGGTCTACTGCATGCACGCGTACGCCGATACGCTGTGTAGAGACATCTGCATTTATTACGTTTTTTATAGCTGCTTGAGCAGTATTTACAAGGGCTACCACCATATTTGCATGGTCAATCTCACCACCCACAGGCGCACCGTCTTCACAGTCTAGCGTGGCGTCAAACACACACGCGCCAAACTCGTCCATCATCTCGGCCTGCAGCGCTAGCGTTTTACGCATCCGCGTTTCGACACCGCTGTAGTGGTCACAAACAGGCAAGGTAACCCTGCCAGCTTGAGATCCTAGCAACACGTCGCGCGGATGACTAGCCCCCACGCTTGTCACTGCGTGTACTGCGCTGCCCCCCGAGGGGGCCTTCGCAACTTGGGGCGGCCCGGCGTTGCTCATGCCATTACAGCAAGTGCTTCACACCGTCTTTTTCGCCTTCTAACTCGGCGAGAGTCTTGTTAATACACTCTTGCGAGAAAGCGTCGATCTCTAAGCCTTCCACAATTTTGTATTCGCCGCCTTCGCATGTAACCGGAAAGCCAAACATCGTGTCTTTAGGAATGCCGTACTGACCGTCTGACGGAATGCCCATGGTGACCCATTTGCCGTTGGTGCCCAGCGCCCAGTCGCGCATGTGGTCGATGGCGGCGTTAGCAGCCGATGCTGCTGACGATGAGCCGCGTGCCTCGATAATCGCTGCGCCGCGCTTGCCCACGGTGGGCAAGAAGGTGTCTTTGTTCCAGACTTGGTCGTTGATCATCTTGGCGACACTCTCGCCAGCAATAGTTGCAAAACGGTAGTCAGCGTACATGGTGGGCGAATGGTTGCCCCACACAGTCAATTTCTCAATATCAGCCACGGCTTTGCCGGTTTTAGCAGCGATTTGCGAAGCCGCGCGGTTGTGGTCTAGGCGCAGCATGGCAGTGAAGTTTTTGCGCGGTAGGTCGGGCGCGCTTTTCATGGCTATGTAGGCGTTGGTGTTGGCTGGGTTACCTACCACCAGTACCTTGACCGTGCGTGAAGCCACGGCGTTCAGCGCCTTGCCTTGCGCAGTAAATATGGCGCCGTTGATCGACAACAACTCGGCACGCTCCATGCCGGGGCCACGTGGGCGTGATCCTACCAGCAGTGCGTAGTCAGCGTCTTTAAAAGCGGTCATTGGGTCGCTGTGCGCCTCCATGCCCACCAGCAGTGGGAATGCGCAATCGTCGATCTCCATCATCACGCCCTTCAGCGCTTTTTGCGGGCCTTCAACAGGCACTTCCAGCAGTTGCAAAATCACCGGCTGGTCTTTGCCCAGCATCTCGCCGCTGGCGATACGAAACAACAATGCGTAACCGATTTGACCAGCGGCACCGGTAACTGCGACGCGAACAGGCTTTTTGCTCATGGGGAAGGCTCCAATAATTAAAGTGAGGAAATGGTGATGTAACGCGGGTGTAACTCGCTCGCATTGAAGGCTAACGCGCCAGTGTGTCCACAGTGTGGCATGCTATCCGCAACGGGTAAATTACACCAAAGCCATAGAGTTTACCCTCGAAAATGCGGTTTGGCCAATTTGTCTTATGTCTTATATAAGATATGATGTAGTTTAACTGTTTGAAGCCACCTTTTCACCAGCCGCCTCAGTACCCCCTTTGTTAACATTAACCTACCATGGCCGCAGTTCCGCCCTCTTCCACTGACGATTTTGCAGGTGCCACACCGGCTTTTAGCCCGCTGTACAGCCAAATCAAAAGCCTGATCTTGCAAAGCCTGCAGTCTGGCGAATGGAAGCCGGGCGAGGCCATTCCATCTGAGATGGACTTGGCCGCCCGCTACCGGGTCAGCCAAGGCACCGTGCGCAAAGCCATTGACGAGCTGGCCACCGACAATCTGGTAGTGCGCCGCCAAGGCAAAGGCACCTTTGTGGCCACGCACGCTGAGAATAACGTGCAGTTTCGCTTTCTTAAACTGGTGCCCGACACGGGCGCACCCGGCAGCGAGGGCCCTGCCCAGCGCGATATCGTTGACTGCCGCCGCAGCCGCGCCAGCGCCGACATAGCCCGCGCCCTGGCCCTTAAAACAGGCGACGCCGTGCTGCAAGCGCGCCGCGTACTGAGCTACGCCGGTGTGCCCACCATTGTGGAAGACCTGTGGCTGCCTGCCACACCATTTAAAGGCTTAACAGCAGAGCGCCTCTCCGACTACCACGGCCCCATGTACGCGCTTTTTGAAACTGAATTTAACGTACGCATGGTGCGCGCCGACGAGAAAATACGCGCCGTACCCGCTACTGATGGTCTTGAGCAGCTACTGAAAGTAGAGCTAGCTGCACCATTACTCAGCGTAGAACGCGTGGCCTACACTTACCAAGACGTACCCATGGAGCTGCGCCGCGGCTACTATCGCACCGACACGCACCACTACCACAACAGTTTGAGCTAGCGTGTCTCTAGCAACCTACCATGGCTGATAAAAAATCTACCAATTCGTCAGGCAGCTTCAAAGGCAACAAAGCGTCGCTGCCCAGCAAAATCTGTGTTAGCTGCGGGCGTGAGATGACATGGCGCAAAAGCTGGGCTAAGAATTGGGCCGAAGTAAAGTACTGCTCGGATGCTTGCCGGACGGGTAAGAAAACTACCGGTTGATTTGACGTGTTGATTTCATGCCTGGCGCAGATTCCGGGCGCAGACCTCGCGGTCATGCAGCGCTGTTTAGTTCGTTGGCCTTTTGCTGTCCTGGCACCTCGCGGTCACGCAGCAGAAAAACACCTTTCCCGCACCTTCAGAGAGCGTTTTTTTATAACGAAATAGGCCACTAACCCAAGTAAATCCTGCTCAAGCAGCTATTAAATAAATAGCATATGCCCACTACCGCTGCGCACCCATCATCTGCGTGTACCACCGCGCGCTGTCTTTCAATGTGCGTTTTTGGGTGGCGTAGTCTACGTGGATCAGGCCGAAGCGTTTGGCGTAGCCGTGGTTCCATTCAAAGTTGTCCATCAGGCTCCAGTAGAAGAAGCCGCGCACGTCTACGCCAGCGGCCATGGCGGCTTGCAGGGCGGCTAGGTGGGTGTGTAGGTAGGTGATGCGGGCGGTGTCGTGCACCTTGCCGCCCGCTACGGTGTCGGCGCAGGCGCAGCCGTTTTCGGTGATGTACAGGGGCGGTAGCGGGTAGTCGGCGTGGATTTTGCACAGCACCTGGGTTAAGCCTTGGGGATAATTTTCCCAGCCCATGTCGGACATGCCCATGGCGTTGGGTGGCGGCACTGGCGGGGTGGCAGCTGATGCCCAGATGCGGGTGTAGTAGTTGATGCCCAAAAAATCCAGCGGCTGGGCAATGGTGCCCATGTCGCCGCTGTGCACTGCGTCACATTCTGGAAGATCTGCGCCTTGTGGGTACTGCTTTAAAAACAGTGGGTCCATGTACCAGCGCACAAAGGTGGCGTACTCGCGCGCGGCCAGCGCGGTGTCGGCGGCGCTGGCGGTGGCGGGTGTTGCGGGCGACATGTTTAGCACTATGCCCAGTGGCGTTTTGACGCCCGCTGCACGCAGGGCCTGCAGCGCCAACCCGTGCGACAACAGCAGGTGGTGGGCCACGCGCAGCATGGTGACTTCGTCTTTCAACCCAGGCGCAAACTGGCCGACTAAATTGCCCAGCACAGCGGTACACCATGGCTCGTTGTGGGTGCAAATGCTGGCCGCGCGGTCGCCTAGCTGTTGGCCCATGAAGGCGGCGTAGTCGGCAAACCGGTACGCTGTGTCACGCTGTGCCCATCCCCCTTTGTCCTGCAGTGCTTGCGGCAAGTCCCAGTGGTACAGCGTGATATGCGGCTTAATGCCCCGCGCCAGCAAGCCGTCGACCATGCGGTCATAAAACGCCAGCCCTTGCGCGTTATAAGCGCCCTGTCCCAGCGGCTGCACGCGCGGCCAAGCGATAGAAAATCGGTAGGCATCCACGCCTAGCGATTGGATCAGGTCAAGGTCACTTTCCAGCCGGTTGTAGTGGTCGCAGGCCACGTCGCCTGTGTCGCCATGGATGACTTTGCCGGGCGTGCGCGAGAAGGTGTCCCAAATCGACAACCCTCGCCCATCTTGGCGCGCTGCGCCTTCGATTTGGTAGGCGCTGGTGGCTACGCCCCATTGGAATGTTGGCGGGAATTTTAGGTCGGTCATGTAGCGATTTTAGTGGGACTGGTGGTTGCTTTGATGACCTAGTTTCGTGTGAATTTAGTGTGCGTATCTTTGAGTTGGTCGTTTGGCTAGGCGTGCTCGCCGGGGAGGTGGTTGCTGGGCTAACGTTGTCGCCGGAAAGCTGGACTCGAGCCGGGCATCTCTTTCGCGAAAAATACTCCGCAAACACGCGCGAATTGAGGTGTTTGTTTTGCTAGCTTGAACAACGCGCGCCTTGCTGCGTATTTTTCATCGAGACGGACCCGACTCGTCACATTGTTCTTGGCTTGGTTTTTAGCAGCCCGTGAACCGGTTACGGAGCTGGCTACGACTGGCGTTTTTTGAACAGCCCGCGCTCCGGTGAGATAGCGTGTGCCGATCGCCCGATTTCTGGTGTCCCCAGTTGAGAGGGCGGTTGGCATACGCTATCTCACCACCAAAAGACTAAGCTGATGCGATCACTCACCAAGCCAGCCAAGCGGTGACGCAGAGCGACTTGCCTTGTCGCCCCAGCTCACCCTTCAAGCGCACGCAAAAAGCTTTTGCTCCACCAGTGCACGTCCTGCGCTTTAATACGCGCCAGCAGTTTTTGATGCCGCTCTTGGCGTTCTTCTAGCGGCATGTGCAGTGCGCGCTGAATGGCTTGGGCAGTGCCGTGCGTGTCATACGGGTTGACCAGCAAAGCTTCTTTTAATTGCTCTGCCGCCCCTGCAAAGCGCGACAGCACCAGCACGCCGGGGTCGTCATGTTCTTGCGCGGCAATAAATTCTTTGGCGACTAAATTCATGCCGTCGCGCAGCGGCGTGACCAAGCCTACGCGTGCCGCTCGGCACAGGCCGGGCAGGCGCTTGCGGGCTACGGTGCGGTGGATGTAGCGCACGGGCATCCAGTCTAGGTTGCCAAAGTCGCCGTTGATAGCGCCGCACAGGCCTTCTAGCTCGTGCAAGATGTCGGTGTAGGCATTAACGGTCTCGCGGCTGGGCGAGGCTATTTGGATAAGGGTGGCACTGTCGCGGTTTTCTGGAAATTGATTCAGCAGTGCGCGAAAAGCGCGAATGCGGTTGGGGATGCCTTTGGAATAATCAAGCCGGTCAATGCCAATCATCACCCTGCGCCGCGCGTACTGCTGGCGTGTGGTGGTGTAAGCGTCGATTGCGTCTTTGCCATTGGCTAAGTGCATAAATTCTTCTACGTCGATACCAATAGGAAAAGCCTGCGCTTGCACTGTGCGGGTAAAGGCATGAAAGCGCTGAGCACCATAGTGCGTACTTTGCTGTGCGCCGTTTGCGTCATAGGCATCAGCCGACGGGCTGGGCAGTTTTTTGGCGTTCAATTCTTTTTGCACATAGTCGGCAAAATGCTGCAGGTCTTCTTGGCTTTGAAAACCCACCACGTCGTAGGCAAAAAAGCACTCCATCAGCCACGCATGCTGCGGAATAGCCGCCAGCAGCGGCGGCGGTGGCAGGGGGATGTGCAAGAAAAACCCAATGCGCTGCTTGCAGCCCAGCGCGCGCAACTGCGAGGCTAGCGGAATAAGGTGGTAGTCGTGTATCCAGATAATGTCGTCAGGTTTTAGCTGCGGTAGCAGCTTGCGTGCAAACAGCGCGTTAACGTCGCGGTAGCCTTCAAAATAGGCGGCGTCAAAGTCGGCCAAATCAAGCCGGTAGTGAAACACCGGCCACAGCACACCGTTGCTGTAGCCCAGGTAGTAGCGGTCGTGGTCGGCGGCGCTCAGGTCGAAGGTGGCTAGCTGCACTTTGCCACTGCGATGCAGATGCAAAGGGGTGTCTGCAGTGTCGGGCGCAGCACCAGGTTCGGTGACTTTGCCGCTCCAGCCTAGCCACAGCCCGCCTGCCGCTTCTAGCGCTTGGCCTACTGCTACGGCCAGGCCGCCCGCTGCGCTTTTGCGGGGATCGGCCACGCGGTTTGACACTACGACTAGTCGGCCCATGCTGCTTGCCTTGTCACAGTGTCTATTGACATGGCTAGACCACGCTGTCCCACGGGGCTGACAGGCGCACCGCTGCGTTGATGATGCCTACCATTGAATACGTTTGCGGGAAGTTGCCCCACATCTCGCCGGTGACTGGGTGGGTGTCTTCCGACATCAACCCCAGCGGGTTGCGCGCGGCCAGCATGGCCTGAAAAATCTCACGCGCCTGCGCAGTGCGGCCAATGCGGGTTAGCGCGTCAATACGCCAAAAAGTGCAAATATTAAACGCTGTCTCCGGCTTGCCAAAGTCGTCTGCCGCCTCGTAGCGGCGCATGTAAGGGCCGTCGCACAAATGCTTTTCTAGCGCATCTACTGTGGATATAAAACGTGGGTCTTTGCCCGATATAAAACCTACCTCGGCCATCAGCAATACGCTGGCGTCTAGCTCGCGGCCGCCGTAGCTTTCGGCAAAGGCTTGGCGCTCGGCGTTCCACGAGTACAGCAAAATGCGCTCTTGCATCACCTTGGCGCAGTTGTGCCAGTAGGCGGCGCGTTCGCCCAGGCCCAAGTGCTGGGCTATTTTGGCTAGCCTGTCGCACGCTGCCCAGCTCATCAGCGCAGACGACGTGTGCACGCGGCTACGGGTGCGCAGTTCCCACATGCCTGCGTCGGGTTTTTCAAACACCAGCACTGCCTGCTCTCCCACAGCCTCTAGCCGGGCAAATTCTGCAATGCCTGCGGGGTGCAGCAGGCGCTGGTCATGAAAAGCCTGCGCCGCGCCCAAGATAACGTTGCCGTACACATCGTGCTGAAAATGCTCTTGCGCTTGGTTGCCCACACGCACCGGCCCCATACCGCGGTAGCCACTCATGTGGCCCACTACCGACTCGGGCAGCTCCAGCTCTAGCCCAATGCCGTACAGCGGCTGAATATGCCCGCCCTTGGCGTGCTCCAGCACATTGGTAAGGTAGCGCAAATAGTCTTCTAGCGTGCCCAGCTCAGACAAGCTGTTGAGCGCGCGCACCACAAAAAACGCATCACGCAGCCAGCAGTAGCGGTAGTCCCAGTTGCGCCCGCTGTTAGCCGCCTCGGGGATGCTGGTGGTCATGGCGGCCACAATAGCGCCGGTGTCCTCAAACAGCGACAGTTTGAGCGTGATAGCCGCACGAATAACCGCGCTTTGCCACTCTAGAGGAATGGCTAGTCGCTGTGTCCAGTGGCACCAGTAGCTGCGGGTTTCTTGCTCAAAATGGCGCGCTGTGTCGGCCACGCCGCCGTTTAAAGTCTCGTCCGTGCCTAGCAAAAAGCTGTGTTCTTTGGTTAGCGCAAACGGCGTTTGCGCCAACACATGCGTAACCGATGCGTCGGTGTTAAGCCGCAGCGATTGACTAGTGCCTACATAGCGCACATGGCTGCTGCCACGTGTGATGGTGGGCGCGCTGGCGCCCCAGTCGTAGCGCAAATTTAAACGCACGCAGATGCGTGGCGCGCCCGAGAGCACGCGCACGCGGCGCACCAATGTCATGGGCCTGAAAAACCGCGCCCTGCTGTAAAAGCGTGGCGCAAAATCGGTGACCTCTACCGACTGGCCCGCCGTGTCAAACAACTGGGTGCGCAAGATAGCGGTGTTGGGCTCGTAAGCCTGTGTGCTGTGCGAGAAGTTTTCAATCTCAATGGCAAAGCTGCTGGCGTTGTCGCCTACGTCTGCCAGTGCGTTAAACACCGGGTCGCCATCAAAGCGGGGCAGGCAGCACCATACTACGCGGGCTTGCGCATCAATCAACGCGCTAAAAGCGCAGTTGCCGATGACACCTAAATTTAAAGATGGTTGCAATGGCGGCTGCAATTGAGTGGTGGAGCCAGCCATCACGCAGCACGCGCCTGCGAGTACGCGGCGTGCTGGTACTGCGGCGTATCCATGCTGTGCTGCAGCCATTCGCGCAGCGCAGCCGGGCTGGCGCAGCGCAAGTGGGCCACGCTGGGGCCTGCGCCTACCTTCATGCCGTGGCCACCCAGGCTTTGCACGGCCTCAAAACCAGCCTCGTCGGTTACGTCGTCACCACTGAACAAAGGGGTGCGCCCGTCAAACGGCGGGGTTTGCATAAATGCGTGGATAGCAGTGCCTTTGTGCACCGCACTGGGCGCCACTTCTAGCACATATTTACCACGCATTAGCGCCAATGTGGGGGACTGCTGCACCAAGGGTGCTAGCGTTTGAAAGCAGAGGGTGTACAGTGCTGGAGTCATTCGGTAGTGTAATGCCAGACCAGCCGTTTTTTGCTCTACCAACAAGCCAGGGTACAGCTGCGCCAAGCGTGCAGCAGCATGGCGTATGGGTGCAAGCGCCGACTCTAAATAGCGCGCGTCCAGTGCCAGCGTATCGCCCGCACTGTTGCGCCACTGGGTGCCGTGCTCGCCTGCAATAGGCAGGCGCACGGGTTCAAGATATTGGGCAACGTCTAATACAGGCCTGCCTGTGACGATGGCCACAGCGCCGCCCAGATAGTCAAATGTGCGCTGCAATAATGGCAGCAAATCAGCATGAATTTGCACAGCCTGCGGACTAGGCGCAATATCGGTCAGGGTACCATCGAAGTCTAAAAATAGCGCGTGATGATGGCCTAAAAGCGGGATTTTTTGCATAGTTTGCATGGTTTGCATGGTAGTTTGGCCGACGCGCAGAGCCTTAACTTAAAGCCTGGAATATGGCCTACCAAAATAGTATGCAGCGTGGACGCAGCATACACAAGTGCAACAAAAGTACGCCTGCGCACCCCATAAAATTAGAGTGCGCAGGCGGCTGGTGATAGCGCGATTGCGCTACCGTTGCGTAAAGGATTAGACTTAAGGCTTCATGGCTTTTTCTAGCTCTGCCTTGGACACAAACTTATCGCCGTCAGCATCTACTTGGTCAAAACGCGCTGCCAAACCTGGAATGCCTTCGGATTCCATTTTGTCCAGCTTGCCATCTTTGTTGACATCCGCTTTGGTGAAAGCTGCAGCTACGTCTTTAGAAGACATTGGCTTTTCAGCGCCACCTGGCGATGCGGCTGCTGGAGCAGCAGTGCCTGCTGCTGGCTTCTCGCCCATAGCGGGTGCTGTGGACTGCGCAAAGGCAGCGGTGGCTGTCAACAAAGTGATAGCAGAACCGATAAGTAGATTGCGTGAGGTTGATTTAAAAATCATCAGAAGAACTCCTGTTCAAGTTAAAGGAGCCTCTATTGAACTGCACAACACAGCTATCGCAAAGCGTTATTGCTTACTGTTGCCTGCGACACATTCTGCTTGCATCAGATACATTTTCCAGCGCGGCGAAACAGCGTAGAAATCGCTGCATCGGCCTATATATATAAATAGTTAGCTACTAAAAATATAGCTTATGATACATTTAGAGATTGTCTAGCGCTAGGCCTGCGGCTGCGTAGTGGGGCTGGCTGCCTGCAAACGATGGTACTTTTGCCATAGCGTTTCTTGGGTTTCAACAAATTGCGGGTTAACAGGGATGCAAGCCACAGGGCAGACCTGCACACATTGCGGCTCGTTAAAGTGGCCTACGCATTCGGTGCATTTAGCAGGGTCGATCTCGTAGATCTCTTTGCCTAAGTAGATAGCTTGGTTAGGGCATTCGGGCTCGCACACATCGCAGTTGATGCATTCGTCCGTGATCAGCAGTGCCATAGGCCCTCCCGTTCACAAACGAATACGCCAAGCGCTTGCAGGCGCTTGGCGCGCCCGTCGGCGCAACGCGAGCGGTGCGGATTCCCGCCGGTCGTGTCGGTGATGAGGAGTGCCACTTCGTTTTACCTCAGGCTTCGACTGTCTTGACGCGCGACTTGAGCCTGTCGAGCACCAACGGCGAAACGAATTTCGACACGTCGCCGCCCAAGCTGGCAATCTCGCGCACAAAGGTGCCCGAAACAA
>JAYSWJ010000064.1:0-13970 GCA_043718065.1 Polaromonas sp.
ACCGCAGCTTCAAAACCTTCTGAATACGAAAACCCACCCACAGGCAGCGCGGGGGAAGCCAGCCAGATCAGCTGCAAAAGGCTAGGCGCTGGCAGCGCCGTGGGTGTGTGCATCAGTGTGAGTGCTTGTGATGGCTGTCGTTATCGTGGCTGTGGCTGTGACTATGGTCATGGCCGTGTGTAGGTGCAGGTGTTTCTTCGTGAGCGCGAGCGTCTGCATGGCTGTGGGCATGTCCATGCCCGCCTTGCGCGTAGGCCCCCGCCTCAGGTTCAAATGGCTCACTGACCGTGTGAACAATCAAATGCATCGCCCGCAGCATGTCACCCAGCACATGGTCGGGTTCAATTTTGAGGTGGTCGGGTTTCAGCTCAATTTGCACGTGCCGGTTACCCAAATGGTAAGCCGCACGAATCAAGTCATACGGTGTGCCGTGGGCGGTGCAATGCGTGATGCGCAAAACAGTTTGCGGCGCTGCGATGATGCGCACCAGCGAGCCGTCTTCAGCCACCAGCACATCACCGCCACGCACCGTGGTGCCGCGTGGCAAAAACACACCTAGCTGGCGGCCAGCGGAGTCGGCGCAGTCAAAGCGGCTTTTCTGGCGCACGTCCCAGTCTAGCTCTACAGTGTGGGCGCGTTTGAGTAGCACGGGGGCCAGGCCTGCGCCTTGGGGCATTAGTTTAGAAGTTTGGATCATTTGGCTTTTGGTGATGAGTGTGGGCACTGAGTGTAGGCACGCCCAGGCGCTTGGCTTGGACGGCTATGCGGCTGTCCCCCGTGTCGGCCTAGTGCCGACGACTCCTCCTTTATGCCGCTACGCCGTCCAAACCAAGCGCCTGGGCAACGAATAGTGTGGGTACGCAATGGTGCAAGACCCGCCAAGCTGGAATGCGAGTGTCTGAACCAACGGTAGATCGCCCACCACACTGGCAAGATCAGGTCGGTGGTGCACTCAGCGTAGCGGCATAAAGGGGGAGTAGGCGGCCATAAGCCGCCACGGAGGACAGCCGCGTAGCTGAGTGCGCCGCCGACCTGATCCCGTACAAAAGCAGCCAGGCTCACTATGCAAGCGCGAAGGAGGGGATGGGTCAATACATCCATCAGAACAAAAAGTAGCGCTGCGCCATCGGCAGCGATTTAGCTGGCTCGCAGGTCAACAGCTGCCCATCGGCGCGCACGGCGTAGGTTTGCGGGTCAATCTCCATAGTGGGCAAGTAATGGTTATGGATCATGTGCTGCTTTTTGATGCCGCGAATGTTTTTAACTGTGCTGATAGTTTTTTGCAAACCAAACTGCTGGTGCACACCGGCTGCAAAACCCGCTTGCGAGATAAAGGTGAGCGAGCTTTTGTGCAGGCTGCGGCCAAAGCTGCCAAACATAGGGCGGTAGTGCACTGGTTGGGGTGTGGGGATCGAAGCATTTGGGTCGCCCATGGCCGCCATGGCCATGGTGCCCCCCTTGATGATGAGAAAAGGTTTTACGCCAAAGAAGGCGGGCTTCCATACCACCAGGTCGGCCCATTTGCCAGCTTCAATACTGCCCACCTCATGGCTAATGCCGTGAGCAATCGCGGGGTTGATGGTGTATTTGGCAATGTAGCGTTTGGCGCGAAAGTTGTCATGGCGATCAGTGTCGCCGGGTAATTTGCCGCGTTGCTGCTTCATCTTGTGCGCGGTTTGCCAGCAGCGCAGTACCACCTCGCCCACGCGGCCCATGGCTTGGCTGTCAGAGCTGAACATGCTGATGGCGCCTAGGTCGTGCAGCACGTCTTCGGCAGCAATCGTCTCTTTGCGAATGCGGCTCTCAGCAAAGGCCAGGTCTTCGGCAATCGACGCATCCAAGTGGTGGCACACCATCAGCATGTCCACGTGCTCGTCCAGCGTGTTGACGGTGTAGGGCATAGCGGGGTTGGTGGACGACGGCAAGAAGTTTTCTTGCCCTACCACGCGCATGATGTCGGGTGCGTGGCCACCGCCTGCACCCTCGGTGTGAAAGGCACAAAGCGACCTGCCTTCAGTGGCAGCAATCGTGTCTTCCACAAAGCCGGACTCGTTCAACGTGTCGCTGTGGATCGCCACCTGGGTGTCGGTCAGCTCGGCCACATCCAGGCAGTTGCTAATGGCCGCAGGCGTGGTGCCCCAGTCTTCGTGCAGCTTCAGGCCAATCGCGCCCGCGTTGATCTGTTCGTGCAGTGCTGCGGGCAGCGATGCGTTGCCTTTACCTAAAAAGCCTAGGTTCATGGGGAAGGCATCTGCTGCTTGCAGCATGCGCTCCATATGCCATGCACCGGGCGTGCAAGTGGTGGCAAAAGTGCCAGTAGCTGGGCCAGTGCCACCGCCCATCATGGTGGTCACGCCGCTGACCAGTGCTTCTTCAATTTGCTGAGGGCAGATAAAGTGGATGTGACTGTCAATACCGCCTGCGGTAACTATGCTGCCTTCGCAACTGATAATCTCAGTGCCGGGGCCGATGATAATGTCCACGCCGGGTTGTACATCAGGGTTGCCTGCTTTGCCAATAGCTACAATGCGGCCGTCTTTCAGGCCAATGTCAGCCTTGACAATGCCCCAATGGTCGATGATCAGCGCGTTGGTCATCACGGTGTCAACGGCACCTTCTGCGCGCGTGCGCTGGCTTTGCGCCATGCCGTCTCGAATAGTTTTGCCACCGCCAAATTTGACTTCTTCGCCGTAGCCGCCTGCGGCTAGGGTAAAGTCTTTTTCTACTTCGATTATTAAGTCAGTGTCAGCCAAGCGAACGCGATCGCCTACAGTTGGGCCAAAAATTTCTGCATATGCGCGTTTATGAATCGTTGCCATATTCTTTTATTTTCTACTAGAGGCTACCTTGCACCAGCCCTTTAAATCCATACACCTTGCGATCGCCTGCATAGTCCACTAGCTCTACCATGCGCTGTTGGCCGGGTTCAAACCTTACAGACAGGCCACTGGTAATGTTCAGTCGCATGCCATGCGCAGCGGAGCGGTCAAAGTTAAGTGCTGCATTGGTCTCAGCGAAATGGTAATGTGAGCCAACTTGGATAGGGCGCTCGCCCGTGTTCTTTACCAGCATGGTAATGGAGCGTCGCCCAACGTTAAGCGCATGCACGCCATCATCTATCAGCAGTTCACCAGGAATCATGGCTTGCTCTTTTCTTTGTTATGGAATGGGTTGGTGCACCGTGACCAGTTTGGTTCCGTCAGGGAAAGTGGCCTCTACTTGAATGTCGGGAATCATCTCTGCAATGCCATCCATCACATCGGAACGCGCTAGAAAATTGCGCCCATCGCTCATCAGTTGTGCTACGGTTTTTCCATCGCGTGCGCCCTCCATCACAGCGGCGCTAATGAATGCAACGGCTTCAGGGTAGTTCAGCTTGAGGCCTCTAGCCTTGCGGCGTTCGGCTAGCAAGGCTGCCGTAAATATCAGCAGCTTATCTTTCTCGCGTGGGGTAAGTTCCATGTTTTATTCTTGTCTTATGAAATGTTTAAATTTTGTTGCAACTATTGTGCCTGCGTCCATATTCAAATGGTGGCATTGGCCTAATCAGCAATTCAAATGCAATATTTGAACATCTTAATTCAATGCTTTATTTTGGTGCTATAAATTTTCGATGCACTGTTTTAAGGAAGCTATAAAAATTCCAAAACAGTGCATTGGCGGCATTTATGGGATGAATTTGATCTGAATGTAGCGTTTGTGATTGTTGTGCGATGCCTTGCCCGCGTAACAACGTGTTGGCACAAGAGTTGCAAATAGGCTAGCGATCTATCTTGATCTATCCCCAAAATTAATTATCTTCTGGAGAAACAACATGAACCGTCGCGGCACCCTTAAGTCGCTTACTGCATCGATTGCTTTGGGCTTGGCGTTGCCAGGCGCTGCGTTTGCACAAGCTGGTGGCACTATCAAAGTAGGCATTTTGCACAGCCTGTCCGGCACCATGGCCATATCAGAAACTGTGTTGAAAGACACCGTGCTCATGGCAATTGACGAGATCAATGCCAAGGGTGGTGTGATGGGCAAAAAGCTTGAGCCTGTGATTGTTGATCCAGCGTCTAACTGGCCCCTGTTTGCCGAGAAGACAAAGCAGTTGCTATCGCAAGACAAAGTATCGGTCATCTTCGGTTGCTGGACTTCTGTATCACGCAAGTCGGTATTGCCTGTAGTCGAGGAGCTGAATGGCTTGCTGTTCTACCCTGTTCAATACGAGGGCGAAGAGCTGAGCAAAAACGTGTTCTACACCGGTGCAGCACCTAACCAGCAAGCTATTCCTGCGGTCGACTATCTGATGAGCAAAGACGGCGGCGCAGCCAAGCGCTGGGTATTGCTCGGCACAGATTACGTGTACCCACGCACCACCAATAAAATTTTACGCGCTTACCTAAAAAGCAAGGGTGTGAAAGACACCGACATCGATGAAAAGTACACGCCGTTTGGTCATTCAGACTACCAAACCATCGTGGCTGACGTAAAGAAGTTTTCTGCTGGCGGCAAAACTGCTGTGGTCTCCACCATCAACGGTGACTCCAACGTGCCTTTCTACAAAGAGCTGGGCAACGCAGGTTTGAAGGCTAAAGACGTGCCCGTTGTGGCTTTCTCCGTCGGCGAAGAAGAGTTGCGCGGTGTGGACACCAAGCCGCTCGTTGGCCACTTGGCTGCCTGGAACTACTTCCAGTCCATCAAGAGCCCAGCCAACACCGAGTTTGAAAAGAAGTGGGCAGCCTACGCCAAATCCAAAGGCATCGCTGGTCACAAAGACAAGCCTTTGACCAACGACCCGATGGAAGCAACTTACATCGGTATCAACATGTGGAAGCAAGCGGTTGAAAAAGCTAAGTCTACCGATACTGACAAAGTCATTGCTGCCATGGCCGGCCAAACCTTCACCGCACCGTCAGGCATCACCAGCAAGATGGACGAGAAAAACCATCACCTGCACAAGAGCGTGTTCATTGGCGAGATCAAAGCCGACGGCCAGTTCAACGTAGTGTGGAAGACCCCTGGCCCAGTTAAAGCTAAGCCATGGTCTCCGTACATTGAAGGCAACGATAAGAAGCCTGACGAGCCAGCGAAGAAGTAATTTTTCCAATCAAACCTATAACGGCGTGGTGGTAGCACGTTTACCCCCACGCCGTTGTCACGTCTAAATTCAAAATGTTCCATGATGGTGCGTAAAAAAATACTCTTACTGATAGCTGCCCTGTGGTTAACTGGCACCGCCTACGCGTTAACCGCAAGCCAGGCCAAAGGCATTGCCACAGGCGAGACAGATACACGCATTGAAGCGCTCAATGAAGCTGTAGCGAAAGGCAGCGATAAAACTTCTGCTTTCATCCAAGCCATGGCTGATGATGAGGTTAAGTTAGCGGGCGATAAGGTATTGATTGTTAAAAACGGTAAAGCCACCGACCCTGTTACGGGCGCAGATGTGGCGTTGCCCAGTAACGCAGAAGACATCATCAACAATAACCGCATGCGCGGCGAGCTAGACACTGCGCTGGCCGCGCTTAAACTGTTTAGCAAAGACGATAACTTGCGTGCCGCTGCCGTGCAGTCTTTACTGAAAGACCCCGACGAAGGCAAACTGCCGCTGCTAGACAAGGCCCTAGCTGCCGAAACAGTACCTGCGCTTAAAGATCAACTCACTTTAGCCCGCGCTGCTGCCATGCTAGGCAGTGCAGACAAAGCCAAGCGCTTAGAAGCTGCAAAAGCCATGGCGGGCAGTAAAGACCCTGCTGCGCAATTATTACTTAACGACCGCCTGAAAGCCGAGACCGAGGCAGACGTGAAAGCACAGTTGCAAACATCTCTCAACGCCATTCAATCCACACTGGGCTTGGGCGACAAGCTGGGCATTATGTTTACAGGTTTAAGCCTAGGCTCCATTTTGCTTTTGGCCGCATTAGGTTTAGCCATCACTTACGGTTTGATGGGCGTGATCAACATGGCACATGGTGAGCTGATCATGATTGGCGCCTACGCTACCTATGTGGTGCAAGGCCTGTTTCGCAGCTATTTGCCCGGTATGTTTGACTGGTATTTGATAGCGGCAATTCCCATAGCATTTTTAGCATCTGCGCTAGTGGGTGCGGCGCTAGAGCGCAGTGTAATTCGATTTTTATATGGCCGTCCCTTAGAGACTCTGCTGGCCACTTGGGGCATTAGCTTGATGCTGATGCAATTGGTACGCAGTATTTTTGGCGCACAAAACGTAGGGGTAGAAAACCCGTCATGGATGAGCGGCAGTGTTGCGGTGCTACCCAATTTGTCGTTGCCCTATAACCGTATCTTGATTATCGTTTTTGCTGTGTTAGTGCTGGCAGGCGTGGCCATACTTATCAGCAAAACACGCCTAGGATTGTTTGTGCGCGCTGTGACGCAAAACCGCCCGATTGCAGCGTGCATGGGCGTGAACACAGCGCGCATTGACACCTATGCTTTCGCACTGGGTTCGGGTATTGCAGGGCTAGCAGGCTGTGCCCTCAGTCAGATAGGAAACGTGGGGCCAGATTTAGGCCAAAGCTATATCGTGGACTCGTTCATGGTGGTAGTGCTGGGCGGTGTGGGGCAACTGGCGGGCACGGTGTATGCCGCTATGGGTTTGGGTATTCTCAATAAATTTCTTGAAGGTTGGGCGGGCGCTGTGCTGGCCAAAATTGCCATCTTGGTATTCATCATCATCTTCATTCAAAAGCGTCCGCAAGGCATTTTTGCAATGAAGGGCAGGAGCGCAGAAGCATGAGCACAGCACCCTTTACCCTTCCCACACCCGCGCCTTTGCTCAGCCGTAAAGGCTGGGCCACTTTCCTCACCGCGCTGATTGTGGTGTGCGCGGTAGCGCCGCTGCTTAACTTGGTAGTACCGCAAAGCAGCATGTTCCACATGAGCGATTTTGCGGTGTTGCTGGTAGGCAAAATTATGTGTTTTGCCATTTGCGCACTGGCGATGGATTTGATCTGGGGCTACACCGGCATTCTGTCGCTGGGCCACGGCCTGTTCTTCGCGCTGGGCGGCTATGCCATGGGCATGTACTTGATGCGCCAGATTGGGCTAGAGGGTAACTACAAAAACGACTTGCCTGACTTCATGGTGTTTCTGGATTGGAAAACGCTGCCTTGGCACTGGACGGGCAGTGCGTCGTTTGTGTTTCAAATGGCGATGGTCATCCTAGCGCCCGGTTTGTTAGCGTTGGTATTTGGATTTTTTGCTTTCCGCTCGCGCATCAAGGGGGTGTATTTTTCTATCATCACGCAGGCTTTGACCTATGCCGCCATGCTGCTGTTTTTTCGTAATGAAACGGGTTTTGGTGGTAACAATGGCTTTACCGATTTCAAGCGTATTTTGGACATTCCAGTGGCCACGCAAAGCACACGTATGGTGTTGTTTGTTATTACGGGGTTCACGCTGCTGGGTTTTTATTTGTTCTCGCGCTGGCTGGTACAAAGCAAGTTTGGCCGCGTGCTGCAGGCCATACGAGACGCCGAAACGCGGGTGATGTTCTCGGGCTACAACACCGTGGCTTACAAGCTGACTATTTGGGTGATATCTGCTGTGATGTGCGGCGTAGCAGGCGCACTGTACGTGCCACAGGTAGGCATCATTAATCCCAGCGAGATGTCACCTGCCAACTCAATCGAAATTGCCATTTGGGCTGCCGTAGGTGGCCGTGCCACCCTGATTGGCCCGATAGTGGGCGCATTTTTAGTCAACGGTGCCAAAAGCTGGTTTACCGTTGCGTTCCCAGAGTACTGGTTGTACTTTTTGGGAGCCATGTTTATAGCTGTCACGCTGTTTCTGCCGCAAGGTATGGTGGGTTTGGTAGGGAAGCTTACGGGTAAAAAAGAAGAGGGCAAAGCATGACCCCAGATTTATTGGAAGAAGGTGCCAAGCGTTTACAAAAATGTGAGCACACAAGCGCTGGTAACACCGAGTCGGGTGGACGCGACGCAGGCTATTCACGCATGGTCACACCGGGCGAGGTAGACATTACCCATGGTCGAATTTTGTACCTAGAAGATGTGAACGTGAGTTTTGACGGTTTTAAAGCCATCAACAACTTGTCGCTAGACATAGCCCCCGGCGAGCTGCGCTGCATCATTGGCCCCAACGGTGCGGGTAAAACAACGATGATGGACATCATCACCGGCAAAACCCGCCCCCAAAGTGGCACAGTTTTTTTTGGCTCCACTATTGATTTGCTGCGCTACAACGAATCACAAATCGCCCAAATGGGCATTGGCCGCAAGTTCCAAAAGCCCACGGTGTTTGAGCAACTCACCGTATTTGAAAACCTGGAGCTCGCCCTCAAAACCAACAAGAACGTCAAACCATCGATGTTCTTTAAACTCGATTCACTGCAAAGCGACCGCGTAGCCGAGATTCTGCACACCATCCATCTGGCTGACAGCGTGCGCCGCATGGCAGGCAACCTCAGCCATGGTCAAAAGCAATGGCTAGAGATTGGCATGCTCTTGATGCAAGACCCCAAGCTGCTGCTGCTAGACGAGCCGGTAGCAGGCATGACCGACGAAGAAACCTCCCGCACCGCAGAGCTGTTTCTCACCCTCAAAGGCAAGCACAGCCTGATGGTAGTGGAGCACGATATGAGCTTCATAAAAACTATCTCCGAAATAGTCACTGTGCTCTGCGACGGCGCAGTGTTAGCGCAAGGCACGCTAGACCAAGTTCAGCAGGACGAAAGAGTCATCGAGGTGTACCTTGGCCGCTAATCAAAGTCAAAGCCAAAGTCAAAATTCGAACTTCCGGCCGCGAAGGGCGCGAAAATTACGCGAAGAACGCGAAAGAGCAGCCCAAATTACCTTTGAGTTTTTTTGGTATTCCTTTTGCGCCCTTCGCGCAACCTTCGCGCCCTCTGCGTTCAAAAAATCACCTCTTTGGACTTTTGGAAAGTGACCAAGCCATGCTGAAAGTCAAAAACATCAACCAGTACTACGGCGGCTCGCACATCCTGCGCGATGTCAGCCTAGAAGCCCACCTAGGCAAAGTCACCGTCGTACTAGGCCGCAACGGCGTAGGCAAAACCACATTGCTCAAATCCTTCATGGGTCTGGTGCCTATTAAAAACGGCAGCATAGAGTTTGACGGCAAAGCCATTCAAGATGCCACTCCCTACAACCGCGCCAAGGCAGGTATAGGTTTTGTACCCCAAGGCCGTGAGATATTTGCCCGGCTAACAGTAGAAGAAAACTTGGCCATGGGTCTAGCGTACAAAAGCAGTAGCACCCCCGTGCCACCCGAGTTGTACGAGCTGTTCCCCGTGCTAAAGCAAATGCTCAAACGCCGAGGCGGCGACCTGTCCGGCGGCCAGCAGCAGCAGCTAGCCATCGCCCGCGCGCTGGCAGCCAAACCCAAGCTACTCATCCTTGACGAGCCCACTGAAGGCATCCAGCCCAGCATCATCAAAGACATAGGCCGCGTCATCCGCATGCTGGCCGACCGTGGCGACATGGCGATAGTATTGGTAGAGCAGTACTACGACTTTGCCGAAGAGCTGGCCGACGACTACATAGTGATGGAGCGCGGCGAAGTGATTGCACGGGGCTTGGGCAAAGACATGCAAGCCGATGGCGTGAGGCAGCTGGTTGCTATTTAAAATATAGCTGCTTGCGTCCGCTTCAATGCTGTGCACGCTCTGACACTTGGTGTGGACGGCTACGCGATTGTCCCCCGGCCTTTGGCCTCCTCCTTTATGCCGCTTCGCCGTCCACACCAAGCGCCAGAGCTGCGTACTGGTGGAGTAGAGACTAAACAGGTAGATCATCCACCTAGTTACAAGAGCAGGTCGGTGGTGTACTCAGCGCAGCGGCATCAAGGAGGAGGTTGCGGCCCTAGGCCGCAACGGGGGACAGCTGCGTAGCTGAAGTAGCGCCGCCAACTAGATCTAGTACAAAACTACATAGACCAAATACGCGGCACCTGCGCAGGCATATCCCACGCGGCATGACGCAGCGCCAACCACAAGCGGCGAAGCAGCGCACCAGCAGGCTCCACCATGGGTGCCAAAGTACGTACAACGATGACGCGCGAGTTAGGTGCAGTGGCCCCTGTCGTAGCAGCCAGCGCGTCCCCAGCCACAGTGGCGCGAATAACTTCTAGCAGATGCTCACGCCGCGCGCGTGTAATCGCCTCGCCAGTGGCGAAGAACAGGCTGCCCACACACAAATTGCCAGCCAAGCCTAAAGGGCTATTCAAAAGCCGCGTGTCGGTGGCGTCGATCAGCGCCCGCTCTAGCCATGCACCTTTTACCTCAATGTGTTGCTGCAAGCTGCCGCGCTTAAACGGTTGGTTGGCATGCGGCAGGCCCAGTGCAGTTATGTCCCAGCCCATCATCTCAGCACCGGGTGCAAGGTCAAACACCGCTGTATTGAAGGCATTGCAACCGTTATAGCAAATGGTCTCTAGCGGTAGCCACTCTAGCCGGGCACCCGGTTGCAGGTGCACGGCAAGTTGTTGTGCACCTGGCTCGCCCATGCTCTTATAAAAGCGCGTGGCACCGGGTGTGGTGACCAAGGCGTGGGCACCCGTATCTACCTGCAAGGTAATGTTCAAAGTATCGCCGCCTACTATGCCGCCAGGCGGGTGCACCAGTACGTTGTGGCACACGGCGGCACCTTCGGGGTACAGGCTTTGCAGCACGCGCAGTGGGCCAGTGTGGCCAAACTGCAGCGTAGTGCGCGCGGCGTCTAGGGCCAGCGGCGCGCTGTGGTAATGTAGGTTTAAGTTTGCATGCCAAGCCATGGTAACGAAGAAAATATTAACGCAAAAACTGTAATGCAAACGGCAAACTGAGCGCGCCCAACAAGGTAGACAGTGTGACTAGCCCTGCGGACAAACTGCCGTCGTAGCCCATGCGTGCTGCCAAAACGTAGCAGCTAGACGCCGTGGGCAATGCGCTGAATACTAGCAATACACTCGCTTGCGTGGGGCTGAGTTTAAACAACGCAATCATCACCCATGCCAGCAGCGGCATGACCAGGTGGCGCATGGTCAGCACTGCGGGGCCCACAATGCGCTTGCTGCGGGTGTCGAACAGTTTGCCTAGCTGCATGCCCGCACCAGCGGTCAACAGACCCAGAGCCAACGAGGCTTGGCCAATGCGTGTGACTGTGGGTTCTGCCCACACCGGTATCGTGAACCCCAGCACGTTGGCCAATAAACCACCTGCGGTCGCTAGCACCAGCGGGTTGCGCACCAGTGCCTTGGCAAATCCACCGCCTGAGTGGCTGGTCATAGGCCAGATAGCGCCAATATTGCACAGCGGCACGCATACGCCAATAATGACCGCTATCAACATCAAGCCGTTGGGACCTGCAATACGCTCGGCAATGGCCAGCGCAATAAAAGAGTTAAAGCGAAAAGCAATTTGCGCGCTGCTGGCAAAGTCGGCGCGCTCTATACCGGGCAAACGCGCGATGCCGTAGGTGATGGCAATGTTGGTGGCCACCATGCACAGCGCCGCACCGATCATGCCCGAGGCTGCGCCAAGGTCGAGCGGTGAACGCACAATAGACTGAAACAGCAGCACCGGAAACAGAAAATAAAACACCAGGCTGTCAACCTGCTCCCATACGGTGCGGTTAAGTGCGGTGTAACGGCAAATTAAATAGCCGCAGAGGATTAAGGTGAAGTCTGGAAAAAGGAGCTGTGCGTAGTACATGTTGCGAGATTGACTGCAAGTTCGGGCGGGCTAAAAATGGGGCGACAAACCTGCAAGGTCTTCGGGTTTGTGCCTATGTGTTAGCCACAATCGTATTTTGCGGGATACCCGCTACGATTTGTATTGGTAGATAACTTTTGTGGAGAAAATAATGCAATTACGTTCTGTGAATTTTAAAAGTAAAACTATGAAAATAGTAGCGGCTTGTGCAGTATACACGCTGACATTGGGCAATTTGTATGCTCAAAACTATCCTAACAAGCCAATTCAATTGCAGGTGCCATTTGCGCCAGGCGGGACGACGGATATTATTGCCCGTACCGTGGCGGATGCACTGGGCAAAGCCTTGGGCCAGCCAGTTATCGTGATCAATAAAGCAGGCGGTGGTGGCGTGGTGGGTGCCAACGAAACAGCCAAGGCGGTGCCAGATGGTTACAACTTGGGCATGGCCACAGTGTCTACAACAGCCGCCAATCCTGCTATCAATCCCAAGATACCGTACAACGCAGCTACAGATTTCACGCCCATCATTAACATCGCAGCTACACCCAACGTGATTGCGGTGAACCCCAGCTTTCCGGCTAAAGATTACAAAGCCTTCGTGGCCGAACTGAAAAAATCACCGGGTAAATATGCTTATTCTTCATCAGGAACGGGCGGCATTGGCCATTTACAGATGGAGTTGTACAAAAACCTTTCTGGCACTTTTATTACGCATATTCCTTATCGTGGAGCAGGCCCTGCTCTCAACGATACCGTGGCTGGTCAAGTGCCCATGACGTTTGACAATATTCCGTCCTCGCTTCCGTTCATCCAAAGTGGCCGTTTGGTGCCTATCGTGGTAGCTGCACCGCAGCGCCTAGCGGCTCTGCCTAACGTGCCGACGTTCAAAGAAGTTGGCTTAGAGTCCGTTAATCGAATGGCTTTTTATGGCATCTATGGCCCCAAAGGTTTGCCCAAAGATATTGTTGACAAGATTAATGCTGGGGTACGCAAAGCGCTGGAAGATCCTGCAGTGCGTAAACGTATCGAAGACACCGGTTCGTTCATCATCGGCAACACGCCAGAGCAGTTTGCACAGCAAATGGCTGCAGAGCTGGATGTGTACAAAAAAGTAGTGATAGAACAAAAACTTAAACTTGACCAGTAAGCACCGAGCTCGGATGTGAGGGCAGCGATAGCCTAAACTAGCGCTGTGACACAGCCTATTTCTATTCCTCTCGCCACACAACCCAGCAGCGCGGACGATGCAGTTAACTCCTTTATCGACGCCATTTGGCTAGAAGAAGGCTTGTCGAAAAATACGCTGGAGGCTTACCGGCGCGACCTGACTTTGTACGCCGCATGGCTGGCCCAACAGCGCAACCGCGCTATCGACAGTACCACCGAAGTTGATATCAACGCCTACTTTGCTGCCCGCATGCAGCAGGCTGCGCAACCCAAGACCCGTGGTAAACGTGACGCAGGCAAGGCCAGTTCTTCTAACCGTCGGCTAACTGTTTTTAAACGCTACTTTCGATGGGCGCTGCGTGAAAGCATCATCACCAGCGACCCCACGCTGCGGTTGCTAACGGCAAAGTCAGTGCCGCGCAGCGTAAAAACTCTTACCGAGGCGCAAGTAGACAACTTGCTGGCCGCGCCTGATGCAGACACCGCCCTAGGCCTGCGCGACCGCGCCATGCTAGAGCTGATCTACGCCAGCGGCCTGCGCGTGAGCGAGCTGGTAGGCCTGAAGGTGTTGAACGTCAGCCTGACCGAGAATGTACTGCGCACCTTTGGCAAAGGCAGCAAAGAGCGGCTGGTGCCGTTTGGCGAGCATGCCAGCCATTGGCTGCGGCGCTATTTGCACGAGGCGCGGCCCGAGCTGCTAAAGGGCCACCAAACCGACGACTTGTTTGTGACATCGCGCGGTGCGGGCATAGGCACAGGCATGAGCCGCGTGGCGTTTTGGATGATTGTGAAAAAGCATGCCTTGGCTGCGGGCATTGCGCCGTCACTGCTGTCGCCGCATACGCTACGCCATGCTTTTGCTACCCATTTACTTAACCACGGTGCAGACCTGCGCGCCGTGCAAATGCTGCTGGGCCATGCTGATATTTCTACCACTACTATCTACACCCACGTAGCGCGTGAGCGCTTAAAGCAGCTGCACGCTGTGCACCACCCACGTGGATAAATTTCAGGCATTTTAGCACTACTGTCCGGTAGATTTTTCAGAACAATGTGATTTGTGAGTTTTCGGTAGTTTCTGGGTCCTGGCTATCTGCAGATGTGATCAAGTCCTGCAGGG
>JAYSWJ010000065.1:0-2158 GCA_043718065.1 Polaromonas sp.
GTACCGCCCTGCAAGCCTTCGCGCACAGCAGCGGGAATGTCAATGTTGTAGCGCATTAAGGTGGCCAAAGCCTCGGCGCAGGTGGTGGCATCGGGCACAGTGGGTCCGCTGGCAATGACGCTGGGGTCGTCGCCCGGTACATCGCTGATGGTGAGTGTGACCACTTGCGCGGGTGAGCAGGCTGCGGCCAAGCGCCCGCCTTTGATTTGCGATAAATGCTTGCGCACGCAGTTCATCTCGCCAATGCTGGCACCGCTGTTCAGCAGGTCTTGATTGATGCGTTGTTTGTCGGCAAACTCCAAACCCTCGACAGGTAAGGTGAGCAATGCAGAACCACCGCCAGAGATAAGACACAGCACCAAGTCGTCTTTAGTTAGCCCCTGCGTCATCGCCATGATGCGCAGCGCAGCGGCTAGGCCTGCGGCATCGGGCACGGGGTGGGATGCTTCAACTACTTCGATACGTTGCTTCAGCCCTGCAGGCCTTGGTGGCGTGTGGTGATATCGCGTGGCTACCAAGCCTTCAAGGTGCGCGTCTGCAGGCCAGTGCGCCTCTACCGCTTGCGCCATCGCGCCGCCCGCCTTGCCAGCGCCTAAAACGATGGTTCTGCCTTTGGGTGGCTTGGGCAAAAACGCGGCAGTGTTGTGCTGCGGCAGCGCGCGCTGCACGGCGGCTTGGTACAGCGCTAATAAAAAGTTACGCGGATTGTCGGTGAAAGGAGCGGTATTGGCATTCATGCCTGTATTGTCACACTACCCGGCTAGCCCAAAAAAGCTAATCGAGACTACCGGTAGCGCGCCGCTATGTACGCAGGCGAGATGGTGTGTGAAAACCGACCGGTTTCCGGTACCCCAGTAGGTGGGCGGTTTTTACACACCATCTCACCCGAAGCAACGTAGCTAGGCAACTAAGCAGCCATGGCCAAAACTACGCTATGGCCTAGTGCTAGCGCCCGCTGTAAACCACTGCGCCACCAGTGCACGCTCAGCCTCAGTAATGCCCGTGCTGTTGTTCATGGGCATTTGCTTACTTACCACCACCTGCTGGTAAATATTTTGCGCATGCAGCTTGACGGCCTCTGGCGAATCTAGGCGTACGTTCTTCATTTGCACTTGGGCGTTGTGGCACATATAGCAGCGTTGTTCAAACACTTTTTGCACTGCTGCATAGGTATTTTTAGATGCATTTTCATCATTTAAGGCCGTAGTACCTGCTCGGGCAGCTACGCTATTTGTAGCACCAACCTCAGGTGGCTTCATCCACACTATGACACTTACCAGCACCGCCACACCCGCCAGCGCCCACGGCAGCGGGTTGCGCGCACGGCCATGGTGCCAGCCGTGGCGCTGCACAAAAAACTGGCGTATTAGCGCACCAGCCAGCATCATAAAAAACAGCACTAGCCAGTTGTATTGGTGCGTATACAAAAAGCTGTAGTGGTTAGACAGCATGGCAAACAGCACCGGCAGCGTAAAGTAGGTGTTGTGCACGCTGCGCTGCTTGCCGCGCTTGCCGTACAGGGCCAGCTCTTTGGCGGGCAGCTTGACTCCGCTGGTCATGGCGGCTACTACCTTTTTTTGCCCGGGGATAATCCACAAAAATACATTACCACTCATAGCCGTAGCCAGCGCAGCGCCCACTAGCAAAAACGCCGCCCGCCCAGCAAACCAGTGGCAAGCCAGCCAGCAGGTAAAGGCTACCAGGCACAGTGTTAGCGCACCGACGATCAGCTCGCCGTGTTTGCGAAAGCCCACTGCCACGCAAATAACATCGTAGATAAACCCAAACACTATTAGAAAACCAATTGCCACCGCAATGGCCACGCCGGGTGTCCAGTCCATCAACGACTTGTCGATCAAATACGTGCTGGCGTTATAAAGGTACAGCACGGTAAACAGTGCAAACCCGCTGAGCCATGTTGAATAACTTTCCCAATAAAACCAGTGCAGCTTGGTGTGGATCTTCTTGGGGGCCACCATGTACTTTTGCGGGTTATAAAAGCCGCCACCGTGTACCGCCCACATAGCGCCGTCTACGCCTTTTTCTAGCAAATCGGGCGAGGTAGGTTTGACAAGGTTGTTGTCTAAAAAGACAAAATAAAACGAAGAGCCTATCCAGGCGATGGCGGTGATGACGTGCACCCAGCGCAATAGCAGGT
>JAYSWJ010000066.1:0-5405 GCA_043718065.1 Polaromonas sp.
CAGGCGCTGGGCTGCGTCGTAGGTGTAGCTGATGGCATGGCCGCTGGGCAGCGCGGCGCTGGCCAGCTGGCCGCTGGGGGTGTAGGTGTACTGGGTGGCGAGGGTGGATGTGCCCGCCGCCTGCACGCTAGACAGCACCCTGCCGCGCGCGTCATAAGTGTAGGCGGTGGTCATGCCCGTGGGGGCCACCAGGCTGGTAATACGGCCTGCCGCGCCGTCGGCCCCGGCGTAGGCCATGGTGGTTACATGGCCCAGCGCGTTGGTGCTGCTAACGGGGTTGCCTGCGGCGTTGTAGGTGTAGCTGGTAACGGCGTTGTTGGGCGCGGTTTCGGTGGCTACCAGGCCGGCAGTGTTGTACGTGTAGGCGGTGGTGCGGACGGCGTTAGGCGCAGTGGCGGGGACGCTGGTGTCGGTGATGGTCTCAGACAGTTTGTTGCCTAGCGCGTCGTAGGTGTAGGCCATGGTGCGGCCCTGCTCGGTCACCAGAATCGGTAGACGGAAAATAGGGTGCCAATCAGTTTGCACACTGTACGCGCTTGCGTTGCTACCGGGTGTGCCAAAAGGGCGGGTGACTGATGTGGGAAGACGGCGGGCAATATCCCATCTTGTGTCAGTGACAAACCCCAAGAAATCGGTTTCACTGCTAATCAAGCCGCTGGCGTTTTGCACGCGGCTGGCAGCGTCGCGCAGGCCTTGCCCACTGGCTTTGTTGGCTCCCGTTACGGCCAGTTGGCCCAGGTTGGTGCTGTAGGTGTAGCTGCGCGCGGTGCCCAGCGGGTCGGTGACCTGCGCGCTGTTGACCGTGCCCGTGCCGGTGTAGGCCACTTGGTAACGGTTGGCCCCGCCTGCGTGCTGCGTGTCGGTAGCGCGGCCTTGCGCGTCGTAGGTGTAGGTGGCCAGGCGGGTATTGTTTTCGTCTTGTATGCCAGTAATTAAATTCGGATAAGTCGTATTCTCATAAAGATACGTTTTGCTGGTGTTATTTGCGTAAAACACTTGACTTAAACGACCTGTACTATCGTAGCCGTAGCGTACGGTAGTGGCATCTGGCAAAGTCACTTGGCTGATCAAGCCGCCGCTATAGGCCAGCGAAATGCTGCGCCCAAACTGGTTGGTAATTTGTGTCAACTGACCTGCGGCGTTGTAAGCGTAATTAGTAGTCCATCCATTGCGCTGTGTGGTGCCAGTGTGCTGGCCTGCACTGTTAAATCGTAATACCGTGTCATCCGCCTGAACGTAGCGGAACTCTTGAATTGCATTGCCGTTCAAAGTAGTGGTCAGTTTGTCCACACCACCTTGAGTACTCCAAGCGTAGGGGCTTGATAGTGAATCTCGAAAAACGCGAACGCTGCCGTCTGGCAAACTGACTTCTGCTATATTGATGTGTGAGGTTGTGGTTGTCCAGCCAGTGACTGGTTGGCCAGAAAGCACAAATCCAAAATTTCCTGTTTTTACCGTTGTCAATATAGGTAAAGCAGCCTTGAATTTCAAACTGTAGGCATTGTTGTAGATCCATAACGGTCCCAAAGCTTGCGTGGAAGATTGTGTATTGCTAACACCTGCTTGACTTCTGTAATTGCGCTGCCAGCTTAGAGAGTGTGCTCCGCTGTCTTGGTAATCCAGTTCATTGAGTTGCCGCTCCCCCGTGGCAGGCACCATAGGGTTGGGGGTTTGCATACCGTCGTAACTACTACTAAGGCATGATTCGGGCACTATTCTGAGATTGGGGGTGCTTAAATTTTGTGCGCAGACTGCCGTGACTAGTTTTCTGGTGTTGTTATCCGATACGTACAACTTGCCTGAAGGCGACTCACAGCCAACGGTTCTGTCAGACGCATGTAGCAATCTGAATTCGCTGTAGCTGTTGTCAGCTCTGTCAGAAAAGCGGTCGCAAACTGACATGACTATTTGATCAGGACTCTCTCGATGCACTACGAAACGATTAAAGTCAAAATCACTTGACAGTTCTAAAGTCTGAGCAGGAACTGTCTTTGCAGTGGCTCCACAAAATATGAGCGCTCCGTTGTAACGTTGATACTCAGAATTTTTATGAGCAGTATATTTTTCTATCCAATCGGCAATGGCTTCAGATTGGCTTGCGCCTCGACCTTCAACGATACCCATTACCCAGTATCGCCAAGGCGTAACAATACTTGGCGTAACTGAGCAATCTTGTGTACCGTTTGGATTGAACTGAATGCAATCTGTGCTGAGAGATGTTTGTGCAAGAGCCTTGCTACTAAAAAAAGCAGCTATTAATACAATTGCAAAGACGCATACATATGCTGCTAAATTACCTTTAGTTTTCATTACCGCAACGCTTTGATTGCATCTACACATCAAATCAATTTTTAGTCTCATTGCTTTGCCTCCGTTGCCCATACTGTGAACTAATGGAACAAAGTGTAGCAAGCCACCACTTGTTTTTTGACACTTATTTGCGCACCCAATTGCTACCCCCCAAGCTGCCAGCCAACGTTCCACCTATCCGCAGCCTAGCATTCAACCTTTCATTGCCATCTAGGTACTATCAATAGCATAGCTGTCTGAGCAGTTTCTACGGCTTAGAACAGCTAAAACGTGCCTCAAACAGCCTGCTCTTGGCAAGCTTAAGAGCAAGATTGTGCTGTGTTGCAAAGATTTACTATTTTCAGCATAAATACTCTCAGACCAGCCAGCACCACATAGCAGCGCGCATTTGGCCAGAGCCGTGTGCCAAGCCAACCTTACAAGGTAGCTTTCTACCTACTCAGCGCTATTTTCACAAGATTTTTAGCCCGCTAACCCCAGTAAATCCTGCTTAAGCAGCTATCGAATTAAAAGCACGCTTGAGCTAGCCGTGCCTCAAATCATGGCTATAAACATGACCGCGAGTGATTAACTAAGCCTCTTTACGAAATTAAATTTATTCATTATGATTAAATTGATTGTGTACAAACACGCGGAAACGATCATGAATATTACGGCTGACACCAAAGTAATTACCACACACCTGCCTTTGCCTCTGGCGGACAAATTGGACGCTATGGCTGTGCAGCTAGAGCGTTCGCGCGGCTGGATTATGAAGCAGGCGCTGTCTGCCTGGATGCAGCAAGAAGAAGAGCTCAGCCGCTTAACGCGCGAAGCTATGGCCGATGTAGACGCAGGGCGGGTGGTAGACCATAGCGTGGTGCGGGCTTGGAGTGATCGTTTGGGTAGCCAAACAGTGGGCCAAAAGGCGACTGGCTAGTGGCGTTGGTGCGAACGCTGCAGTGGACTGAGAAGGCTTATGCAGACTTAACCCGGCTACATGCATTTTTAGCGCCGCTTAACCCTGCTGCAGCAATGCGCACGGTGCAGTCGCTTAGCGCGGCCCCAGAGGGCTTATTGGCTAATCCGCATATTGGTAAACGGCTGCAAGAATTTGACCCACGCGAGGTGCGCAGAATTTTGGTGGAGCGGTATGAGCTGCGCTACGAGGTGCTAGACACTAGCGTAGTAGTTTTGCGGCTGTGGCACACGCGGGAAGACCGGTAATTTTAGGGCTATTTTTACAAGACTTTTAGCTCGCTAACCCAAGTAAATCGTGCTCAAGCAGCTATGAAATTGATAGTAATTTTACAAAAAATAACTATCCAATCAATGCACTTTGCAAGCTGCAAGGGTTTTCCCGAGTGTGATTAATTTCGCGGTTTGATTTAGATTCGGTTTTTACGAAAACGATTTCGCCCCTTGCGCGGCGTTTCGCATGATGATTTAGTGACAGCCAGCGCAAAGAAAGCCCACGTATGAGCCAATCCGATGTCCGCTTGCGCGGAATCAAGAAAAATTACGGCAAAGCTGATGTGATCTACGGCATTGATCTGGATATCGAGCCGGGTGAGTTTGTCGTTTTTGTCGGCCCGTCGGGCTGCGGCAAAACCACCTTGCTGCGCATGATTGCCGGGCTGGAGGAGATCAGCGGTGGGCAGCTGTTGATTGCAGGCGACGTGGTCAATGATTTGCCACCAGCCCAGCGCGGTGTGGCAATGGTGTTTCAAAGTTATGCGCTGTACCCGCATAAAACGGTGTACAACAACATGGCCTTTGGTCTGAAGATTGCAAAGGTTGAGAAAACCGAGATTGACCGCCGCGTGCGCGCCGCCGCCGAGATTCTGCAAATTACCGATTACTTAGACCGCTTGCCCAAAGCCTTGTCGGGCGGGCAACGCCAGCGCGTGGCTATTGGCCGCACTATTGTGCGCGACCCCAAGGTGTTTTTATTCGACGAGCCGCTGTCCAACCTGGACGCCGCCTTGCGAACCAAAATGCGCGTCGAGCTGGCTACGCTGCACCGCCGCTTGGGTGCCACGATGATTTATGTGACGCACGACCAGGTCGAGGCCATGACCCTGGCCGACAAAATAGTGGTGCTGAACCAAGGGCGTATTGAGCAAGTGGGCAAACCGCTGGATTTGTACAACCAGCCCGCCAGCCTGTTTGTGGCCGGTTTTATTGGGTCGCCACAGATGAATTTAATAGCCGGTGATTTTGCCAAGCACTACAACGCAACCACCGTTGGCCTGCGCCCTGAAAATTTAAAAGTGCAGGACGATGGCGCTATCAAAGGCACGCTGCGGCACGCCGAGCGGTTGGGTAACGAAACCTTCGCCTATGTCAACGCAGGCGCACTGGGCGAGATTACGGCGCGCATGGAAGGTACGTGCATGCTGCAGCCGGGTAACGCCATTGCGCTGGGCTTTGCAATGGAGCATTTGTACAAATTTGATAGCGCAGGCAAGCGCATGTGAACGCAGCTCAAGATGGACAGCAAATTCAAGAATTTACTTGGCAGATAGGCTGCTGAGTTTTTATGGAGAAAGAAAGCATGTTAAAGAGACACACCATAGCGGCGGCCGCATCCGTCGTTGCCATGACAACCCTGTGCAGCCCCGCAATGGCGGCAGACTACAAAGGCCCTAACTTAAAAGGCCAAACCGTGACCATCACCTGCCCCTGGACAGGTGATGAAGAAGGTTTCTTCAAGAAGGTGATTGCCGGTTTTGAAGCCTCCACGGGTGCTACGGTCAAGCCTTCTTGCTCGCAAAGCTCAGATCAGCAAATCGTGATCGACATCAAAGCCGGTTCACCGTCTAACATCTCGGTGTTCCCGCAGCCGGGCTTGGCTGCCAACATGGCCGCTATCGGTGGCTTGGTGCCGCTGGGCAACAAAACCAGCGACTGGGTTAAAAAGAATTACGCCGCTGGCAACTCATGGGCCGAGCTGGGCACGTATGCCAACAAAGCTGGCAAAAAAGAATTCTATGGTTTGTTCTACAACGTGAACGTGAAAAGCCTGGTGTGGTACATCCCCGAGAACTTTAAAGAAAAAGGCTACAAAGTGCCCAAGAGCATGGAAGAGCTGCAAGACTTGACCAAAAAAATCG
>JAYSWJ010000067.1:0-5401 GCA_043718065.1 Polaromonas sp.
GGGGCCACTTCCATGCAGTCCATGCCCACCATGTTGAGCGGGGCCAGTTCTTCTAAAAAGGTCAGCACCTGCGAGCTGCTCATGCCACCCGGCTCCGGCGTGCCGGTGCCGGGGGCAAAGGCAGGGTCTAAGCAATCAATGTCCAGCGACAGGTAGCACGGCTTGTTGCCAATGCGCTGCAAGATTTGGGCAATGATGGGCTTTAGGTTCGCGCCGTCCAGACCGCGCAGTGATCGTGCATCGAAAATTAAACCGCCTTGGTCTTGCACATATTCCCGCGAGGCGCGCTCGCCACTAGAGCGCAGGCCAATTTGCACGGTGTGCTGCGGGCTAAGCAAGTCTTCCTGCAAAGCCTCATACGTCCAAGTGCCGTGGCCTGAGGGCTCACCAAAATGGTTAGTCCAAGTATCGCAATGCGCATCAAAATGCACCATTGCCATTGGCCCATAGCGGGCATGGGCAGCGCGTAGCAAGGGCAGCGTGACCGAGTGGTCGCCGCCTAAAAACACGCAGTGGTGCTTGGCCATGAGTGCACTAGCTTGCTGCTGAATGTGGCTGCGTACCTCGGTCAGCGGCGACGCATTAGGCAGGCGCATGTCGAGCGCATCACCCAGGTGGTTGACAGGCGTAACATTAAAAAACGGGTGCAACCCGTCGCACAGCATCAAGCTGGCACGCCGAATCTCTTGCGGCCCAAATCGTGCGCCTGGTCGGTTGGTCACTGCCCCATCAAACGGCACGCCTGCAATGGCAAATGGCTGGTCTTTCAGCTCAGGTGTGGCTAAAAATCGGTTGCTGTTGCTGGCGTACGCAAACTGTCCTATGGCCATGCTGTGTCCTTAGTTGTAATTGGCTCAAATTTACAGCAAGTTGTGGCCTGCCGTAGGAACCAATTTACAGGAAATGCGGCAAACCACTCTTATCTAGAGTCAGCCAAGTTGGCCTGGCTGGCTTTGATGTATCGCGTTTAGATTTGGTAAATCGAGTTGAACACCAAAAATTTGTGGCATCGTGTTCAGAATTTCATGAGGCCAGAGGATTAAAAAATTGAAAAGTATCAATGAAGGTAGTTCACATACTTCACCTGCTGCAGAATCGACAAAGCTATGCTTTTCAAATTAACTTTTGCCCCAGCTAACCAAACTAATCTATCAAATAAATTCGCGTTTTGCCGCAGTGGCCGCATCACCGGAGTTAGGTGTGCCAGAGCGCTCGATCAACATGATGTGTGCTTCCTCGTCAGCTACAGGCCTATGCTCAACACCCATAGGTACGACATAAAGATCGCCTTCGTTCAAATAAATAATTTGATCACGTAGTTCAATGCGGCACCTGCCTTTAACCACATAAAAGAAATCATCGGTATCGTGGTGGACGTGCCAGTGGTATTCGCCTTTGAATTTCGCCACCATAATGTCGTGCCCGTTAAAAAGACAGAGTGTTTTAGGCGACCAGTGCGCACTAAAAGTGCTGAGTTTTTGAACGAGATTAGACTTATCGGATGTGGTATTCATGGTTTTAAATCCTTGATAATTAGTGATAGTCTATTATTGCAATCCGATAAAACTGCGTCTTGTACGTTTGAAACATGGCTTTGCCTTCAACCCATACCTCTGCTGATTGGACGCGTTACATATTCCATTCCAACATAGGCGTTCGGATGCTAGACGCGCATTTCTTAACGCATAAGTTTGAGCGACACAGCCATTCTGAATTTTCAATCGGTGTGACCCACAGCGGTGTGCAAAGCTTTCATGCCAGAGGCGCTGTACACCATAGCAGGCCGCAGAATATTATGGTGTTTAACCCTGATGTTGCGCATGACGGCATGGCAGGGCACGCCAGCGGTTTTGGCTATCAAATGGCGTACATTGAGCCAAAACTCATAGCCAGTTGGTGTCGCGATTATTTTGCCGGCCGTGATATGCGTTACGTGCGCCAACCTCTAATGCAAGATGTTGACTGCTCGGCCCAACTGCACCGAGATTTTATTGCGCTACTGCAACCTCAAGAAAGCCTGCGAGCCCACGACTTGCTTAGCCAGAGTGTTTTGCAATTGCTAAGCCGTCACGGCGAGACCGGCGATGCTCAAGCCCTGTTTCACGATATACCCGCTTGGATACGCACAGCGCAAGACTGGCAACGATCAAATGAATTGTCCACAAAAAAACCACCTCAAAAGGTGGCTTCGTGGCAAAGCGATGCGTCAACCCACTGGCTGGTCTAAATCAAACGCTTTATGCAGTGCGCGCACCGCTAGCTCCATGTACTTCTCGTCAATCACTACCGAAGTTTTGATCTCGCTGGTCGAGATCATCTGGATGTTAATGCCGTCCTCTGCCAAACCACGGAACATTTTGCTGGCGATGCCCACATGGCTGCGCATGCCAATGCCGACAATAGATACTTTACAAATTTTGGTGTCGCCTACCACCTCTTGTGCGCCTAGCTTGGGTAGCACAGTGCTTTTGAGCAAGTCCATGGTCTTGGCGTAGTCGTTGCGGTGCACAGTGAAACTGAAGTCGGTTCTGCCGTCTTTGGAGACGTTTTGGATGATGATGTCCACTTCAATATTCGCGTCGGCCACAGCGCCCAAAATTTGGTAGGCAATGCCTGGGGTGTCAGGCACGCCCAGTACAGAAATTTTGGCTTCATCGCGGTTAAAAGCGATACCCGATACGATGGCTTGTTCCATTTGTTCGTCTTCCTCAAAAGTTATCAGCGTGCCAGACTTGGCCTCTTCGTCAATGTTGATGTCCCACGGCGTAAAGCTGGACAGCACCCGCAGCTTAACTTTGTACTTACCCGCAAATTCGACCGAACGAATTTGCAGCACTTTGCTACCCATTGACGCCATTTCCAGCATCTCTTCAAAGCTGACCGTTTGCAGGCGGCGCGCCTCGGGTACTACGCGCGGGTCGGTGGTGTATACGCCGTCTACGTCGGTATAGATCAAGCATTCTGCAGCCTTCATGGCAGCCGCCACAGCCACAGCTGATGTATCTGAGCCGCCGCGGCCTAGCGTGGTGATGTTGCCATCGGGGTCCACGCCCTGAAAGCCCGTAACGATCACTACGCGGCCGGCTGCCAAATCAGCACGTACTTTTTTGTCGTCAATGCTCTCAATGCGGGCTTTGTTAAACGCGCTGTCGGTTTTGATGGGCACTTGCCAGCCCGCGTAGCTGACGGATTCCACGCCCTCGGCTTGCAGCGCAATGGCCAGCAAGGCCGACGATGCCTGCTCGCCCGTGGCGGCCAGTGCGTCTAGCTCGCGGTTGTAGGCATCAGTGGCTTTAACAGGGGCCAGCGCTTTGGCCAAGGCCAGCAAACGGTTGGTCTCGCCGCTCATGGCGCTGGGCACCACCACCATCTGGTGGCCTGCGCGGGCCCATTTGGCAACGCGCTTGGCCACACTTTGAATACGCTCGGGCGAGCCCATCGACGTGCCGCCGTATTTATGAACAATTAAAGCCATTTTTCTTTGTAAATCACGCAGATAGCGCGACAGATAAGTTGAAAGATTCTTTGCACACCCAGTGCAAAGTCTTCAATTATAGCTAGGGTAAACCACAATCTAGATCTAGCTGAATAATCTAACTGCACTGCCAAACTACTTTGCAGGCATGAAAATTTTATCGCGCTCATCCATGCTCATCGCGCTGGGAAAAGCATAAATCAATATGCGCGCGTGCTTGAGCGATCTGTCACTGCTGATGGCCAACAACCAAGGGCCGCTTTGGCGCAGTGCAGACACTGACACACGGTCTTGCACTATCCACTCTTGCGGCAGTACTTTGACTTCGCCAAAAGACGACGTAGGCAGATCGCCCATGGCAAGCATTTTGAACTCAGGCGTAGCGCCCAGCTTTAAGCTACCCGACAAAAATTGCTCAACATAGCTATTTGGGTCCGCCTCGCCGGGTGGTTTGCGGTCACTGCTTCTGCGCAGTGCCGTTAATGCCACCTGCGCATCCTCTTGCGCCAACGCTGCGGGGTAGATCAAGAGCTCGCAGGGTTGGTCTGCCGATTCGCATAGCGCATCGTCTAGCGCTATGGCTATGCCTGTATGGCGCTTAAGTGGGCCGTCAGTGGGTGCACTGGCCTTGTCAAACTTGGCTAGTATTTGCTGGAGATAAACAGCCGCCCTACTTTGCGCTTTGTAGTCTTTGAGTTTTTCTGTGACAGCAGTTTTGAGGTCTTTGTCGTAGCTCACGCTTTGAGCGTAGCCCTGCGAAGTCAGCCCCAACGCGAGGCTGGCAAGGACTAATTGGCTGATGGTTTTAAAGAGGCATCGGGTCATAAATTATGCGTTAGATTGGTATTGAAGGGTATCAGCGTGTCGCTGCACAAAACCAGAAGCTACTTTGATGCGAATCTGCTTGCCACGGTTGGTGCATGCCGCAATCTGGCTTTGCAGCTCATCCAACTGCGCAGCACTTGGGGACGCGCCATGGGTGGTTTTAAGCCAGTAGCGCAGCAGGTTGGCTTGACGCTCAGGGCTTAAAGTTTGCACCGCGGCAATCTGTGGTGGATTACCTGTATGTGCTATGTCTTGTGTAGCTAGCTGAGCGAGTAACACTTGGGCTTGGGCCGCATGACGGGCTGAGCGCGCAAACGTCTCGCGGTACTGCGGGAACGCCTGTTGCAGCGCAGGCAGTAGCGTGTGGCGAATACGGTTGCGGGTAAATGCTGTGTCGCTATTAGTAGGGTCTTCTATCCAGCCCTGCCCGATGGTCTTGGCAAAGTTGGCGCTACCTGGATGGCGCGCAGCCAAACCTTGCGCGGCCAGCCAAGTGCGAATATCCGCAGCAGGCACGCCCAACCAAGGCCGCACAAAGTCTACGCCGCCGCGCTGCCAGCGCGCAGGCATGGCCGACAATCCTGGCAGCCCCGCACCACGGCTAAGCGCCAGTAGCAGAGTTTCAACCTGGTCATCTGCATGCTGCGCTATCACTACACATTTAATAGCTGCTTGAGCAGGTTCTACGGCCTGAAAGCTCTTATTTATCTCTAAAACCTTGGCCGCCAGCGCTGTATAACGCGCCTTGCGAGCTGCGTCTTCTGGGCTGTCACCTGCGGCGTGGCGCGCCTGCACATGCACCACATGCAATGGCACGCCAAGCTGCGCGCACAACGCAGCGCAATGCGCCGCAAAATCGTCGGCCGCTGCCTGCAAACCGTGGTGGATATGGATAGCAGTGACCTGCCCCGGATATTGCTGCGCACAGCGTAATAACAGCGCGGTAGAGTCCGCGCCGCCGCTGTAGGCCACTGCTAATGGTGGGATTAACTGTAAATCGTGCATCAAACTCATACAGGCACGAGTGTATGCGCACCCGCTTGGAGGTACTGCACACACGAGGCACCCCTAGCAGCGTGTAGGCCGCATACAGGCGGCCTA
>JAYSWJ010000068.1:0-38888 GCA_043718065.1 Polaromonas sp.
TCACCAAATAATCCTCACCGTAACGCGGGCTGTTCAACCCACGCAGAGAACAATGTGACGAGTCGGGTCCGTCTCGATGAAAAATATGCAGCAAGGCGCGCGTTGACAACGCTGGCGAATCAAAAGCCTCAGTTCGCGCGTGTTTGCGGAGTATTTTTGCAGCGAGATGCCCGGCTCGAGTCCAGCTACCCGGCGCGCACGCGAACGGAGCGACCAGCGTTGCGGTGCGCACTCTAACCGAGCAACCAACTCTCCAGCGCAGTAGTTCGCGTTCAAGTACAAAGTACGCTAGCGATCAAATACACAGAACGCTATAAATTCAATAGCTGCTTGAGCAGGTTCTACGGCCTAGAAGCCTTATTTGGCTAATAAATTATTCACCTGTGCCAAGTCTTCGGCTTTGAGTGTGCCATTGGCTTGGCGCAGCTTTAAGCCGCCTACCAGCACGTCGTAGCGGGCTTTGGCCAGGTCGCGTTTGGTTTGGAATAGCTGGCTTTGGCTGTTTAATACGTCGATGTTGATGCGCACCCCTACTTGGTAGCCTAGTTTGTTGGCGTCTAGGGCGCTTTGGCTAGAGGCTTCGGCGGCTTCTAGGGCTTTGACCTGGCCTTGGCCGGACTGCACGCCAAAGAAGGCGGTGCGGGTGGCCTGGGATATGCTGCGCTTGGCGCCTTCTAGGTCATTGCGTGCTTTGTCTTCTAGCTGCAAGGTTTCTTTTACGCGGTTTTGGATGGCGTAGCCTGCAAACAAAGGCAGGTTCAGCTGTACGCCAATGCTGGCGGTATTAGCGCGGTTGTTGGCGGGCGCTATGTTCATGCTGCGGTTAATGCCGTAACTGGCCACCGCATCTATCGTAGGTTTGTGGCCGGCCTCAGCTTTGCGGGTTTCTAGCTGGGCTACTTCTAGCGCCAGTTGCGCGGCTTTCAGGCTGGGGTGCTCTTGCTCCGATTGCGCCACCCAGGCGTTCACATCGCCGGGCACTACAGGGGGCAGGGCCAGTGGTAGGGCTACGGGGCGTGGGTCGGCGTTGGTTTTGCCTACCAGTTGGTCTAGCGCAAGTTTCTTTACGCGCAAGTCGTTTTCAGCGGCAATTTCTTGGGCAATTACCAGGTCAAAGCGGGCTTGCGCCTCGCGTGTGTCGGTAATGGTAGAGGTGCCCACTTCAAAGTTGCGTTTGGCGGATGCCAGTTGCTCGGCCACGGCGGCTTTTTGGGCTTTGACAAAGGCTAGGCTGTCGTTGCTGGCCAGCACGTCAAAGTAGGCCTGGGCCAGGCGCACGATCAGGTCTTGCTCGGCGGTGGCTAGTGTGGTCTTGGCTAAATCGGCTTGTTTGTCGCCTTGCTCGGCGGTGGCTTTATTGGCCGGGCGGTACAGTGGCTGCGCGGCATTGATGGTGATGTTTTGCGAAGTGGGGTTGCGTGTGATGTCGGGGTTGGTGTTGTCGATGTTGGAACGGTTTATGCCTGCTGCCAAGCCTGCAGTGGGGTACAGACCCGCTTTGGCCTGCGCGGCCCTGGCTAGGTTAGCTTCGTACTGCGACTTGGCCGACTGGTAGGTGGCGTCGTAGGTGCTGGCAGATTCGTACAGCTGGGTTAAGTTTTGCGCTAGCGCCGATGTGCTTAGTGTGCTGGCCACTAGCATGGCGATAGCAGCAAAACCGCTGGGCGCATACGTCACGGACTCGCTAGGCGCGTGGGCCATGCAGGCATGAAGGGCGGTGGATTTTTTCATAACAGCGTCTTTCCAATGAAATTAGTATTGCGGCACCGACGGGTCGGCCTCGTCGCTCCAAGCGGCTATGCCGCCTGCAATGTTGACAACCTGCTCAAAACCGTTTTGCGCCAAGTAGCGTGCTGCGTGCTGGCTGCGTATGCCGTGGTGGCACAGGCAGGCAATAGGACGGTTGGTGGGCAGCTCGGCCATGCGGCTGGGGATGTCTTGCATGGGCATGCTTAGCACGTCAAATGCGCTAACGCTGCCGAACGGCCGCACCGATGCGGTATGAAATTCCCAAGGCTCGCGCACGTCTAAGACCAGCGGTGTAACGCCGTTCAGGCTAGTCACCCATTGGGCAAAAGCGGCAGGGCGAACTTGGTCGATCATGGCGTGCCAAGCATTTTAAAAGTTGAACTTAGAGTCTTCACCAAAGCCTAGCAAGCGCGGCGCTACCGTGTCCCAGGGCTGGGTGGTGCGGATGCTGCCGTCTGCGGATTTGGTGACAAAGTGGGCGCGCATCATGGGCTCGTTACCCACCACAGCGGCCAGACGGCCAGCAGGCTTTAGCAGGGCTAGCAAGCCTGCCGGAATATGCGCTACCGAGCCGGATAAAACGATCACGTCAAACATACCGCCCGAGCCTAGGTCTTTGCTGCCGTCTGCGGTGTGCACCTCGCAGTTAGAAATACCGGCTTTTTGCAGGTTAGCCCGTGCTGTTTGCGCCAGCGCGGACACTATTTCTAGGCTAACCACTTGCTGTGCGCGGTGCGCCAGTAGCGCGGCCATATAGCCGCTGCCAGTGCCAATCTCTAGCACTTTCTCGTGTTTGTGCACCTCTAGGTCTTGCAACATGCGCGCCTCTACCTTGGGCGACAACATGCTGGCACCATAGCCCAGCGGAATTTCCATGTCGACAAACGCTAGCGCTTTGTGCGCCAGCGGGCAAAAATCTTCACGTTTAACTGCTGCCAGCAGTTGCAAAATATGCGGGTCCAGCACGTCCCAAGGGCGAATCTGTTGCTCGATCATGTTAAAGCGGGCTTGTTCGATGTTCATAAAATTCTTCTTTACTAACTTGCAATAGGCTTATTCCGCAGAATGCGGCGAACTATCAATTTTAGGCGGGCTAGGGTCGCCATTCGTCGAGCTGGGCGATTTGCCTACAAATAAACGCATGAGCCAGCTGGCCAAATCGTCCATGTAGCAGTACATCACGGGCACCACCACCAGCGTGAGGAGCGACGAGGTAATCACCCCGCCAATCACGGCCTGGCCCATGGGCGCGCGCTGTTCAGACCCTTCGGACAGCGCAAAGGCCAGCGGAATCATGCCAAAAATCATTGCCAATGTGGTCATCAAAATCGGGCGCAAGCGTACTTTGGCGGCCAGCAACAAAGCGTCTTCACGCCCCAGGCCTGCGCTGATGGTGTTGCCTTGCACGTCCAACACAGGCTCGCGCGAGCGAATGGCAAAGTCCACCAGCAAAATAGCGTTTTTAGTTACCAAGCCCATCAGCATCACCACGCCAATCACCGAGAACATCGACAAAGTAGACCTGAACAGCAGCAGCGCCAACACCACACCAATCAAGGTCAGCGGCAGCGACGTCATCAAAGCTATGGGCTGAAAAAAGCTTTTAAACTGGCTGGCCAAAATCATGTAAATAAAAATCACCGCCAGCGCCAGTGCCGACACGGCGTAGCCAAATGATTCGGCCATATTCTTGGTGCTACCGCCAAACTCGTAGCTGTAGCCCGGCGGCATGGCTATGCTGTCCATGGCGGTGCGTACGTCGGTAGACACCTCGCCCGCCGAGCGGCCATACACGTTGGCGTTAATGGCCACTTCACGCGACAGGCCGCGGCGGTTGATCTGGTTCGGCCCGGTGGACTCGCGCACTGTGGCCACTTGGTTTAAGCGCACCACGCTGCTGGTGCCGTTGGCAGCGGTCACTGCAAATGGCAGGCGTTCTAGGTCTTGCGGTGTGTTGCGTGCCTCGGGCGCAAGGCGCACATTCACATCGTACGTTTGGTCATCAGCAGCACGCCAGTTGCCCACTGTTTGGCCCGCCACCAGGGTACGCAGGCTGTTGCCTATTTGGTTAACGTTCAGTCCCAAGTCAGACGCCGCTTCGCGCCGCACGTCCACCTCAATCGTGGGCTTGCTGGGTTTGACGCTGGAATCTAAATCGACCAAGCCCGGAATGTTGCGCAGCTTGGCCATGGCTTGCACGGCCAAGCGTTCTAGCTCTTTGAGGTCGCTGCCTTTCAGCGAAAACTCTATTTGCTTGCCGCCACCCACCGCGTCGCCCCCCACCGCACTGGTAACGGTAATGCCTGCCACGCGGGCCAAGCGTTCGCGTATCAGCGCCGATATTTGGTCGACATTGCGCTCGCGTAGTTTGCGGTCAATGAGTCGGATATAGATGGATGCATAAATTTTGCCTTGCGCGTTACCAGTGTTGATAGTAGACAGCGTATAGCGCACCTCGGGGAATTCGCGGATGATGGCCTCGGCTTGGCGAGTTTTAGCCTCGGTGGCTTCTAGCGATGAGCCTACCGGTGTGTACAGCGACACATTGGTCTCGCCAAAGTCGGCTTTGGGCACAAACTCGGTGCCCACAAATCGCATCATCACCAAGCTAACCGCAAAGGTAGCTAGCGCGATGAGCAGGGTGGTTTTTTTAAACTTCAGGCTCCAACGCAAAATGCCTTGGTACGTGTCAGCCAAACGGTCAGTAGATTTCTCAAACCAGTGCGTCACGCGGCCTATGGTTTTGTCGTACCAGTTGTTGGCAAGAAAGGGCTTGCCCTGCCGGTCAATAGCCGGGTCGTGCCAAATGCTGGACATCATCGGGTCCAGCGTAAAGCTGACAAACATCGATATCAACACCGCCGCCACGATGGTGATGCCAAATTCGTGAAAGAACTTGCCAATAATGCCCTGCATAAAACCAATGGGCAAAAACACTGCCACGATAGACAGCGTAGTAGCCAGCACGGCCAGGCCAATCTCTTGCGTGCCGTCTAGCGAGGCTTGGTAGGGCGTTTTGCCCATCTGCACATGCCGCACAATGTTCTCGCGTACCACAATGGCGTCGTCAATCAGCAAGCCCACACACAGGCTAAGCGCCATCATGGTGATGATGTTGATGGTAAAACCAAACAGGTTCATAAACAAAAAGGTACCAATCAACGCGATAGGCAAGGTCAACCCGGTGATGACGGTGGATCGCCATGAGTTAAGAAACAAAAACACGATTAGCACGGTAAGCAACGCGCCTTCGATCAGTGTGCGGCGCACGTTGTCTACTGACACGCGGATGGGGCGTGAATTGTCAATGATGGGTTCTAGCTTGATGCCGGGTGGCAGGGTGGGTGTGATCTCGGCCAGTGTCTTTTTTAAACCGTCTACCACGTCAATGGTGTTGTCGTCTTGTGCTTTTTGCACCGACAGCAGCAGCGTGCGCTGGCCGTTGTACAGGGCTAAGTTTTCGGCCTCTTGCGCGCCGTCGTTAATGCGCGCCAGCATGCCCACGGTGATAGCTGCGCCCGCTTTACGGGTGACGATAATATTAGCAAAATCTTCAGGCCGCTGCATGCGCGCTTGCACTTGGACCACACGCTCTTGCGTAATCGAGCGCACTGCGCCTACCGGTAAATCTTGGTTCTCGTTACGCACTGCAGTGACGATTTGGTCAGCGCTAACGCCATACGACTCTAGCGCTTGCGGGTTAAGGTAAATATTAATCTCGCGCTTGGTACCGCCTACCAGCGCTACCGAGCCCACGCCGCGCACGTTCTCCAAGCGTTTTTTTAAGAATTGGTCGGCCCAGTTAGTCAGTTCTACCGGCGTTAAGGCTTTGCCTTTGCTGGGGTCTGGCAGCACCGCTACTGACCATACTGCCCGGCTAGACGGGTCAAAGCGCAGTACGCGCGGTTCTTTCACCTCTGTGCGCAGCAGGGGGCGAATGGCGGCTACTTTTTCGCGCACATCATCAGCGGCTTTGCGGCCGTTCATGTCTAGGTTAAATTCAATGACGACTACAGACTGGCCTTCGTAGCTGCGTGAGGTGAGGGCGTTGATACCGGCGATGGAATTAACCGCTTCTTCGATTTTTTTAGACACCTCGGTCTCAACGATTTCGGGTGATGCGCCGGGGTAGTCGGCAATTACCACCACGACGGGGAAGTCGATATTGGGAAACTGGTCAATTTTTAAACGCTGGTAGCTAAAAATGCCCAGCACTACCAGCGCCAGCATCACCATGGTGGCAAAGACGGGGTTTTTTAGGCTAACGCGGGTGAACCACATGGTGCGGGTGTCTCGTGGGGTTTATTGGCTTGCAGCGGTGGCTGGTGCGGTGGCTACAGATGGCGTGGTCACCGCGGCTGTGGCAGTAGTTACAGGCACATTTACATTTGCCAAAGCGATGTTAACTTTGCTGCCTTCACGTATAAAACCAGCACTAGACAAGGTAACTACTGCTCCAGCAGCTATGTTTTTAATAGCCACCATGGGCACGCCATTGGCATCGCCGCGTGCGCCTATTTCAACGCTTTGGTGCAGTACAGCGCCGTTTTGAATAACTTGCACATAGGGCACAGGTTTGTCGTTGCGCACGGCGTTTAAAGGCACGCTTAACGCTTGCACTTTGGCGGTGCCTAGCGTGCCTTGGGCAAACAAGCCTTGGCGCAATCCTGCGGTGTTACCCACGCTTAAATACACCAACACGCTGCGGCTGCCCGCCACGGCACTGGGGTTGATGCGGGTAACCACAGCAGGTACCGTCTCCGTGCGGCCTTCAAAGCGCAGCGTAGCTTGCTGGCCTACGCGCACATCTACCGAGTCTGCTGCGCCCAGCGGGGCTTCTAGCTCAAGCCGGGTGATGTCAATAATTTCTACCACGCGCGCATCCACACCTACACGCTCGCCCGGCTGCGCAGCGCGCTGCGACACCACGCCGCTAATCGGTGCTTTAAGCACTGTGTCGTCTAACGATTTGCGGGCTACATCTGCGGCCGCCACGTTAGATGCGTAGGTAGATTTAGCCGCGGCCAAGCTGGCTGCAGACGTATCAAGCGCCGTGCCGGAGATAAAGCCTTGGTTAACCAAAGCTTTGTTGTTGTCGTACGTGCGCTGCGCAATGTCGATTTGCATTTTGGACGCATCGGCGCTGCGCTGGGCCTGCGTTACGCGTGACTGGTATTCAGACGAGTCGATACGCGCGATGATTTGCCCAGCTTTCACAACATCACCCTCACGCACAGTCAGGCCCTGCAGTTCGCCCGGTACACGGGCTTTCACCATGGCGCTGTTGGCTGCTTTCAGGGCGCCTGATACGGGCAAGCCCTCGGACAGCTCTAGCACGCGTGCGGTGGCTACGTCGCCTGCTGACAGCTCTAGCACCATCTCTGCCTTGGGCACGGCCGCTTTGGCTTGCTCAGCCTTGCGGGCAGCTAGTGCGCGCATGCCTACAACACCCAACACGACCACAACGGCCAGTGCTACTGCCCATTTCCAATATTTTTTCATGCGTTACGCTTTAGTAGGCCGTGCACCACCATGTCAGCTTGCGCGGCGATGTATTTAAGGGGGTCTATTTGTTGGTCGCCGCTCACGCAGCAGCCCATCGAATGCTTCCAGGTCACCAAGTGAATCAGCGGTGCCAGCACGCTAAAAATAGCATACTCGTTGTCTACCGTGCGAAACTCGCCGCGGTCTACCCCGCGCTGAATCACACTGCGTACCAAGCGGTGGTTTGGTTCAATCACCTCGGCGTAGTAAAAAGCAGCCAGCTCGGGGAAGTTAGTTGCCTCGCTCATCATCAGCTTGGTAATCCCAGACGCCTTGATAGAGCCAAATTTTTCCCACCACAACTGCATTAAATAAGGGATGAGTTCTGCGGTGGGGCCGGTGTATTTTTCTACTTCCTCAAAGCCGTAGTTAATGGCTGGGCCCATGCTCTCGCGCACCACGGCTTTGAACAAGTCTTCTTTGGTAGGAAAGTACAAAAACAAGGTGCCTTTGGACACGCCCGCGCGCTGGGCTACTTCTTCAGACCGGGTGGCTGCAAAGCCTTTTTCGACAAACAAGTCCAAGGCGGCAGCCAGCAACTCGCCCGGGCGCGCTTCTTTGCGGCGCTCACGGCGGGCGGCAGGGGCGTCGGCGGGGTGGAGGGTGTTCACAAAAGTATATTAATGACTGATTGGTTAGTAATATACCGCAGGCTCCTTGGGTGGTCAAGGTTTAGGGTTGTTAAGCCTTGGTAACGCTGATGACGCAGCGTGGACCGATAAGTCGTACGAGCGGGGCTAGCCCATCACGCTGGCTAGTAGCTCGCGCAGCACATGGCGTGAGTTTTGCAGGCCTTGGGCGCTGGGCAGCCACTCTAGCAGCGGCGACTGGGCCGCCTCGATATACGACGTGGGGGCGGGTGTGATGGTAAGGCCTGCGTTTTCAAACGCCAGCTTGGCACGCGGCATGTGCCACGCGTGGGTGACCAAGGCAATGCGGGTGATGCCGTCTTTTTTGAGCACTGCCGCCATGGCTTGTGCGTTCTCGCGCGTGTCGCGCGACTTGCCCTCAGCCCAGCGCAGTGGCGGCAAACCCAGCTGCGCTAGCCAGCGCTGGGCTGTGGCGGCCTCGGTATCAGCATTGGGTACTGCGGCCCAGCTTACGCCGCCTGAGAAGCCCAGCGGCAGGCCAGAAGCTTTGGCCAGCACCACGCCGTAGTGCAGGCGCGCACTGGTGGTGTCGCTGGCTTGCGGCGCACCATATTCGCGGCTGGCGGCTTCTACGCCGCCGCCCAGTACCACGATGGCTTGCACCTGCTGATCGCGCAGGTCTTGCGCTGGCCTGGCAGCGTTGAGCGCGATAGTTTGGGGCAGAAAATTGCGGTCTAGCAAGACTGCAAAACCGTTGCACGACAGTAGCCACAGCGCGCCTAACCCTGTTAGCACTAAGGCCGCGCCCATCGTACGCAAATACTGGCTGCGCACCATCAGCAGCCAGCCTAGCAGTGCCAGAAGCAAGCCTATGGTGGGCGGCATGGCCAAGGCTGTAACTATGGGTTTGAGAAATGCTAGTTCTTGCAGCATGGTGAATTAATATTTAAATGTGTTAGGTTGTTAGTAGTACAACTTGTTGCGCAGTATATAGGTTGGATGCATTAAATAGCTACTTGTAAGTGGCTGCTTTGTTGTGGGTTGTGCACTGTTGTTGCCTCGAAGATGTAACTCTTTACACATCGCGGGTTCTTGTTCTCTCGAGGATGTAGCTCCTTCGACCTCGCGGTTTCGCGGTGCAGTACAGGCCCTGAGGTTGCGCCCCGGTCGGCGGCCCGCTGCGGGGTAAGCATCTGCGGTACTTGAAATTTGGGGTCAATGTGCAAACTCGCTGCGCTTGTATAGTGAAAGTGCTGGGGGTGAGGCACGTTTGGGCTGTTTTGTGGCCTATTTTTAACGTGTTTTGGGGCTCTAACCCAAGTAAATCCTGCTCAAGCAGATATTTAATTTGTAGCTATTTGATAGGTAAAGGTTGCGCCAGGGTTTGCAAAAAATCGATCAAATCCGTCACGTCGTTGGGCACATCCCCGGCGGGGTATTGCACGGTGCGGTGCGCTGCGGGTTGCAGGGTGGCTTGCGCTGCAGTGTCGCTAGGCTCCGGCAGCATCACCATCTCTAGCGAGTAGACCAGCATGTCGGGCATGTTCAGTCTGGCGCTAGAACTGATGCAGTCTTGCGCTGTTTGTGGTTGCACCAGCAGATGTTGCAGTTGCGCGCGGGGCGTGTCGGGCAGCGCTTGCGGTTCGATGGTGCAGCCGCGTTGCAAGCCGGTGAAGCCGCCGCTTTCTTTGTAAATGAGTTGGGTAACTGTGGGTAGTTGTGTGGGTCGCATGGTTGGCCTGTGGTTTTAAAATCCTACCGCTTTCCAAGCCATGGTTAGCGCGCGCTGCACTGCGCTGCCGCTGCCGTGCAAAGCCACTGCGGTTTTGTCTGTAGCCTGCACCATGTCAACAAACTGCGTGCCGGGCTTAAGCGTTAGCAGGGTGTCGTACCACAGCTTGCCTGCGGTCTCCCAGGCATTGCCTTTTAGCTCGACGGCAAAGCGGTAAAACGCGTGGTTGGGAATGCCTGAATTAATGTGCACGCCGCCATTGTCGTCGCTGCCTCTATATTGGTCACGCAGATTTTTGGGCTGCGGGTCGGTGCCAAAATAGGTGTCGTTTTCATAGGCCTTGCCGGCTGCAAAAGTGCGCAGGCTGCGGGCGGTGGCCGCCGGCCCCATGATGTCTTTGCCCACCAGCCAGTCGGCGCTGGCGGCGTCGGTTTTGGTAAACCATTGGCGCGTCAACATGCCCAGCACGTCGGCATAGTGTTCGTTCAAAGCGCCGCTTTCGTTTTGGTAGGTTAAATCTGCGCTGTAGGTAATCACTCCGTGCGACAGCTCATGCCCCACCACGTCCAGAGATTTTGTAAACCGTGTGAACAGTTTGCCGTCACCATCGCCATAGGCCATTTGCTCGCCGGTCCAAAAAGCGTTGTTCAGGTTTTTGCCCACATGCACGCTAGACACCAGCGCCATGCCTCGGTTGTCTAGCGAATTGCGTGCAAAAATTTGGCTATAAAAGTCGTAGGTAATTCCGCTGTGGTCATACGCTTCGTTGACTGCCGGGTCTGATATTTGCGGCGGCGTTTGGCCTTCGCTGCGTACCAGCTTGCCTGGCAGGCGTGATGGGCCTTGGTTTTGCGCATCATAAATTTGGCGTGTTTTGCCTTGCGACGCCGTAGCCGCAATGGCAGGCCTGTGCGCGCCAGGGTGAAAGCCCATGCGGTCTTGGCGCAGTTTGTCAGACTGCAGCTGCGTGGGGTTAAGCCATGCTCTGACGTCGGCCTTGGTGATTGCGTTGGCAGAGTTTGCAAAGTCATCTGCACAATCGGCCAAACAGTCCAGCAAATAGGGCGGAATAATGCAATGCAAGCTGTGCCTGCAATGTGGGGAGTGGTGCAACATAACTACGGTTGTAGCATCAACACGCCGCATGGCAAAGCCTACTTACTTCTTGTTATCTACGACATAGATAGTCTGCAGGTTGTGACTGCAATTGCTATTATTAAAATAGCTGCTTGAGCACAATTTACTTGGGTTACAAGGCTGTTTCGTTGCTGAAGAAGCGGTTTGAAGGGTGTTTTACATGTTGAGTTGGCTTCACACCGGGTTCGTTGTTCTGGCACGCGTACTGCTGCAGCGTGTGTCCCATGCCAAACGGACCTGCGGCCCTTTATTGTTTGTCATAGGACACACGCTACAGCAGCACGCTTGTAGTGCACTAGGGGTTTCGCTCAGCGGTAGTCGCAGTAAATAAAACAGTACTACGGCTGCCCATCCGCCCTTGTGCCATCGACCGCCCCTGCGGTGCGGCATAAGCACTACAAATTCAATAGCTGCCCGAGCAGGTTCTACGGCCTAAACAGCCTAAAACATCAAAAAAATTAGTAAAAAGCCTGTAGCCCCGTCTGCGCACGGCCCAAGATCAGCGCATGCACATCGTGCGTGCCTTCGTAGGTGTTCACGGCTTCTAAGTTCACCATGTGGCGAATCACATGGTATTCATCGTGAATGCCGTTGCCGCCGTGCATGTCGCGCGCCATGCGGGCAATGTCTAGTGCTTTGCCGCAGCTGTTGCGTTTTATCAGGCTGATCATCTCGGGCACGGCCTTGCCTTCGTCCATCAGGCGGCCCACGCGCAGGCAGCCTTGCAAGCCCAGTGCAATCTCGGTTTGCATGTCGGCCAGCTTCTTTTGAATCAGCTGGTTTTGCGCCAGCGGTCGGCCAAACTGCACGCGGTCTAGCGTGTACTGGCGTGCTGCGTGCCAGCAAAATTCGGCTGCGCCCAGTGCGCCCCAAGCAATACCGTAGCGCGCTTTGTTCAGGCAGCCAAACGGGCCTTTGAGGCCGCTGACATTGGGTAGCAAGTTAGCCTCGGGCACAAACACATCGTCCATCACAATCTCGCCGGTAATGCTAGCGCGCAGGCTCATCTTGCCTTCGATTTTGGGGGCGGTAAGGCCTTTCATGCCTTTTTCTAATACCAAGCTGCGAATAGCCTCTTGGCCGCCCACAGTGCCGTCTTCGTTTTCTAGCTTGGCCCACACCACAAACACATCGGCAATGGGGCTGTTGGTGATCCACATTTTTGCGCCTTTGACGATGTAGCCGTCCACACCGTCGCGCACGACTGGCTTGGCACGCGTCAACATACTGGCTGGGTCGCTGCCGTGGTTCGGTTCAGTTAATCCAAAGCAGCCTACCCATTCGCCTGTGGCTAGTTTGGGCAGGTATTTTTGGCGTTGCGCCTCGCTGCCATATTCGTTAATCGGGTGCATCACCAGTGAGCTTTGCACGCTGATGGCGCTGCGGTAGCCGCTGTCTACGCGCTCTACCTCGCGGGCCACTAAACCATAAGACACGTAGTTAAGTCCCGCGCAGCCGTAGCCTTCAATGGTGGAGCCAAGAAAGCCCATGGCGCCCGCTTCGGTCATGATCTCGCGGTCAAATTTTTCGTGCCGTGCGGCCATCAACACGCGGGTTTGCAGCTTGTCTTGGCAAAACTGGTGGGCGGCTTCTTGCACAGCGCGCTCGTCATCGGTCAGTTGCTCGCGCAGCATAAATGGGTCTTGCCAGTCAAAGACAGCTTTGGTGGCAGGGTTGTTGGGATATGCATCGCGTTTCATAGACAATCCTTAAATACTGTACAAGACTTTAAAGCCCTGCTATTGTCACAGTTTAATGATTTTCATGGAGAACCTTTAAGTGTCAACTAATTTCCCGTCAGGCTCCGAAACTATCACGCTAGGCGGAGGCTGCTTTTGGTGTACCGAATCAGTCTATGTGGCCGTCAAAGGCGTGCTCGATGTCGAATCTGGCTACAGCAACGGCGAATCAATCAACCCCACTTATGAGCAAGTGTGCAGTGGCCACACAGGGCACAACGAGGTGGTAAAACTGGTGTACGACCCAGCAGTCATCAGCACACGCGAGGTGCTGGAGATTTTCTTCGTCATCCACGACCCCACTACGCTTAACCGCCAAGGCAATGATCAAGGCACGCAGTACCGCAGCGGTATTTACTACGCTAACCCAGAGCAAAAGCAAATTGCCGACGACATCATTGCTGAGCTGACTGCTAGCAAACACTACAGTACTCCCATAGTCACCGAGGTGCTGCCCCTAGCCAACTACAGCACCGCCGAAGACTACCACCAAGACTACTTTGCCCGCAACCCCACGCAAGGCTATTGCATGGCGGTGGCAGCACCGAAAGTGGCGAAGTTTCGCAAAACGTTTGCGCGGCTGGCTAAGTAGTAGCGAGAGCGTAGGGAGCGCGCAGTGAAGGCGTGATCTGGCCTAGCGTCTTGCCGATAGCTTGGGTCAGACGCTTGGTCAGACGCTCAGTCAAATGCTGATCTAGATGCTCAGTCAGGCAACTTGTAAAACTCAAAAACACCTGCGTGCAGCAAGATACCAAAGATGCCCGATTTAGTGGTGTAAGACTCATTTTGGCTAAACCTCACATGGGTATTGGGCTCAGTTCTGCAAAAAAAGAAATTACCACCGTCTAAGCACTCTATTTTTTTGGCGGTGTGCATCTCTTTCCAGCCAAACTGCTCGTATTCATTGCCGTTTCTGTCTTCGTTAGTCAAAAATCTGCGTAGTTCGCTAATGTCGTTCTTGCTACCTTCTTGCAGGCGCATGCTCCAGCGTGCTATGTCCGATTGATACCGGTAAGCTGCATTTTTCGCAACCAAACCTGGCGCTTTGCTGATGACATATGTGGCCACGCTTATGGGGCGTGAATTGTCTTTACTGCCGGGCTCCATGCGGTAGGTGCTGCTCCATGTGTCTGCGTCAGCCGCAGTTGCTTTGTCAGGCTTAGTGCTGCTCTGCAACTGTGTCGACAGATCATTTGCATGGCCGAATAAATGCGACCACAGCAACCCAGCAATGCAACAGTAAAGCAGTTTTTTGAGCATACCAACGCTTAGCCAAGCCGTTTAGTAATTGAGCACCCGCGTGCTAGCCTGTGCAAAATAAAACCATTCATTGCCCGGCACTGCGGTGGGGTTGGGAAATACGATGTGGCCGTCTTGTGGTGCCAGTATGGGCGTGCCGTCTGCGCGTGTGCCAATCAGTTGGTCTTTTTGTAGAGGGTCGTAGCTGGCCCAGGGCTTGGCAAATGCGTCGTCTGCGTGGTGCCGGTCAATCACTTCGACCAGTTTGAGCAAATTAATATCGTCGCGCGGCGCAGGTGCAGCTGCGTCGATTAAGCCTAGGTGCGCCAGTGTGCGCACGATGGCTTGGTAGGCCACCTCGGGCGCTGCAGGGTCGTCATGCTGGCCGCACTCTAGCGTAATGCCCCAACCGCCTTGGGTGCGCATGTATTCGGTGGTGCCTACGCCGTAGCGCGCGTCGGTGCTGAGCAGGTGGGCGCGGTCATTGGGTGCGGTGCGTGCCAGGCGCTTTTTTACGCCGTCGGCGTAGGTGCTAAGCCAGCCCTCTACAATACGTTGCGGGCCTAGGCGGCGGGCCAGCGCTTCTTCTTTGGCCGCGTGTGCAAAGGGTTCTAGATCGTCGCTGTTGTCTTGAGGCCCCAGCATGGCAAACGGCTGGCCTGCGGTGTGAAACGAGTGCAAATCTAGCAGCACATCATGCGCAGCCAGCAGCGGGCACAGCACATTGGCTATGCGGTCTTCGTAGTCTTGGGGGGCAGCGTTGGGGTACAAGTTGCGGTTTAAATTACGGTCACCCATGCGCTGCTTTTTGGTATAAGCCAGCGGGTTGGTAATAGGCAAAAACGTCACTGCGCCGCGCACAATTTTCAACGCGCCAGCGTCTAGCTCAGCCAGCACGCGCTGTATGCCGCGCGTACCGCCAATTTCGTTACCATGCACCGCGCCCAAAACTATCAGCTTGGGGCCAGGCTCTAGTGCGGTAAATTGGTGGGTGCGTAGCAGGGTGGTAGCAGGCGTCATGGCAAGGTGATTTTTACAAATGCGATATCACCATTTTAGGGTGCTGCAGCGCACCTGACCATGACAGCCTGATTACATGCCTGTGCAGCCTAAATTACTTGGCCGCTATTTGGCCGCGAATCTCGCCTTGTGGGTGGGCTTCGGTGTGCAAATTAAAATACCACTTGCCTGCCATCAGGTCGGCCGCTTGTGCAGCGGTAAGCGTGGCTGATTCTTTGATAGGGCTAAATAGATTGCCGCTAAAACCCAGCACTACACCTGCGTTGGTACCTGCCATGGCCGGGCCATGAAAATGGGCACCTGTCACAGAATCAGTGAGACCTGAATAAGTCACTGTCCACGTCAACACGTTGGTTTGCTTGTTAAAGCTGGCATCCAGCATGCCGGTGCCTGCGCTGTTATTGGTAGGTACTTCGTTAGACGAAGACAAGCGGGCTGTCATAGCTACTGTGCCGGGAGCCGCTGGGCCAGATGTGGGTGCCATAGGCGCGTAGTTACAGGCTACCAGCCCTAGCGTTGCAGCCATGGTGCAGATGGTCAAAAGAGTGCGAAATTTAGTCATACAAATTACCTATTAAAGATTAGAAATACAGGCGGGCCAAGGCGAGGCTTAGTCGTAAGAACGAGCTAAGTCGCGTCCAAGCTGTATAGTGGCCTGTGCATACCAAAATGCCCTTGGTTTCGTACTGCGTACGCTAAGGCACATTTGAATGTCAGATTAATCTGTGTATCAACAATTCTTTGTAGGACTAGAGTTACTTAACATGTAATGAGAAACCACATGTGTATGTTTGGGTAGCAACTATTTAACGTTGCCTACTTGGCCCCGTATCTCGCCGCCCAGGTTAATCGCGGTGTGCAGGTTGACGTACCACTTGCCTGCCAACAGGTCGGCAGTTTGGGCGGGGGTTAGTGTGGCGGAGCCTTTGATGGGGCTGTCTAGGTCGCCGTTCATACCCAACGCTACGCCTGTGTTGATACCGGCTGTAGACGGGCCATGAAAATGTGCTGACCTGACGGGGCCGGTAAGGCCTGAGTAGGTGACTGTCCAGGTTAACACGCTGGTGGTTTTGTCCAGGCTGGCTTGTAGTACGCCGGTGCCAGTGCTGGCGTTAGGCGGCACTTCTTTGGCGGCTGACAAGTTGGCAATGAGGGCGGTGCTGTTGTAGTCTGCCACGGGCGGTGGCATAGCCACAGGGGCAGAGCCGCAAGCGGTTAAGAATAGGGCGCTGGCGGTAAAACCTAGAGCGATAAGGCTGCGAATGTGAGTCATGGTGTGCTTTCTTGGGGTTAAAAAAGATAGTTTGAAATGCAAACGTCACCAGCTTAAAGCATGTTGATGGTTAATTTACAAAGCACACCACTAGATCTGTTGAAAACCAGGAAAATTCATAGATTTTAGGCACTTTAAGCCGTAGACACTGCTCAGGCAGCTATTTAATTTGTAGCAATGTAGCGCAAGTATAAAATGCAGGCATGCAACCATTTCACCTCGCCTTTCCCGTTAGCAACCTTAATCAAGCCCGCGCTTTCTACGGGGGCTTGCTAGGTTGCCCCGAGGGGCGCAGCTCACCTGAGTGGATTGACTTTGACTTCTTTGGCCACCAAATAGTGGCTCATCTGTCGCCTGACGAATGCAAGCCTGCCGGCACCAGCCCGGTGGACGGGCATGGCGTGCCGGTGCGCCACTTTGGCATAGTACTGACCATGGCGCAGTGGGAGGCCATGGCTGCTAAATTGAAAGCGGCCAATACACAGTTTGTGATTGAGCCGTACATTCGCTTTAAAGGCGAAGTCGGCGAGCAGGCTACGATGTTTTTTCATGACCCTTGCGGTAACGCGCTGGAGTTCAAGGCATTTAAAGATATGAGTCGGTTGTTTGCGAAGTAACTGCGGATTAAAAGTCCGTTGGCGCGACTTTGTGCATAGATGTCGTTAAGGTCATCAGCTGTTTAAAGGTTTGGTAAATCAACGGCCCAGCCAAGCCACCAACTGCCCGCCTACCTCGTCACTGCTGAGCAACTGCATATGGTTGGTGCGGTACACGATGCGCTGCGCTGCCTTGGCAAACACCAAGCTGCGGCTTGCATCTGTATGCTGCCCTAGTGCGCTGGGCAGTGTGACCAGTCCATCGCCTACTAGCCTGTCTGACAACGTGCTGCGCCGCGCCGCTGTGGTGCCCGCTACCGTGTAGCACGCTACGCCAGCAGGCAAGGGCACTATCTGGCGGCTGTCGGGCTGGCGGCGAAAGCGGTCTTTGCCTACCCAGTCGGCGTCTACCAGGTGGCCGTAGCGCAGGTCGGTAATGCCGGCGCTGCGCAGTTGGGCTATTTTGGCAAACGGTTTGGAATACGGCGTGCTGCCCAAAATAATATCAACCCAATTGCCTGCTTTTTCTAGCATGGCGCCGTGGTGCGGCGTGCCTAAAAAAACGATGTTTTTAAGCTTTTTAATCCATGCCGCTTGGGTGGCTTGCGCTGTGTGCACCGCGCTGCGCGTGACCAAGCCGCCCATGCTGTGCACCACGATGGTCATATCGCTGATGCGCTTGGGCCAGTGCTGCACTAATTGCGCAAGCTGCTCAGACAGTTCGCGCCCGTTGATGGACGTGTGCAGGCCCGTGTTGTAGCGCAGGTAAACGGGCGTGTAGCCTAAAGCGTCGGCCAGCGTAGCGCCGTGGTCTACCACGCGCGCTCCGGCTGTGCCTGCTGCGTGTGCGTTGCGCCACTGCAGGTCGTTCATGCACAGGCCGTGCACTAGCAGCAGCACTTTGCCAGTGACCTTGGTTTTGGGCGGCATGGCTTGCCAGTTCAAGGCGCTGCCGTCAAAGCGTAGCGTCATCTGCGTGGCCAGTGCATTGCCTGTGGCCGCCAGATGGTCGCCCAGCACGCCATTAAGTGCGGCTAGCACCGCTTCTCTGGTCGCAGAGGGCACGTGGGTAGCATCGGGTGGCGCAACAAAGGGCGCTAGCTTGGCAAACGTAGTGTCCAGCCCCTTGCCTACCAGGCCGGTAATACGTTGCACACTTTGAAAGGCCAGCCCGGTGATGCCGCGCGTTTGGTCTGCAGTCTTTCCACCGGGCGCACCCAGCGTGCTCCACACGGCTTGGTTCACGCCCTCAGCTATGCGCGCCACACTAGCTGTGGCGGTGGTGGCCAGCTGGGCAGCGGCACGCAGGTCGGAGGCACGCAGGTGCTTAAGCGGTTTGGCTGCGGCTGATGTAATGGTGGATGCCCACTGTTTGGCAAGAGATTGTTTAGCTGCGGGTGTGGACATGGAAAATAATTATTTGATTAAATGCTATTTATTTAATAGCTGGTTGAGCAGTTTTTACATGGGTTAACAAGGTTATTTGCTAAATATTTAGCAGCGTACTGGCGGTTAGATGCTGCGTGTCGGGCCACAGACTGGCAGCTAAGCCGTGGTGGTACACGGCAGTGTATGCGGCTGCGTGGCTGTTGAGCAAACTTGCGGCATGGCCGTTGAGTAAACCTGCAGTTTGGCCGCTTGTATCTGCTGCCATGCTGTCCCGCCCAGTGGCTAAAGCTGCGCCCACCATACCCGCCAACACATCCCCGGTGCCCGCAGAGGCCAGCTTGGCATTGCCTGTGGGGTTGACGCAGGGCAGCAGGCCAAGCGTGGCGATGATGCTGCCTGCGCCTTTGAGCACCACAGTGCAGGCAAACTTGTCGGCTAATTGCTGGGCTGCCTGCAGCCGGTCGGCTTGCACTTGCGCGGCGCTGCAGCCCAGCAGGCGCGCGGCCTCTAGCGGGTGTGGGGTGATTACTGTGGCAGCACCTTCAGCCCCGCGTGCTGCACGCGCCACTAACAGGCGCTGCAAGCTGGTGTCTGCTGCTATCGCGTTAAGTGCGTCGGCGTCTAGTACCAAACGTTGCGCGCTGGACAGTACGCGGGGTAGCACGCTGCGTACGGCATCACCGCCGCCGCAGCCGCAGATTACCGTGGTGTCGGGCAAGCTGATGTCGATGGGCTGGCGAAACATCAGCTCGGGCTGGGCGATGTCTACCGCCATGCTGGTGCCGTCTAGCAATGCGACAAAAACTCTGCCAGCGCCCGCGTGCAAAGCTGCGCGTGCAGCTAGAAGAGCGGCACCTGTCATGCCGGGCGCGCCGCCGATGACGGCTACGTCACCATAGCTGCCTTTGTGGCTGGCGTGCGGGCGCAGTGGTGGGCTGACGCGGTCAGCGCCTAGCAGGGTAGCGGTGGGCGCGGACAGGGACGTGGGTGTAAGTGCGATAGATGTTGCGGTATCTAGTGCCGTATCTTGTGCGTTAGGCTGGGGGCTGATGAGTGCGCTGGGGAGTGCGTCTAAACCATCCCACCACATTTGGCCTGCAGTGTCTTTACCTTGCGCTGTAAAAACACCAGGCTTGATGGTCAATAAATTTAAGCAAAATAGGCCAATAACCCTTGTAAAAACTGCTCGAGCAGCTATTGAATCAGCAGCAAAATGAGGGTCGGCATAGCAACCGGTATCAGCGTTTAAACCGCTGGGTACATCCACGCTCAGCACCACACCAGCGCTGGCGTGCAGGTGCAGCAGCCATTCGCGCATGGGGCTGGCCAGCGGCCGGGTGCTGCCTATGCCTAGCAGCGCGTCGATGGCCAGGTCGCAGTGCGCTGGCGGCTGTGCGGCTATCACCACACCCGCCGCGCGTGCACGTGCCAGTGCGGCGCTGGCATCTACGGGCAACTGCGCAGGGTCGCCGCACAAAGTGACCACGGGGTGGTGGCCCCAGCGCTGCAGGTGCAGGGCAGCTTCCAGCCCATCGCCACCATTGTTGCCCGGCCCGCAGGCTACCCAAATGGTGCACGCATGCGGTGCTAGCGCGCAGGCCAGCCGCGCTACGGCCAGGCCCGCACGCTGCATCAGCGTGTTGGGTGCCAGCTGCGCGGCTAGTGCATATTCCACGGCGCGCGTGGCGGCTATGCTGTGCAATGGCCAGCTGATGTCGTGGGTAATTGCGATGGGCATAGCACTATGATTTAAATAGCTGCTCGAGCAGGTTTTACTTGGGTTACAGGCCTAAAACCTATGAAATTAGGCACTTGCAGCACGTTCAGCCGCCTCTAGCGTGTTCACCAGCAGCATGGTAATCGTCATCGGCCCTACGCCACCTGGCACGGGTGTGATGTAGCTGGCCACTTGGCTCACACCCGCGTAGTCGACATCACCGCACAGCTTGCCTGCGTCGTCGCGGTTCATGCCCACGTCCAGCACCACGGCGCCGGGTTTGACCATGTCTGCTGTCAATACGTTGCGTTTGCCTACGGCGGCCACAATCACGTCAGCTTGCAGTGTGAGGGCTTTTAAATTTTGAGTGTGGCTATGGCAAATGGTCACCGTGGCGTTTTGGGCCAGCAGCATCAGCGCCATGGGTTTGCCTACAATGTTGCTGCGGCCAATGACCACCGCGTGCTTGCCTTTCAGGTCGTAGCCTTTACCGTCGTTCAGTGACTGGAGCATTTTCATGCAGCCGTAGGGCGTGCAGGGCCAAAAACCGGGCATGCCAGTCATCAGCGCACCTGCGCTGGCTATGTGAAAGCCGTCTACATCTTTAGCCGGTGCAATCGCCTCAATGACTTTTTGCGCGTCCATGTGCGCAGGCAGCGGCAGTTGTACCAAGATGCCGTCAATAGCAGGGTCGTTGTTCAGTTGTTCGACCAATGCCAGCAAGGCGGCCTCGGTCATCGTGGCGTCGTGCTTTTCTAGCACTGAGTGCAAGCCAGCGTCGGCGCAGGCTTTGATTTTGTTGCGCACATACACTTGCGACGCTGGGCTGTCACCCACCAACACCACCGCCAGGCCGGGCGTGATGCCTTGGGCTTTGAGCGCTGTAGTGCGGCGTGCTACGTCGGCGCGCAGTTGAGTGGACAGTGCAATACCGTCAATTATTTTGGCCGTCATTTTGTTGAATCAAAGGGTGGGGGAGGGGACAAAACCGGACGCGAAGGGCGCGAAGGTTACGCAAAGGACGTGAAAAATACAAAGGAAAAAAAGTCCAATTTTTATTTCAATACAAACAATCTATTTCAAATTTATTTTGGTATTTTTTTCTGCGTCCTTCGCGCAACCTTAGCGCCCTTCGCGTCCGGTATTTCGCGTTTCTTTAAACATCCAAACAAGACATAAACTCGAAAATTAAATCTAAGCCTTCGGTGCGTTTTGCCCCAAAGCAATCTTGAGCAAATCGGCCACTGTATTCGCGTTCAACTTTTCCATAATGTTGGCGCGGTGTGCCTCTACCGTTTTAATGCTAATGCCCAAGTCGTCGGCGATTTGTTTATTCAAACGGCCCGCCACAATGCGCTCTAGCACTTGGGCTTCGCGACCGGTTAATTTGCCTAGCAACGCGTCGCGGCTGGCGGCTTGTTGGTGGCCGGCAAAGCTGGTTTTGGCTTGCTCTAGCATGCGCTCTACCAGCGACACCAAGGCTTCTTCTTTAAACGGCTTTTGAATAAAATCCATGGCGCCTTTTTTCATGGTGTCCACCGCCATGGGCACGTCGCCGTGGCCGGTGATAAACACCACGGGCAGTGGCGACTTGCGCTCTACCAGTTTGTCTTGTAGTTCTAGCCCCGTCATGCCACCCATGCGGATATCCACAATCAGGCAGGCCACCTCGCGCTGGTCGTAACGGGCCAAGAAGGTTTCCGCCGAGTCGTAGCAGCGCACGCGGTAGTCTTTGCCCTCTAGCAGCCACTGCAACGAGTCGCGTACGGCCTCGTCGTCGTCTACTACGTACACAGTGCCTTTTTTCGGGATCAAGCTCATAATTCAATTGCCTTTTATCTCTGTAGACCGCATAGATACTGCTCAAGCAGCTATTTAATTGATAGTACTAGTTGGTGCAGTATTGGCCAGTGCTAGCGCACCTTGCGCCATGGGCAGCCAAAAACTAAACTTACAACCCGTAATCTCTACACCATTGTAGAGGTTCTCAGCTTGCATGCGGCCTAGGTGCGATTCGACGATGGAGCGGCACAGGTTCAGACCAATGCCCATGCCTTCGGCCTTGGTGGTGTAGAAGGCTTCATACAGCCGTTCAAACACCTCGGGTGCCAAGCCCTTGCCCGTATCGGTCACGCTAAACTCCACCACATTCACGCCATCGCCCTCGTGCGACCCCGGCATGGGCCTGGGCAGCACGCGCAGCTCTACGCTGCGGCGCGCGCTGGGGCGCTGCGCGTTGTCAACTGATTCAGCGGCGTTCTTCATCAAGTTCACCAGCACCTGCTCAATCAAAATCGGGTCCACCATCAGCTGCGGCAAGCGCGCGGCCACGTAGTGCGTCAGGCGCACATTGCGGCGGCGCAGCTCAATCTCGGCCAGCTCCACCGCCTCGCTCACCATGGTAGGCACATCCGACAGTGTGCGGTTAGGCTCAGAGCGTTTTACAAAGCTGCGGATGCGCTGAATAATTTGTCCCGCGCGCTGCGCTTGCTTGGCAGTTTTTTCTAGCGCGGCCAGCAGGTCTTCTTCGTTAATCTGCTTAGCTTTAATGCGGCTGACCATGCCGTTGCAGTAGTTGTTAATGGCAGTCAGCGGCTGGTTTAGCTCGTGCGCTACAGATGACGCCATCTCGCCCATAGTGATCAAGCGGCTGGCTGACTGCGCCCGCTCGGCTTGGCTTGCTGACTGCTCCTCGGCATGGCGGCGCGGCGTGATGTCGGTGGCAATTACCATCTGCGCCAAGCGGCCGTCGGTCCAGCTAAGGTAGCGTGATCGCACCTCTAACCATTTGCCCAAGCTGGTGATAAAAATCTCAGCATTCTCGCTTTGCGCTACTGTCAGCTCGCCCACGGGCAGGCCTACCAGCACGTCTACATCGTCGTCGGCCTCGCCGCGCGGTGTGTCGGGCCGACCAGCTTGGGCGACTAAATTAAGGTGGCCTTCGGTGTGTGAGCCAAACCATTGGCGGTACATTTTGTTGGCAAACAACAGTTCTTCGCTACCCAGCGGCGCTACCGATACGCTAGCGTCCAAACCTTCTAGCACGGTAGTAAACCGCTCGTATGACTCCGTCAGCTGGCGACGCACACGGTTGGGCTCGGTGATGTCGGTCATTGACGTCATCCAGCCAGTTTGCGCGCCCTTGGGGTCGATCAGCGGCGACACATACATGCGTGCGTCAAACACATAGCCATCTTTGCGCTTCACGCGTACCTGAAAACCACCCGGCGTGCTGCGGCCTGCCAGCTCGTCTTCTAGCCGGGCGGCCAGTGCCTCGCGGTCTTCATCGGGCCAGTAGGGGAAGGGGGCGGTGCGGCCCACTAGCTCGTGCTCGGCCCAGCCGGTCATTTGGCAAAACGCGGGGTTCACGTATGTGATGCTGCCTTGCATATCCAGCGCGCGCATGCCAGTCAGCATCGAGTTTTCCATCGCCCGGCGAAAGTTGGTCTCGGTGATCAACGCTGCCTGCGCCTGAATGCGCCTGCGCGTATGCCGCCACGTGCCCAGCAGCATCCACGCCGTCATCAGGCTAAGCACAGCTACCAGCCAAAACAAGCCACTGCCCACCAGCCCCAGCGAGGTGCGATAAGCCTGCGCGCGAATCACCAAGCTGTTACCCACCGGGGCCACAGGTATTTCGTAGCTATTGTCTTGCGCTGTCCACGGCAAAAACTTGGCCGCCGCATTGCGCGCAGGCGTGGTGTTGCCGGCCAGCACATTGCCTTTATCGTCTAGCAAGGCCACTGCATATTTAGCGGCAATCTCGGGTGGCACGGCGTAGCGCACTAGCCCGTCGATCTGGTATTCGCCCATCACCACGCCGGCAAAGCGGCCGCCATCGGCCAGCGGCACTTGCACCTGCAATATTGGGATAGTGGCGGTGTTGAATGTAAAAGGGCCCGAGTACACCGGCTGGCGTACATCGCGCGCTAGCCCAAACGTAGCATCCGTTTCGGGCATTTTGATCGTGTCGCCTGCCACGCGCACCTGTGTGTTGGGCGCGCTGGGCGAGGTGTAGCCCATCTTGATGCGTTTTTTTGCGTCAATCCACACAACAGACTGCAGCTCGGGGTACTGCTGCACCAGCGCTTCGGCCTGCGTGACAAATTCTTCACCGTCAATTTGCTTGTTGCTCACATCGGCGGCCAGGCGCATCAGTTGCTCTTGCCGTTCCAACAGGCGCAGGCGCAGGCGCTGTTGGGCGTATTCAACATCACGTTTGACGGCCTGCTGCTCGCGGTCCATCTCTTCTAGGCGCAGGTAGCCAAATGCTGCTGCAATCGCAGCTAAAAACATCAACACCGCCAGCAGTGGTGCCAGCATGGCAAACCTGTCTTGGCGCGACGGGCTTTGCGCCCGCCACCAGCGCTTGTACCACGCGCCCGGCGGGCGGCGGGGCAAGTTTGCGGTGACAGCATTAGACATAATCAGATTGTAGAGGCTTGGTTTGTTGCTGCCCTGTTAGCATGGGTGGGTGTTTTGTTTAAACTTAAGTATTAAATTCTTATTTTTTAGCGCATCGCTAAATTAGCTATCTTGCGTTCAATACCGACATAATGTAGTGTAGATACATTAACTCACAACAGCCAGGGCGGGTGGTACTTGCACCGCTATTAGCCAATGCATATATCTTTGAGTCAACAGCATTTAGGACTTTCGCTGCAACGCGTGTCGCAGCTTGGTGATCTGCTGCTGCGCCCTCGGTGTGGGGCTGCGCTTAAGGTTTGTTTGGTGTTGATGTTGCTGTTGGTGCTGCAGTGTGCTTGGCTGCCTTTAGCGCAGGCTATGCCTACCCTAGATTTGCGCGCGCAAAATCCACAGCAAATCAACACAAATTTGTTGAACTCTTGGCAAAGCATGCGCTTGCAAGATGACCGGACAGCCAAATACACAGCCATTGATCCGCAAGCTGTGTGGCTGTGGCCCGACAGTCAATTTGCAGTTCAAGCAGCGCAGCCCAAATCTGAGCCATTAAAAGCGGGCGAGCGATGGATAGGCCGACTGCAGGTGCAAGTAACACCTAGCTCGCAAGGCTTGGTAGTGGACCTGCCCATGCCCAGACTCGACATTACCCACTTGAGTTACCGCTACGACAACGAGCCGTGGGTACATGGCACCGCCGGTGACCAAATTCCCATGACACAGTGGCCTTTTGCGCACCGCAACCCAGGCTTTCAGCTGCCCGCCAAAGCAGGTAACTTGCAATTGGTGCTGCAGATAGTGCATGTGGGCTTGGTGGCCACGCCCGTGTTGTTGCAAAGTGATCAGATTTTTCGTAAAGAGCGTTTTAGTGGTGCACTGCGTACAGGTGGTCTGCTGGGTTTGGCTGCAGTACTGTCAATATTGGGGTTTGCTGCCGCCACAGTTTTTAAGCGTTTTAGTTTTTTAGCTGTGGCGCTGCTGACGCTGAGCGTGGGGTTTGCAGTGTTTACCCAAGGCGGCGTGGCAGGCATGTATGTAGGGACAGATACCGTCCTGTTTAATGACGTCAGCAAATTCTTCTCTGGCATGTTGTGTGCTGCACTCATGCCCTGGGCAGTTGCCACGGTGGTGTCACAAAAATCGTATTCTCCTTGGGTGTGGCGGCTGGCCATTGCATGGCTAGCGGCGGGTGTGCTGGCTGCATTTTTATTGTCTGGCAGCCAGATGCGCTCTGTCCAGGCGGCTGTACTGCCGCCGTTTTTAGTCAGTACATTGATGTTCGTGATGGGCATGGCTTTGGCCAGCTTGGTACGCAGGCAACCCTATGCTGTTTGGGTGGTGGCGGCCATGCTGGGCAATTGCATAGGTATTTTGACGCCGCTGCTCAGCTACTGGGGCTGGATCGATGTGTCGCAAAGTTTCATGGTCTCTAGCTCGGGTTTCTTGCTGTCAACCTTGTTGCTGTTCTACACCCAATTGCTGCAATACCGCCAAGGGGGCATGGTGATGGCGCGTGCCAAGGCCGCCGATGGCCGCGATATGCTGACCGGTTTTTTAAACCGCCGGGGCTTTGAGAAAGCGTTGGCCAAAATTGTCAAAAACCTAATGGCTGATAAAACTTATGCAGCACTTTTCTACATAATGGCGACCGATGCAGAAAATGCTCCACACAACGAAATCGACCAAGGTTTTGAGGCTGGCTTAGTGCAGCTGGCCGCTGCAATTTCTATCAGTGTGTCGGTGGTAGACACGGTGGCACGCGTTGCGCCTAATGCATTTGCTATTGTGGTGGTGATGCCGCGCAACGCGGCCTACGCTACCGACTTGGCGCAAAAAATTATCAGCCGCGCGATGGTGATTGCTACCCATGGCTTGCCTGTGGCTAAATCAGCCCGTGTTGCAGTGGCTTGGCTGCCCTTGTTTGGCACAGAGCTGACGGTACTTGAGCGCCGCGCCCAAAATGTTTTGGATAAATTGGAACCTGGCAAACGTATTGGATGGGTAGGCGGCGTGCATGCGCATGCTAGAGAGGCAGATATGCCCGGCGGCGTGGTGGGCGCTAACACGCAGCCGCAATCGCAATCGCAATCGCAATCGCAGTCTAGCCAAGGCAATTCTGTGCCCAGCATACCCGGTATTATTAACGGCATAGAACGTCAAATATTTGGAGCAGATACTGAAAGCATCGAACAAAAATCTCGGCGTTTGGTGCAAGTGCAGCGCAGCAAACCAAACGCTGCTGACAGTGCTTGACGTGACACTTTTTTTCGACCAACAACAATCAACCCGTACAGCTGACCATGCGCTATTGCAGGGGCACCGCCTGCGGCAGATGTTGATGAGATTTTGGTTTGCCGTCACGCTGCTGTGCCTGGGCATGTCGGCTGCATTGGCTGTACCCTTGCTTGATATTTCAAAGCAAAATACCCGCTTCGTCAACACTGACCTGCGCGCGTTTTGGCAAACGGCTCAGCTAGCGTCAACCAACAGCATGGCGCTGCCCTCAGCGCTGCAAGCAGCAGATGTGTGGTCGTGGGCTGACAGCCAATTTAACACCCCGCCAATAGATGCCATTGAGCTTAAAGCAGGCGAGCGCTTGGTCAGCCGCCTTACACTGCAGGTTACCTCTGGGCGCAACAAGTTAGTCATTACGCTACCGATGACGCGCCTAGACTATGTGCACCTGAGCTACCGCTACGACGACGGTCCGTGGGTGCACACTGCATCGGGTGATCAGACGCCTATGGCGCAGTGGCCCATCGCCCACACCAACCCCGCCTTCTCCATCCCAGCCCAAGCGGGCAAGCTTGACTTGGTGTTGCAAATTGCGCACCAGGGCTGGGTTGCTACCCCGGTACTGCTGCAAGCTGAGCCGGTATTTCAGGCCGACCGTTTTAAGTTTTCGTTGCAAGTGGGCGCACTACTGGGGCTGGCGCTGGTGATGGCGTTGATTGGTTTTGGTGCTGCTACGGTCTTTCAACGCAGCAGTTTTATACCCGTTGCGTTGATGATGGTGGTGGTAGCTGTATTGGTAGCGGCCCAATGCGGTGTGCTGGGCATGTATATCGCTACAGACTCAGTGCACTTTAACGATGCCGCTAAATTTTTAACTGGCATGTTGTACGGTATTTTCATGCCCTGGGTGGTAGCCACAGTGGTGTCTCAAAAGTCATACGCTGCATGGGCATGGGGAGCCATCTTGGCGTGGATGGCGTTGGGGGTGGCTTTGATGGTTTGGCAAGGTAGCGGCTATTGGACCAATCTGCGCACTACGGTTTTGCCACCTTATCTGCTGGTTAGTTTGCTGATCGCACTGTGCATTGCCTTGGCCAGTGTGGTGCGCAAACAGTCGCATGCATGGCTGGTGTTGATTGCCGTATTGTTGGACAGCGTTAGCATATTGACACCACTTGCAAGGCACTTGGGCTTTACCGACAACAGCACGATAACTTTGCTGGTGGTAACTGGCGGATTTTTATTGTCCACCTTGCTATTGTTTTGCATTCAATTGCTGCAATACCGCCATGGCCGCATGGTGATGGCGCGGGCCAAAACATCGGACGGCCGCGACATGCTAACTGGCTTGCTGAACCGCAGGGGCTTTGAAAATATCTTGGATATGCAGGTAAAACGTATCAGTGCCAACAGGATGTTGGCCGCGTTTTACTACATTGAAGTCAGTGATGCAAAAAGCATACGAAAAATTTATGGCGATGAAGGCTACGAGGCAGGCATGGTGCAAATGTCTGCCGCGTTGTCGTTTAGCGTGACAGCGGTAGATGTGCTGGGGCGCGTGGCACCCAACGCATTTGCGCTCTTGGTAGTGATGCCGCGCGAGGCGGCGCAGGCCAACGCGCTGGCGCAAAAGATAGTGACCTGTGCTTTGGCCGTAGCGTCGCACGGCCTGCAAGTGGCCAACACCATCAAGGTAGCTGTCGCCTGGGTGCCTTTGTTTGGCACCGACCTTACCGTGCTAGAGCGGCGCGCCCACCATGTGCTGGACAATTTGGAGCCTAACAAACGCATTGGTTGGGTGGGCGGTGCCTATGCGCAAGCCAGCATAGCCGACATTCCTGAGGACGCTATGCCCAGCAATGCGTCGTCATCAGCGCCCAGCCGTAGCGACTCAAGCCCAAGCTCTAGCGTGCCAGGCATCATCAACAAAGTAGAGCGAGAGATATTTGGCAGCGACTCTGAAAGCATAGAGCAAAAAGCCCAGCGCATGGTGCCAGTGCAGCGCAGTAGGCCGCACTAGCACGCATTCACCAGCATTACACGCCTTGCTTTAAGCTGGCCTCGATAAACATGTCTAAGTCGCCATCCAATACCTTTTGCGTATTAGAAGTTTCTACGCTGGTGCGCAGGTCTTTGATGCGCGATTGGTCCAGCACATAAGAGCGAATTTGGTGCCCCCAGCCCACATCGGTTTTGGTGTCTTCCAGCTTTTGTTGTTCTTCTTGGCGCTTGCGCATTTCAAAGTCATACATCTTGCTGCGCAGCCGCTTCCACGCAATGTCGCGGTTGCCGTGCTGGCTGCGACCGTCTTGGCACTGCACCACTATGCCCGTGGGGATGTGGGTTAAGCGCACGGCAGAATCAGTTTTGTTAATGTGCTGGCCCCCTGCGCCGCTGGCGCGGTACGTGTCCACCCGCACATCAGACGGGTTAATGTCAATCTCAATCGTGTCGTCAATCTCGGGGTAGACGAACACCGAGGCAAACGAGGTGTGGCGACCGCCTGCCGAATCAAACGGCGACTTGCGTACCAAGCGGTGCACGCCAGTTTCGGTGCGCAGCAGGCCAAAAGCGTATTCGCCTTCAATCTTGATGCTGGCCCCTTTGATGCCTGCAATATCGCCCGACGATTCATCTTCAATCGTGGCTTTAAAACCTTTGCGCTCGGCGTAGCGCAAATATTGGCGCAGCAGCATGCTAGCCCAGTCGCAGGCCTCGGTGCCGCCTGCACCGGCTTGAATGTCAAGGAACGCGTTAAGTGGGTCAGCCGCTTGGTTAAACATGCGGCGAAACTCTAGCTGTGCTACGGTGGCCTCAATCTTGGCGACTTCTTCTCCAATCGTGGTCAGCCCAGCGATATCGTTGTCGTCCTTGCTCATGCTGTACAGCTCGGTGTTATCGCTAATCTCGCTGTCGAGTTTGGCAACCACCAACACCACGCCCTCTAGCGCTTTTTTCTCTTTACCCAGCTCTTGGGCGCGCTTGGGGTCGCTCCAGACTGCCGGGTCTTCTAATGCGGCGTTAACGTCTTCTAGTTTGCGTTGCTTGGACTCGTAGTCAAAGATACCCCCGAAGATCGAGCGTGCGCGCGGCCAGGCTGGTCAAAGCGGTGCCGATTTGGTTGATTTGTTCTGCGTCCATGAAAATCCCTAACTAAAAAAATAGGTCGCGCTGCAGCCGTACTGCTCGCGCGTAACCCGCTATTTTCGCATCTTGTGGCCTGCGCGCCCGCAATGGGTTACTAAAGTGCTGCCAAATCGCGGTATGCTTTGCCCATGAAACTTGTTTTTGATGCTTTTTGGCGTGCTGCGGCTTATTGTTTGCACCCACGTGTGATTGCGCTGTCACTGCTACCTTTATTGGTCATGGTGGTGCTGGCACTGGGTACAGGCTATTTATTTTGGGACGCGGCTTTGTTGGGTGTTAACGATGCGCTGGCCGGCAGTGACTGGGCTGCGCGTATTTTTAGCTGGCTAGACGGCGTGGGGATAGGCAAGCTGAAGTCTGCTGTGGCACCGCTGGTGGTAGTCATGGTAGCTACTCCAGTATTGGTAGTAGTGTCGCTGCTAGCGGTAGCGCTAATGATGACACCGGCCATGGTGTCGATGGTGGGCGAGCGCCGTTTTGAAAAACTAGAGCGCAAAAAAGGCAATGGCTTGGTGACCAGTTTGCTGTGGTCGCTAGGCTCCACCGTGCTGGCTTTGGTGGCGCTGCTGGCGTCTATCCCGCTGTGGTTTATTCCGCCGCTGGTGCTGATTATTCCGCCGCTGATTTGGGGCTGGCTTACCTACCGCGTGATGAGCTTTGACGCGCTGGCCGACCATGCCAGCCCGCAAGAGCGTCGCAAACTCATCAAAGAGCACCGCATGCCGCTGCTAGGCATAGGCGTGGTGTGTGGATACCTGGGCGCAGCGCCCACCGTGCTGTGGGCCTCGGGCGTGATGTTTCTCGTCTTCGCGCCCGTGTTGGTGGTGGTGGCAATCTGGATTTACACCCTGGTGTTTGCCTTCTCGTCTCTATGGTTTGCGCACTATTGCCTGGCTGCGCTGCAAAAAATGCGCGTTGAGCAAGCCGTGGCAGCCGCTATCCAGCCCACGTTGTCCCAGATCACCAAAGACCCCACAGACGTTTTACCCAAGCCAGACGCAATAGCACTACCCCATGACGACTCCAGCAAACCCACCACCCCACATCAACCCACCTAGCTTCGGTCTCATCATCGTCGGCGACGAAATCCTGTCTGGCAAGCGCCAAGACAAACACCTGCCTAAAATTATCGAGCTGCTGTCTGCGCGCGGCATAGCCCTAGACTGGGCCGAATACGTAGGCGACTCGCCAGCGCGCATCACCGCCACACTTAAACGCGCATTTGCCAGCGGCGACATTGTCTTCAGCACTGGCGGCATAGGTGCCACGCCCGACGACCACACCCGCCAATGCGCCGCCGCCGCACTGGGCGCACCCCTGCAGCTGCACTCCGAAGCCGAGGCCCTGATTCGCCAGCGCATGCAAGACCTGGCCAAAGAGCAGGGCACTACTTACGAGCCGAATCATCCCGACAACATTCACCGGCTGAACATGGGCGTGTTCCCAGCGGGCGCGCAGCTTATTCCTAACCCGTACAACAAAATTCCGGGGTTTTACGTGCTGGGGGAGCGTGGGGGCGTGCTGAGCGCCGCCGGGCCGCCCCGAGGCGCGAACACCCCCTCGGGGGGCAGCGCACCTCGCGCAGCGGGGGAGCGTGGGGGCATCTATTTCGTCCCCGGCTTCCCGGTCATGGCGTGGCCGATGGTGGAATGGGTGCTAGACAACCTGTACCCCCATCTGCACCGCGCATCAGCCTACGTAGAAAAGTCGGTCATCGTCTTTGGCGCGATGGAAGCGGCCCTGACGCCGCTGATGGTGCGCCTAGAAGCCGATTTTTCGGGCATCAAGGTGTTTAGCCTGCCCAGCGTGGACCACCCGCAGTATGGACGGCATATCGAGCTGGGCGTGAAGGGCGCGCCAGATGATGTGGCACTAGCTTATCCCATGATGCTGGACGAATTGCACAAGTTTGGTGCAAAAACTGGGCCTGAATTGGTGCGTTAGGTTTTGCACTTGTTTGGTGCATAGACTTCGCGGCCTGCGACGCAGCGTGCGCTATGCCGCAGGATTAGCGGGTGGGTTTGCTGGCGGTTCTAGGCTGTTTTAGTGCCATTTTTTATAAGTAAATCGTGCTCTAATCCAAGTAAATCCTGCTCAAACAGCTATTGAATTAATAGTAAACTTTAGGTTATGGACTGGGTGCTGGCAATGCATAAGTGACCTTTGTTTCGTTAACCGTTACGTAGCCCTTTGCCTGCAGCTCTTTGAAGAGTGCAGTTAACTCTTGCTCATTAAGTTGTTTTTGGAACATGGCGCTAATGGTGCTAGATAGTGTTTTAACTGTTCGTGGTCTGGAGGCGGCTCTATGAATAAGGTTGGACACAACTAAATCGAGCCTCTCAGGATGAGATTTTATATTGTTAGCTTTCACAAGCGGAATACCAATTACGTCATGCGAGCGCGCTGCAAAAATTTTCTTCGCCTTTAGATGCTGAATTAATGGGTCAAAACCCGTGTCTCTAGAGATAATGTGAAAGTAAGCAGTTGGATCAATTGCTGCAAGTTTCCCGATATAAAAAGCAATATGAAAATCAAGCGCATTAGAACCGTTGCCAGAAATCTTGATGTACTCAGCCCTGTCGCCCATTAGCTGGAGCGCGGCTGCGGCTTCAAATGTGACTTTTGTTTGGCTGGCACCCACAAATACAATGACCTTAAAGTGCTCTGCTTCAAGCACCGTTAGTGCCTCCGGCTGAACGTTCTCGTAATCTATGAGCACATAATTGATTCTCAAAGGAACTCCTGATCTAGGTTGTTGGTTTAATGATGGTAATACAAAATTTGTTGCACTTGTAAAACACTACAAAATCAATAGCTGCTTAAGCAGTATTTACTTGGGTTAGGGCCCTAAGCAGCATTAAAAAAAGCACAAAAAACAGCCAAACACCCCCACGCGAATCAAAACCCCAGTTCTCGCGGCAGAGTGTGGCTTAGGGGGTTGCGCCCCGATCAGGGCTGCGGGCTTGAAGCGCGCAGAAATTTGGATCAGGAAACGTCGTTGTCTGAGCGCTTGCGCGAGTTTCGACGTTTTCCCAAATTTCGAGCACTGCAAAGCGAACCCCGAAGGGGGCCGCAGACCGGGGCGCAACTCCCTAAGCCACGCTCTGCCGCGAGGGCGCGAGGTCTTTGCGGGTAATGCTAGCAAGGGCCCGACGCACCGGAGACTACGCAAGTGGGGTCAGAGCAAAATTTCGTTATGCATTTGCGCGCTCCGAATAGATAATTTTCCTGAATTTTGATCTGACCCCATTTGCTCTCAGCCCATTTGCTTTCACATTTACGAGCACCAAGGTCAAACCGGCCTGAAAATCACCGACAATCGAAGGTTTTGAGGCTGCACCAGTTTGGCACAAAAAGTGCATGCACCTTAACCAAGCTACATCCTCAAAAGAACAGCTTTTTCAACCACCCACCCATCCTTAGGAGCATTTGATGGCCAAGACCGTCGCAGACGTAATGAAAATGGTGAAGGACAACGAAGTCAAATTCGTAGACTTCCGCTTCACCGACACCCGTGGTAAAGAGCAGCACGTTACCGTGCCTGTGTCGCACTTTGACGAAGACAAGTTCACGTCAGGCCACGCATTTGACGGTTCTTCCATTGCCGGTTGGAAAGGCATCGAAGCCTCTGACATGCAACTGATGCCTGATGCCAACACCGCCAACATCGACCCTTTCTTTGAAGAAACCACGATGTTCATGAGCTGCGACGTGGTCGAGCCAAGCGACGGCAAAGCCTACGACCGTGACCCACGCTCCATCGGCAAGCGCGCTGAAGCCTACCTCAAGGCCTCTGGCATTGGCGACACCGCCAACTTCGGTCCAGAGCCAGAGTTCTTCATTTTTGACGACGTGCGCTGGAACACCGACATGTCGGGCACCTTCTTCAAGATCGACGAATACGAAGCCCCGTGGAACTCGGGCAAAAAGATCGAAGGCGGTAACAAAGGCCACCGGCCTACCGTAAAGGGCGGCTACTTCCCAGTGCCCCCCGTGGACAGCACGCAAGACATGCGCGCTGAAATGTCTTTGATTCTTGAATCATTGGGCATCCCGGTGGAAGTGTTCCACCACGAAGTGGCGGGTGCTGGCCAAAACGAAATTGGCACCCGCTTTAGCACGCTCACACAGCGCGCTGACTGGACCCAAATCCTCAAGTATGTGGTGCAAAACGTAGCCCACGCTTACGGCAAAACCGCTACTTTCATGCCCAAGCCTATCGTTGGCGACAACGGCTCTGGCATGCATGTGCACCAGTCCATCAGCAAAGACGGTGTCAACCTGTTTGCTGGTAACGGCTACGCAGGCCTGTCGGATACCGCGCTGTACTACGTAGGCGGCATCATCAAGCACGCCCGCGCGCTCAACGCCATCACCAACCCCGGCACCAACAGCTACAAGCGCCTGGTTCCTGGCTATGAGGCACCGGTCAAGCTGGCTTACTCTGCGCGTAACCGCTCGGCGTCTATCCGCATTCCGTATGTGGCTAACCCACGCGGTCGCCGTATTGAGGCACGCTTTCCAGATCCACTAATGAACCCGTACTTGGGTTTCGCAGCGCTGCTGATGGCGGGTCTGGACGGTATCGAGAACAAAATCCATCCTGGCGAAGCCGCTACGAAGGACCTGTACCATCTGCCGCCTGAGGAAGATGCAAAAATACCAACCGTGTGCCACAGCCTGGACCAAGCACTGGACTGCCTCAACGCAGACCGCGCCTTCCTGACCAAGGGCGGCGTGTTTACCGACAGCATGTTGGATGCCTACATTGAACTGAAAATGGGTGAAGTGACGCGCTTGCGCATGGCTACGCACCCGATTGAGTTCGACATGTATTACAGCCTCTAATCCGCTACTGCGCGACTGCCATACGTCGTTGCAAATCCTCGCCAGGTGTCTAACCTGTCTGCGGTTTGCGCCTAGTCTGGCAGCCGCTCGCTACGCGGCCAGAGGCCGTAACAGCAAAAATTTAAAGCTGTAATTTATTACAGCTACTTTGGAAAAAGGACAGTTGTTACCGTCCTTTTTTGTTTTGTGACAACAAGTTATTTGATGTTTCTAAGAATTTACGTCATACTGGTACATTGCCCTTTGATTGCATAATCTCGGAGCCTTGCATGACTTATCTAAAGCGTTTTTCAACCGTGTCTCAACTGTATTTTGCCCCGTTAGTAGCCATAATCTTAGCGCCCGCATTGCTGTTATGCACCGCTTCGGCCAACGCGCAAAACAAGGTCACTTACCGTTGCCCCACCGTCAATAACGTAACTCACTTTACCGACAACAAAGTCGAGGCGAGTCGTTTGGGTTGCAGCGTATTGACGGGCGGCAATGTCACTGTGATTGAAGCCACTAAGGTGCAAACTAGCCCTGGCGCTAGCCCTGCACCTGTGCGTGTAGCCACTGCACCGCAAGCCGGTAGCCGTATCGACGGCACTGAACAACGCGCACGCGACTCAGACAGCCGCGCTATTTTAGAAACTGAACTAAGAAAAGCTGAAGTCAAGCAAGCTGAATTGCTCAAAGACTATAACAACGGCGAACCCGGAAAAATTGGCGGCGAAGCGCAAAACAACCAAAAATATATTGACCGCGTTGCCGAAATGAAGGCCAATATTGCCCGCAATGACAGCGACATCGCTGGCATCAAACGCGAGCTAGGCCGCACCACTTCGCCGCGCAGCAACGTACTGCAGTAAAGCGTTAGCTTGCTACAGCGCCATGCCGCTGCTTAACATGCGGATGCTTGAACATATTGCTGTCTAGCATGCGGCCGCCCAACATGCAGCTTCCTAGTTTTAGGGCATGCTATCCGCACCAACCATAAATAGCCCTGCATTCTTCACGACCTTGCACTCTTTTGGCCCAGCGCTTGCTACGATACCAGCTTGAACGTGTTGCCCACCCCTCAAAATTACCTTGCGTTTGACGCCTTAGCCACCATGGTTGCCGTGGTTGACTTGCGTTCGCAAATACTGTTTGCCAATTCGGCGCTGGAAGACGCGCTAGGCATCTCGCGTCGCGCGATTGAACAGAGCGTACTGTCGGACCATTTTGTAGACCCAAGCGACATTGTGGCTGCGCTCAGTGGGGTGGCCAGCAATGCATTTGCCACCCTGCGTTACGACGCCTTGCTTAAAAAAATTGGCGCTGACAACATCCCCGTGCATGTCATAGTTGCCCAAACCGAGCGTGCCAACGAGGTCATTGTTGAAATGCTGCCCTTGCAGCAGCAAACCAAGCTAGACCGCGAGGAGCGCTTGGTAGACCAAGCCCAGGCCAATAAAGAACTGATCCGCAACTTGGCGCACGAGATTAAAAACCCGCTGGGCGGTATTCGCGGTGCAGCGCAGCTGCTGCAGCTAGAGCTGGACAGCAAAGAATTAACAGAATACACCCAAGTCATCATCCACGAAGCAGACCGTTTGCAAACCTTGGTAGACCGGCTGCTGGCTCCGCACCGCAAACCGCATGTGGTGGCTGATGTGAACATTCACGAGGTGTGTGAGCGTGTGCGGTCGCTGATCGTGGCGGAATTTCAAGCTGGGCCGAAAGGCACAAGTCGCCCAGGCCTGCGTGTGGTGCGCGACTACGACACGTCTATTCCTGATTTTCGGGGTGACAAAGAGCAGCTGATTCAAGTAGTGCTGAATATTGCGCACAATGCTGCGCAAGTATTAAGCGAGCGCATGGTGCAGGGCGATGCATTGATTACTTTGAAGACCCGCATCGCCCGTCAAGTCACATTCGGTAAGCGGCGCTATAAATTGGCACTGGAATTGCATATTGTAGACAACGGGCCGGGTATACCGGATGACATCAAAGACCGCATTTTTTACCCGCTTGTATCGGGCAGAGAGGGCGGCTCTGGACTGGGGCTGACCTTGGCACAAACCTTTGTACAGCAGCACGACGGAATGATCGAATGCGAAAGCCAGCCTGGGCGTACGGAATTCAAAATTTTGATTCCGCTGCCATGAATTTAAGAGCAAGATAAAGATCAAGATGGTCAGGACCCGAGGACATACCGCATGAAGCCTATTTGGATCGTAGACGATGACCAGTCCATTCGCTTCGTACTGGAAAAAGCACTGCTACGCGAAGACCTGCCCACCCGCAGCTTTACCAACCCGCGCGACCTGCTAACAGCACTATGCAATACCGACGAACACGACGCCGACAACCTGCCACCACAGGTGCTGGTGAGCGACATTCGCATGCCCGGCGGGTCGGGGCTAGACCTGCTGACCAAGGTGAAAGAAAAGCATCCTGGCCTGCCTATCATTATCATGACGGCGTTTAGCGACCTGGACAGCGCGGTGAACGCGTTTCAGCGTGGTGCCTTTGAATATTTGCCTAAGCCATTTGATATTTCTAAAGCTACCGAGCTGATTCGCCGCGCGGTAGAAGAAAGCCAGCGCGAAGATGTGGCCCTCGAAGTGGTAGCCAACGCACCTGAGATGCTAGGCCAAGCCCCGGCCATGCAAGATGTTTTTCGTGCCATTGGCCGCCTTAGCCAAAGCAACGTGACGGTGATGATTACCGGCGAATCTGGCAGCGGTAAAGAACTGGTGGCCAAGGCCTTGCACAAGCACAGCAGCCGCGCAAAGGGACCTTTTGTCGCTATCAATACTGCAGCTATACCGAAAGATCTGCTAGAGAGCGAGCTGTTTGGCCATGAACGCGGGGCATTTACCGGTGCGCAAACCATGCGCCGTGGCCGCTTTGAGCAGGCCGATGAGGGGACGCTGTTTTTAGACGAAATTGGCGACATGCCGTTTGACTTGCAAACCCGCTTGCTACGCGTTTTAAGCGACGGAAGCTTCTACCGTGTGGGCGGGCACAGCGCGGTCAAGGCCAATGTGCGGGTGATAGCCGCTACCCACCAAGACTTGGAACGAAAAGTCAGCGACGGCAGCTTTCGCGAAGATCTGTTCCACCGCTTAAACGTCATTCGCCTGCGCCTACCGGCCCTGCGCGAGCGGCGTGAAGATATTCCCGCGTTGACTAAACATTTCTTGCAGCAGTCAGGCAAACAACTGGGAGTAGACCCAAAACGTATCGCGCCTGCAGCGCTGGCACGGCTGGCGCAGTTTGCCTTTCCGGGCAATGTGCGGCAGCTAGAAAACGTATGCCACTGGCTGACGGTGATGGCCCCCACGCAAGTGATTGACGAGAAAGACTTGCCGCCTGAGGTGCTGCAAGTGCAGCGTGCGCAGCCTGAGCCTGCTCACGCAAGCGATCCAAGCGCTACTAATAAAGTAGCTGCTCGAGAAGGTTCTGCTTGGGTTAACAGCGATTTTAATGCTAGAAATATACCTACAGAGGCAGGTGGTGCAGTCAACCCAGTCGATGTGCCCATCAAGGCCAACTTAGACATTCCCGAGCCAGCAACGTCTGCGCAGTCTGCGGTGCCAAACGCACCTTCTGCGCTAACAGCATCGCACGCCGACTTAGACTGGGAGCATCAACTCAACGCCGAGGCCATCGTCTTACTGGCCAAAGACAATGGCGATGTATGGGACGTACTAACCCAGCGCTTTGAGCGCCAGCTGATCGCCGCTGCGTTGTCTACCACCCGAGGCCGCCGTATTGAAGCAGCAGTCAAACTAGGCATTGGCCGAAACACTATCACCCGCAAAATTCAGGAGCTGGGGTTGGAGTAATCAAACCCCAGTTCGGCTGAACTTATTTCCGTTAAGTTGAACTCTGGGCTAACGGTATCTCCGACTGAGCTGGACTCGAGCCGGGCATCTCTTTCGCGAAAAATACTCCGTAAACGCGCGCCAAATTCGATGTTTGTTTTGCTAGGTTAAACAACGCGCGCTTTGCTGCGTATTTTCATCGAGACGGACCCGACTCGTCACATTATTCTTTGCTGGGTTTGAGCAGCCCGTGCATCGGTTGGGTTGTTTGGAATGATTAATACTATCAATCGCATAGCTGGTTGAGCAGTATCTGCGGCCTACAACGGCTAAAACACTCTGAAAACAGGCCTCAGAATACGCTTAGCGTGCCTTCAACGCCTGTTCTGTGCAAGCCTTGGCACTTGGCGTGAACAGCTCCGCGGCTGTCCCCCGCCCTGCGGGCTCCTTGTATGCCGCTGCGCTGTTCACACCAAGCACCAGCGCTGCGAATAAGGTGGGTTAATAAGCTAGCAGTTGATCGCTCAACATGGTCATAAGAGATGGCAGGCGGTGTACTCAGCGCAGCGGCATAAAGGGGGAGTAGGCGGCCCTAGGCCGCCATGGAGGACAGCCGCGTAGCTGAGTACGCCGCCTGCCATCTCTTATGACCATGTTGAGCGATCAACTGCTAGCTTATTAACCCACCTTATTCGCAGCGCTGGTGCTTGGTGT
>JAYSWJ010000069.1:0-13836 GCA_043718065.1 Polaromonas sp.
GCAGGGGCCAGCCTAAAGCTGCCCGGCACGGCAATGTCGTAGCGCGCCCAGCTTCGCGCAAATACGCGGCTTTTCCACAGCACTACGCGGGCGCACTGCGCAGCGTCTGCTAAATACTCTGGCCCGCGCGGGTGCTCTAGCAGCCGTGCCATGTCCGCAAAGTGGCGTGCATACCGGTCTGGCGTGGGCAGCGCAGCAGGGCGGTGAAACTCGGCATGCAAAATGGTGGCCTTCTCCCAAAACGTGCGTTCCAGCTCCAGCGCTGTCACGCTGCATTGCCAGTCGGTAAACTCTTGCGGAAACACCGTGGCCAAAATCGGCTGCACCGGGTATTGGCCCGTGGGCTGCTGGTCTGTCAGTGTGCCCAGCTCTAGCTTCACCTCGCGGCGAATATAGGCAAAGCCATCGGTGTGCACGCTGGGGTAGCGAAAATACAAAATAGGCGATCGTGCATCCACATCCACCTCAAAGTGCAGCCACGCGGCAGCACCGTTGTCATCCATTGGCGGTGCGCCAATGGCCTAGGTAATCTGCGCCTCTAGCAGCGGCTGCATCACCGCCTGCACCTTGTCGCCACACAGGCGCTGCATGTCCAGCACCGCAGCGTCACGCCGCGTGCGGCTGGCCAGCGCGTTAAAGTCTTCCGCACTGGCACCTACAAACTCAGGCACCAGGCACAGGTCAATGTCCTCTGAAAATCGGTCAATCACCCCAAACACTTTAGACAACGACGTGCCACCTTTAAACACCAAATGCGGCGCTAGTTCGGGCTGGCTAAACAGCAAGGCCAGCAGCCACGACACCCAAAAGTCTTTCTCCACCATCACCGCCTACGCTGCATTGCCCAGCGATGCGGCATCAAAAGCCAGCTTGCGGTCTTGCGCGCTCAGTTGTGCAAATTGATGGGTCATGTTGTTTTAAGGTTTTGCAATATCGATCATGTGTGGGCGCATCCATGCGGGTGCCAGGCTCAGGTCATCCAGCAGCTTGGCGCGTTCAACGGCAGGCAACTGGCGCAGGCGCGCAATGCGTGCAGGGGTGATGTGCACCGCCCCCAAGCTTTTAAACGCCTGAATCACCAAACCGCTTAGCCGCCCCGCTGTAGCCATGTTGCGCGGCGTGGTGCGCTGCAGGCGAATCACCTGCGGCCCCACCTTGATGGATCGCGCTGCGCCATCGGTGAGGTAAACCACCTTGGCCGGCACCTGCTCTGACAAGCCCAGCAAATTAGCCGCATACACGCCCGAAGGCGCAAAACGCAGCCCATCTTTACGCTCCAGCGCCTGCACCACCGCTTCGACGCTAGGCCACAGCAAGCCCAGCAACTTATGTGTGCGCGGCACGTCATACAGCCCGCGTCCTAGCTGCCTGATGCGCCCAGCCGCCTTGTGCCGCTTGAGCGCCGAGGCTACCGCGTCGCGGCTGCCTACATCGGCAAAATCCGCAGGCGTAAACACCCAGCCACCCGCAGCCGCTGTGATGCGCTGCAAGACTAAAGTGTCGGTAGATTCGGTGTGTTTACCCATATTTGACACAAAATATACATCGTTTTTGTGTCAAAAACAAGTTTTTTTAAGTAGGACTAAGGCGTTTGCCCAAAAAACCATCCAGATTTCAGGGGTGTTGTGCTTGGATGTGTCAACACGACTCAACGAAACAATTTAAATTGCTTTTGCTGCGCCATAGACTGCCTCTACATTAAATGTGCTGCTCAAATAGGGCGTAAACCCTGCCAAAAGGATCGATATAGAAACCATATCTTTCATTTCAAGATTTCTAACTGCGTTGGCTGCAGTGCCACCATGTCTAATACCCCGGTAATCGCAGGCAAAACCATACACGTTTTTAATAACCTCTTTAATTTTCGCATGAGGCCATGTACCAGCTTGATCGCATATTTGTCCCAAGGTATTCCCAGTTATGTGTGGTAGCGCCGCGCCCATGCCTTCTAGTAAATTGATTTGCTTTTGAATACAGGTTTTCATGTGTCCCTCCGTCGGATTAGTTCTTAACCCTTGAATTGCATTTTCGAAATCTGTCATTAATTCGCTTAAATGAGGATCGGTATTAGCAACATTACGCAAATCGCGGATTAGGCTAGCAAACAAGCCGGGCAAAGTGGGGCACAAAAAACATGGAGGTATTAAGTTGTACCGGAGGCTAAATTTGTCGATAAATGCGCTGAGAAGGTTGAAGTAAGGATCATAAAGTTGGGGGCCTAGTAAATCATCTAACGTATCTCGAGTAAATTCTAGAGCTGCGGCTAAAGCGGGCTCACTTAAAAAATCCTCGGCAGTTATCGCTAAAAAGGCAGTCTTACCCTGTAATGGATCATCAACTTTGTTGGCCAGCTCTGCTGCCGTTAACTGTACCTTAAAGGCCGTGGAAAATGCTCTGAAAAGTTCGCAATATAAATCATCGGGAGCACCTTCTACACCTGCCAGAGGATCCCAAATTTCACGAAACGTATCTTGCCACACGCCAATAAATTCACCACGCATTGCTAGAGTTCTCCGTTAAATGCGCTGCTTTGCAGAGTCTCAAATAGACCGGTCAGCATGGCGATGGATCGTTGATGTATTACTTTTACCTCTTCAATTACTTCAATTTTTTTAGCAAATTCCTCTTGTAACTGGACTGACGGTACGGGTATTTCGATTTGCTCAAAAGAAGATTTTTTCAAGATTGGCAATGTTGTTGATGCACCCCAAGAAACTATAGTGGGTTTGAAAAATCGAATTACTTCGAAGCCATACGCGTCGACGATTTGTGAGCTCCATTCAATCGCGTTTAGCTGTTGATTAAAAGCACTACGTACCTTTGTAACGCCAGCTTTCCCAATGGTTGCACCGATACAACACAAGCGTTGCGCCTTGTCTAACAGTGCCAACCTCGCTAGCGCCCAAATCAGTCAAACTTCTACGCACTGGTTTATTGCTTTCAAGATCACCCGGAGTTATGAAAGGCACAGGCCCATCGAACATACCCTCTTTTATGCTAGGTGGTGTGCCTCCCGTGCTTACTTTTCCGATTTCTTTTAGAGTTTTTCTTGGCCACTCCATCTGATTGTTTGCAGGATCACCAAACATATCAATAAAGACAGATTGGGTTAGCGCTTCTAGTAGGGCGAGGGCGGTGCGGCGTTGGGTGCGCAGGGCTTCGGCCTGGTCTAGGATGGCGGCGATGCGGCGTTGTTCGGGGAGGGGTGGGAGCAATACTTTGACTCGATATGCGTCATCTCTATTTAATCCAGGTACTGCCGCTGCACGATTCATTTGATTTAACCCGGCAGCCTCTAGACGATAGCGTAGCCAAGTTAAATCAGTATCAGTAGAGGTTTTGTCGACATAGTATGTAGTGTCAATTGGCCAACATGGCACTGGAGAGAAATTTACCTCACCATGTGAACCCTTGCGGCCAATCACAATTGTTTCACCAGCAGTTAAAGCCAGATCGTGCTTTCCAATAATCCCATTGGAACCAAATACAGGTACTGACCCACCGGATCGTGCTGCATCGGGCAGACTTTTCCCATACTTGAAAATACAAATCTCCCCAATACGAACTAGCGGCCATTCATTTGAGTTACTTTTCACTTCAACAGCCCCGCAAGCGATTTCAGACCCTTCGCAATCTCGGCTTCAAGCTCGTTCAACTCCACCAAAATCTCCCCCGGCACGCGATGATCCACCTGCTTGTGTACCACTTCTTTGTAGCGGTTCAGGCTCAGGTCGTAGCCGTTGGCGGCGATGTCTGCCTTGGGTACGCAGAAGCTCTGTGCGGTGCGGGGGCGCTGGTGCTCTGTGCCAGTGCGCTGCTGCCAGCGGGCTAGTACGTCGGGCAGGTTGTTCTTTGCATGCTCTGCTTCTGATAGCTGCTTGTGCATCATTCCATTGGGCTGCAGGCCTAATTTGTCTTCAGGCAGCAGGGGCTGGCGTTTGTCGTCTAGGCTCCAGCCGTCGGCGTGCATGTCGTAGAACCACACGTTGTCAGTGCCGCCGCTGTTGGTTTTGGTAAACAGCAGGATGGCGGTGCTGACGCCTGCGTAGGGCTTGAATACGCCGCCGGGCAGGCTGATGACGGCGGCGCGGCCACCGGGTTTGAGCAGCTTTAAGAAGAGGGCTAAAAACAGCAGTTCGGTCTTTTTGGTTTTGACGGTTTGCAGCAGGTCTTTGGCGGTGTTTTCATAGTCTAGGCTGCCGGCAAAGGGTGGGTTGGCCAGTATCAGGCTGTAGGCACCTGCGTCGTCTGCGTGGTCTTGGGCCAGGCTGTCGCGGTAGGTGATGCGGGGGTTGTCTACGCCGTGCAGCATCATGTTCATGCTGCCAATACGCAGCATGGTGTTGTCAAAGTCGTAGCCGCAAAACTGACGGTGGTGAAAATGCTCTAGCAGCTTGGCATCATGCTGTGCCTTGGGATGGTTGTGCACCAGATATTCGCTAGCGGCTACTAAAAAGCCGCAGGTACCGCTGGCGGGGTCGCAAATGACGTCTTGCGGGGTGGGCGCGGTAAGGGCCACCATCAGCTGGATGATGTGGCGTGGGGTGCGAAACTGGCCGTTTTGCCCAGCGCTGGCTATTTTGCCCAGCATGTATTCGTACAGGTCGCCTTTGGTGTCGCGCTCATCCATGGGCAAGGCGTCTAGCAGGTCAACCACCTTGGCCAGCAGGGCGGGCGTGGGGATGGTAAAGCGGGCATCGCGCATGTGGTGGGCGTAGGTGCTGCCGTCGCCGCCCAGCTCGCGCAGGAAGGGGAAAACGTGGTCGGCTACCACGCTGAACATTTCTGCCGGGGAGCCCAAGTCTTTCAGGCGGCTCCAGCGCAGGCTGTCATACGGGCGGCCTTTGGGTCGTTGCCTGCGGGGAAGATGCGGCGCTGGATGGGCGTTTTAAGGCGGGCGGCGCGGTTTTCTTCCAGCGTTTGCTCTACGTCCAGGCGGCGGATAAAGATTAAAAAAGTGATTTGCTCGATCACCTCAATCTGGTTGGCGATGCCGCCTGTCCAGAAGGCGTTCCAGATGGTGTCGATTTTGTTTTTAAGATCGCCGGTGAGCATGGGGTGGCTTGCAGTCAGGGTGGTGTGTGGAGGGTTGTAGTTTAGCGCTACAGCCATCGCGCAGCGGCGCTGTGCAAATGCTGAGCGAAGCCGCTGCTGACCAGTGTGAGCTTTGGCGGGGTTTGCACCAAGGCTGTATCGGGCGGCTGTGGGGATGACAGCGCTGTGCTCGTTATTTGCCTGGCTACTTGCCTAGCTACCGCGTGGCCGTTATCTACTATTTGCACACCATCACCGCCTGCATTGCGCAATGCTGCTTGAAAATGCTGCAATACCAACGGGTAATGCGTGCAACCTAGCACCAAGGTGTCTATATCGTCATTTTGATTACCAAATCGGCCTGTAGTCCCAGTAAACACTGCACAAGCAGCTATTAAATCTGTAGTGTTATCAGCTAGAGTGTGGTTTTCAATCAAGTCAGCAAGACCATCGCAGGGTGTGCAAATAAATTCTGCTTGGCTGGCCAGAGAAGCCTTGAGTGCTAAAAACTTGGCACTGTGCAGCGTGCCGCGCGTGGCCAGCACGGCAATGCGCTTGGTTTGGCTGACTGCTACTGCAGGTTTAAGCGCTGGCTCTACACCGATGATGGGCAGGCTAGGGTGCTGGGCGCGCAGCAGTGCAATGGCGGCTGCCGTGGCAGTGTTGCAGGCAACCACCAGTGCCTTGATCTGGTGCTGATCGATCAACTGCTGCGTGATAGACATTGAGCGCGTGATAACAAACGCATCGCTTTTATCGCCGTAGGGGTTGTGGGCACTATCGGCAAAATACACAAAACTCTCGTGCGGCATCTGCGCGCGCAGAGCTTTGAGAACGCTCAGGCCACCGATTCCAGAATCGAAAACGCCGATGGGGTTTGTAGATGGCATCATGGCTGGGGAATGAATTGACGTGCTGCACACCATTGATCAAATGTAGGCCGCAGCATCTCTGGCAGCTCGAATACAAAATCTACATTCAGTGGATGGCTACTTTCCATGAAATGCCGCACGGCATCCAACAGCACATTGCCTTGTCTGCGATCTTTCTCTTTCTTGGCAGGGTTGCGCTCGGGTTTATCAGCTAGCCAAAGTTTGTGCAGCGCCATGAAACGCGGATCGGGTACGGTGAGCGGGCAAGCTCGGCCACGCACCGTGGCCACTACAGCACTGATAGGCCTGCCCAAAAGCAACCATTCTTGCTCTACCAAAGTCGGCATAGGTGCAAACCCTGATCTTTGGGTAGCGGATGGCAGCTTGGCGCGGCCAGTAGCTCAACTTCATAGCCTTCTGAGTTCAGCGCTTGATAAGGTTTTTTCTTGGAAACTGCATAACTCGAATCAATACTTTTTAAGACTTGAATCAGCGTTTTACGCGATTGCCCCTGAGCTTCCTTGCCTGCTAAAACCAGCGAGGCGCGCGTGCCTCTGCACCAAGTCAAATCAAAGTCCTGTGTCTCTTCGTTTCCCACAGGAAAAATGGCATTCGCTGCCCATTCGTAAGCTGAAAACGCATTCGTACCTACCACCATCAAGTCTGAGCCTAGCAGACCTTCAATATCGAGCTTACGCAGAATCTCCGCTTGCTTGTCGGGAAGCGAGGGCAGGCGCATACGGCGATACAGCGCAGCGCGAGTGGCTATTAATTCATCCGCATTGGTCACACGCTCTTGCAGTTGCTGCTTGTCTTGCGTGTAAGCGGCCAGTTGCTGCTCAGTCTCTTCGCTGCGCACTCCGAGGCTCGTGCCGCTGTCTTGCGTGGTTTGCTTGGCATAGAGATATTCGCTACCAGAGCGCTCAGCCCAATACATAGAAACAGGCAGATTTTGCAAGCTTTGCCGCGAATCAAGCCAAAAGCTGTAAGCCTGCTCCAAATTAGCCGCCGTGCGCTGCGCATCGGCCGAGAAAGCAAGATATTGGCTCTTTTCATAGATCATAAGCCCATGATTTTAAACAATTTGCACCATTCACGCGATATTTTTCGCGTGAATGGTGCAAATTCTTGCTCACGCCAGAGAATTCTTAGAAACAACGAAGGGCTTAATGATGCCTATCAAAAGAGCAAGGCAGATAAACCCCGTGATAGCAGTAAGCGCAGGATGCACCCGAGCCAACAGCGCAGAATCGTTTGGGTTTCGTGGATCGATCCAAACTTGAATTTCTATTTTTTGCAGTTTGGTCTCAGGCAGCTTGAGAGATGCCATTCTTCGATTTTCAATGAGACGAGAAAGTTTATCGACTTCCCTTTGTATTTGCTCGTCAGAACTTGCGTTGTGCCCCATCCATGATGCACCAAATGTAGATTGCTCGCCTCGATAAATGGAGGAATTAAATTCATACTCGTACAGAAGTCGCGTTTTCCCTCCACCCTTACTAGGGCCGTCAGATACGCGATTCGCCTTAAGTAAAACAGCATTGACTGGAACCGCTTTTAGCGCAATTGTATAAAACTGCCCCCAACCCAGCCATGCAACGGATATCAAAGCTGCAAAACAAATCACTGCGGTTTTGTACCGTTTGAACACATCAGCAAATTGATTGCTCATAGTGTCAGCCTGCGGTTACTCCAATGCCTTTAAATTCGCCAGTCGCAATGCGCTTTTGCCACTCCGCTGGCCCGGTGTTGTGCACGCTGGTGCCCAGCGAATCGACTGCCACCGTCACAGGCATGTCGACTACGTCAAACTCGTAAATGGCTTCCATGCCTAGGTCTTCAAAGCCAACCACCTTGGCGGTTTTGATAGCTTTGGACACGAGATACGCTGCGCCGCCCACGGCCATGAGGTAGGCCGACTTGTGCTTTTTAATCGCCTCAATGCCGGTAGGCCCGCGCTCGGCTTTGCCGATCATGCTGATCAAGCCGGTTTGCGCCAGCATCATCTCGGTAAATTTGTCCATGCGGGTGGCGGTGGTGGGGCCTGCGGGGCCTACGGCTTCGCCTTTGATGGGGTCTACAGGGCCTACGTAGTAAATCACGCGGTTGGTAAAGTCTACGGGTAGCTTTTCGCTTTTGGCCAACATCTCTTGAATGCGTTTGTGCGCAGCGTCGCGGCCCGTTAGCATTTTGCCGTTCAGCAGCAAGGTTTGGCCGGGGGTCCAGGCGGCTACCTGGTCTTTTGTCAGCGTGTTCATATCGACTCGGTTGGACTTTTTGTAGTCAGGCGCCCAGTGCACATCGGGCCACAGGTCTAGCGATGGTGGGTCTAGGTACACCGGGCCGCTGCCGTCCATCATCACGTGGGCGTGGCGCGTGGCGGCGCAGTTAGGAATCATGGCCACGGGCTTGCCTGCGGCATGCGTGGGGTACATGTTGATTTTGATGTCTAGCACCGTGGTCAGGCCACCCAGGCCTTGCGCGCCTATGCCTAGAGCGTTGACTTTTTCATACAATTCTAGCCGCAGGTTTTCGACCTTAGACAACACCGCACCGCTAGAAGATTTAGCCTGCAGCTCGTACATGTTGATGTCTTCCATCAGGCTTTGCTTGGCCAGCAGCATGGCTTTTTCTGCCGTGCCGCCAATGCCTATGCCCAGCATGCCCGGCGGGCACCAGCCTGCGCCCATAGTAGGCACGGTTTTTAGCACCCAGTCCACCAAGCTGTCGGACGGGTTCAGCATGACAAACTTGCTTTTGTTCTCGCTGCCGCCGCCTTTGGCTGCTACGGTAATGTCCAGCTTGTCGCCGGGCACCAGCTCGATGTTGATCACCGCGGGTGTGTTGTCTTTGGTGTTCTTACGGTCAAACTGCGGGTCGGCCACTATGGAGGCGCGCAGCTTGTTCTCTGCAAAGTCGTAGCCACGGCGCACGCCTTCGTTGATCACGTCGTCTAACGCGCCATCACCAAAAGCAGCGCAGCCCTCAAAGCGCACATCCATACCGATTTTTAAAAACACGTTGACGATGCCAGTGTCTTGGCAGATCGGGCGATGGCCAGTGGCGCTCATGCGGCTGTTGGTCAATATTTGCGCAATCGCGTCTTTGGCTGCGGGGCCTTGCTCACGCTCGTACGCGCGGGCCAAGTGGGCAATGTAGTCGCTAGGGTGGTAGTAGCTGATGTATTGCAGCGCGGCTGCGATGGTTTCAACTAAGTCGGTGGCTTTGATGGTGGTCATGGCTTGTACTCTTAATGCTATTTAAGTGAGACCGTTCAGCTTGAACTTATCGAAGGTTTCATAAACGCTTCGGCAAGCTCAGTGCACACGGAAGGGGTCAATCGTTATTCGCGCGGCCATCCATCTTCTTGGCCTCATGTTCGCTGTGCGCCATCAGCTTGTCGGTGTACGCAATGGCCATGGCGCTTAGCAAAAACGTAATGTGGATGATGGTTTGGTACATCAGCACTTTGTCGCTGTAGTTGGCCGCGTTGATAAATGTTTTTAGCAAATGAATCGACGATATGCCGATGATGGCAGTGGCCAGCTTTACCTTTAGCACGCTGGCGTTCACGTGGCTTAGCCATTCGGGCTGGTCGGGGTGGTCTTCCAGGTTCATGCGCGACACAAAAGTTTCGTATCCGCCCACAATCACCATGATCAGCAAATTAGAAATCATCACCACGTCGATCAGCGCTAGTACCACCAGCATGATGACGGTTTCGTTCAAGCCGGTAATCTTGGCCTCTGACACGTAGCCACTGCTTTTAACCAACACATCAATATCGGCCTGGCTGCCAAATGCGGCGCCCACCAAATGGTACAGCTCTACACCAAAGTGAAAAACATAAACGGCCTGCGCCACGATAAGGCCTAAATACAGCGGTAATTGCAGCCACCGGCTAGCAAAAATAAAGTTGGCCAATGGAGGCAAGCGGCCAGTGGTAATGGGTGATTTTTTAGGAGATGGATTCATATAAAGCAAACAAAAATTCGGGTTTTTACTAACCATGCAATTGTAGTGGCCTGCGATGTCACCTACGAGATTAGCTAAATTACAAGTAAGCTAGCAAGTCAGTGCCTAGTAAGTGCAAACCCTGACATTACTACCCAAGAACAACAGCCCTACAACCTCGCTTGGAGACAAACCCATGAGCACCGCCATTGAATCCGTATTAGTTGAAAACCGCGTTTTCCCACCGTCTGCCGCCGCATCTGCAGGCGCACGCATATCCAGCATGGCGCAATATGACGCGCTGTGCAAAGAAGCCGCAGACGACTTTGAAGGCTACTGGGCCAAGCTGGCCCGCGCTAATTTAAACTGGGCTAAACCATTTACCAAAACGCTAGACGAAAGCAACGCACCGTTTTACAAATGGTTTGACGACGGCACGCTGAACGCGTCAGCCAACTGTCTAGACAAACATATCGGTACGGAGGTAGAGAACAAAACCGCCATCATCTTTGAAGCGGATGACGGCGCTGTGACCAAAGTCACTTACAAAGAACTACTCGCCAAAGTTAGCCAGTTTGCCAATGCTCTAAAAGCCAAGGGCATTCAAAAAGGCGACTGCGTATTGATCTACATGCCCATGACCACTGAAGGCGTGGTGGCCATGCAAGCCTGCGCGCGCATTGGCGCAACGCACAGCGTGGTGTTTGGCGGCTTCAGCGCCAAGAGCCTGCAAGAGCGCATTATTGACGCGGGTGCCGTAGCGGTGATCACATCGAACTTTCAGATGCGCGGCGGCAAAGAGCTACCGCTGAAATCTATCGTTGACGAAGGCATTGCGCTGGGTGGCTGCGAGTCGATTAAAACCGTCTTCGTCTACCAGCGCACACCCACCGCGTGCGCCATGGTGGCGGGCCGCGACATTACTTTTGCCGATGCGCTGCAAGGCCAAAGCACCACCTGCGCGCCCGAGATGGTAGGCGCAGAGCACCCACTGTTTATCTTGTACACCAGCGGCTCTACCGGCAAACCCAAGGGTGTGCAGCACAGCACCGCTGGTTATTTGCTGTGGGCCAAGCTGACGATGGACTGGACATTTGACCTGCGCCCAGCCGACATCTTTTGGTGCACCGCCGACATCGGCTGGATTACTGGCCATACCTACGTAGCCTACGGCCCGCTGGCGGCTGGCGCTACACAAATCATATTTGAAGGCGTGCCTACCTTCCCCAATGCAGGGCGTTTTTGGCAGATGATAGAAAAGCACAAGTGCACCATTTTCTACACCGCACCTACGGCTATCCGTTCATTAATCAAAGCCGCTGAAGGCGACGAGAAAGTGCACCCTGCGCGCAGCGATTTGACCAGCTTGCGCATCTTGGGCAGCGTGGGCGAGCCCATCAACCCCGAGGCATGGATGTGGTACCACAAACATGTAGGCGGCGAGCGTTGCCCGATAGTAGACACCTTCTGGCAGACCGAAACCGGTGGCCACATGATTACACCGCTGCCCGGCGCTACGCCTTTAGTCCCAGGCTCATGCACCTTGCCACTGCCCGGCATCATGGCCGCGATTGTGGACGAGGTAGGCGGCGACGTGCCCAACGGCTCTGGCGGCATGTTAGTCGTCAAGCGCCCCTGGCCCAGCATGATCCGCACCATTTGGAACGACCCCGACCGCTTTGTGAAAAGCTACTTCCCCCCAGAGATGGGCGGTACATATTATTTGGCAGGCGACGGGGCAGTCAGGTCAGCTGACAGAGGCTACTTCCGCATCACCGGCCGCATCGACGACGTGCTGAACGTGTCAGGCCACCGCCTAGGCACGATGGAGATTGAATCCGCGTTGGTGTCGTGCGCCCACTTGGTCGCCGAAGCCGCCGTAGTAGGCCGCCCCGACGATGTCACCGGTGAGGCCGTGTGCGCCTTTGTGGTGCTAAAGCGCAGCCGCCCCACTGGCGACGAAGCCTTAAAAATTGCCAACGAGCTGCGCGCTTGGATCGCCAAAGAAATTGGCCCGATTGCCAAACCCAAAGACATCCGTTTTGGCGACAACCTACCCAAAACCCGCAGCGGCAAAATCATGCGCCGCTTGCTGCGGTCCATCGCGAAGGGTGAGGCCATCACGCAAGACACCAGCACGCTAGAAAACCCAGCTATTTTGGAGCAGCTGGCTGAGAAGATTTAAATCAATCTACTATCATTTAAATAGCTGCTTGACAAGGTTCTACGGCCTAGAACGCTTAAAACGCATATGAAAATGCGCGTTTTAAGCGTTTTAAGCGTTTTTTGCGTTAAAAACCGCAATTAATTTAGTCACTGCCTGCGTGCCAGAATTTGTTTTTAGTGCTGGCATGCGATACCTGCCTGACTTGCAACTACAAGTTCGGCACGTTAAAATCACACATTGTTCTACACATAAAAGAGTGTGAAAATGGCCACTAACCTTGCAATTGATGATCAACTGATAGAAGCTGCGCGCATTGCAGGTGGCCAAAAGACTAAAAAAGCCGTGGTTACCCAAGCGCTGATGGAATACATCCAAAAACGCCAGCAGCAGCACATAGTCAGTCTTTTTGGCAGTATTGATTACGATGCCGATTACAACTACAAATCGCAGCGGCAACGCAAAAGCAAATAACTCAAAAGTAATTAAAGAAAAATTGCCTATGCAAGTCGTAGTCGATACTTCAGTGTGGTCGCTGGTGCTGCGCCGCAGCGCTACCCCTATGCCGCCATCTGCGCAAGCTGCCGTGGCTGCATTAAAAGATCTGATAGCCGATACGCGCGCTACGCTGATAGGGCCGGTACGCCAAGAGCTGCTTAGCGGCATTAAAGAAACCACCCAGTACGAAAAACTGCGCACCGCTCTGGCCGCCTTTCCGCACGAGCCCATGAATGTGCTGGATTACGACATGGCAGCAGAGTTTTTTAACACCTGCAAACGGCATGGCATTCAAGGATCGAACACTGATTTTCTGATCTGCGCTTTCGCTGTAAACCGCAAGCTACCCGTTTTCAGCTTAGACCAAGACTTTGTGCATTTTCAAAAATGTTTGCCGTTGGAGTTGTTTGCTTTGTAGAAAACCCAGCTATTTTGGAGCAGCTGGCAGAGAAGATTTAAATCAAGCTACTATCATTTAAATAGCTGCTTGAGCAGGTTCTACGGCCTAGAACGCTTAAAACGCATATGAAAAAACCTGCCCAGAGCAATCTGGGCAGGCTTTTTTACGCGTTGCGGACAAAGCTTGCAGGTTTTAATTTAAGGGATACAATACACCCATATATTTAAATATGGGTGCCCATGTGAAAACCACAATTGAATTGTCTGACCCGCTGTTTAAGTCTGCCAAACAGTTTGCTGAGCAAAGCCACACTACGCTGCGTGCCTTGGTGGAAGAGGGCCTGCGCCGCGTTTTAGCTGACAACCCAGCTAAAGCCGCGCCTGCTTTTAAACTGCGCAATGCCAGTGTGCACGGCAACGATATGTTAGTTACCGACCCACACCAATGGCAGGCTATGGAGGCTGAGTACTTGGCAACGCGCGCTGTGCGATTAGCGCCAAGTTTAGCGCAGGGTGTAACGCCCGCATGATTGCGCTAGACACCAACATCTTGGTCTATGCCCATCGAGCTGAATCTGCCTTTCATGTTGCAGCTTACGCTAGCGTTCAAAGCTTGGCAGAGGGCGCGCAGCCTTGGGGACTACCGGTGGCATGCATTCATGAGTTTTTATCGATAGCTACCAACCCTAAAATATTCAATCCCGCCAGTACCTATGAGCAAGCCTTGGCACAGGTAGATGCATGGCTGGCGTCGCCTATGGCCTATGTGCTGCACAGTGGCGGTCAGCATTGGGAGGTTCTAGCCGACCTAACTCGCAAAGCCAAACTGCAAGGCGGGCAATTTCACGATGCGCGTGTTGCCGCACTGTGCATTGAAAACGGTGTGTCCGTGCTGTGGACTGCAGACCGAGACTT
>JAYSWJ010000070.1:0-2138 GCA_043718065.1 Polaromonas sp.
TCCGGCGCGCACCCTATGCCAAACAAACCAGCTCCCCAGCGCGCACGCTAAGCCAAGCGACCAACTCACATGCGCACCACATATGGCAAGCTTCAACCCGAACAGAAAGAGCCCATTTGCAGGACTAGCTCTGCTACTAATTCAATAGCTGCTTGAGCAGGTTCTACGGCCTAAACAGGCTATTACGCATCTATTGCAGCGCTATTTTCGGCTCAAACTTGCTGCGCAGTACGCTAAAGAAAGTTTTGACATTACGCACTTGCGCATCAGCGGTGAGCACCCGCTGCACCAGCGCCAAATACTCGGCCATATCGCGCACCTGCACGATCAGTACAAAGTCTGGCCCCGGGCTCACGCGGTAGCACTGCTGCACCGCACGCTCGGGCGTGATGCGCGCCTCAAACGCAAACAGCAGCTCGGCGTTTTGCTGCGTAAGGGTCACCTCCACAATGGCCGTCAGCCCGTGCCCGACCAGAGCTTTGAGTTTGTCGGGGTTCAGCACCGCAACTTGCCGCTCGATCAGCCCCAAGTCTTTGAGCCGCTTGACACGGCGCAGGCAAGTGGGCGGCGACACATGTACACGGGCAGCTAGGTCTTGGTTGCTGATGCTGGCGTCAGTTTGTAGCTGGTCCAGCAGATGCAAATCAATCGTGTCCAGCTCTAATTTATCAACTAATAGTTCCATAAAATTACTTTACATGAAATATTTAGCTATTTCTCAAAAATCATGAAATTTAATACCAAATATAGATAAATATTAATTGGATATTGTCTGATAGTAGGCCTACCATCGCATTCAGTTCAATCCAAGGAGTGCATTATGTGTGGCATCGTCGGCGCAGTATCGAATCGCAATATCGTCCCCGTGCTGGTGCAAGGGCTGCAGCGCCTGGAATACCGGGGTTATGACTCTTGCGGTGTCGCTGTGCACGCGCCGCCGCAGGGCGCTTTGTCAAGCTTAGGGGGTTTAAAACGCGCCCGCACCACCAGCCGCGTGGCCGAGCTGGCCGCGCAAATAGAAGCCGACAAAACCGCCGGCACCCCGTTTGAAGGCCACACCGGTATCGCCCACACCCGCTGGGCCACCCACGGTGCACCGGCGGTGCACAACGCGCACCCGCACTTTAGCCACGGCCCCGGCGATGCACTGAACGCTGTAGCGCGTGTAGCCCTGGTGCACAACGGCATTATCGAAAACCACGAACAGCTACGCCGCGACCTGCAGGCCAAAGGCTACGTGTTTGTCAGCCAAACCGACACCGAGGTGATCGCGCACTTGGTCGACAGCCTGTACGACGGCGATATTTTTGACGCCGTGCAAGCCGCCATCCCGCACCTGCACGGTGCCTACGCGCTAGGCGTGTTCCATAAAGACGAGCCGCACCGTGTGGTGGGCGCACGCGCAGGGTCACCGCTGATCTTGGGCGTGGGTGCGAAGGCCACCGGCAGCGCAGACGCCAGCGAAAACTTTCTGGCCAGCGACGCCATGGCGCTGGCGGGTGTGACTGACCAAATCGTCTACCTGGAAGAAGGTGATGTGGTGGACCTGCAGTTGGGCAAATACTGGATCGTCGGCAAAGACGGCCAACCTGCGCAGCGCGAGGTAAAAACCGTGCAAGCCCACAGTGGCGCTGCCGAGCTGGGGCCGTACCGCCACTACATGCAAAAAGAAATTTTTGAGCAACCCCGCGCCATCGCCGACACGCTAGAAGGTGTGCAGGGCATAGAGCCCGAGTTGTTTGACCAACAAGGCAACCACGCCCCAGGCGCCAATGCAGCGCGCGTGTTTGCGCAGATTGACTCGGTGCTAATACTGGCCTGCGGTACCAGCTACTACAGCGGCTGCGCGGCCAAGTATTGGCTGGAGAGCATTGCCAAAATACCGTGCAGCGTAGAGATAGCCAGCGAATACCGCTACCGCGATTCGGTGCCCAACCCCCACACTTTGGTGGTCACCATCACCCAAAGTGGCGAGACGGCAGACACACTGGCCGCGCTGCGCCATGCGCAATCACTTGGTATGAAACACACGCTTACCATCTGCAACGTAGCCACCAGCGCCATGGTGCGCGAATGCAGCCTGGCCTATGTGACCCGCGCTGGGGTGGAGATTGGCGTGGCCTCTACCAAGGCATTCA
>JAYSWJ010000008.1:0-6226 GCA_043718065.1 Polaromonas sp.
GCTCAAAATCCGAGATTGAGCTCGATGTATCAAGTTGAAAAGTTGGAGATTTAGGCTCAGCTTTGGCCGCTTAGCTTAATAAAGATAGCACGATGGGGCTTTTGAATTTAACGCCTCAGCAGATTCAACAGTCTTGAGGTATTGCGTATTTTAAAAACACGCTAGAGGCTGTTTTTAAAAAGAGCGGTGTTGAGTTGCTCAATCCGGATGGCTCAGAGAGACCACTAAAAGATATTTTGACAGAGATTGTTAGGCGAGATGGAGAGCCGGCTTTGTATAGGCTCATACCGAAGCCTATTTTGGAGCTGTTGGGTGATGCACTATAGCCTACGATTTAGCAACAACTGGCGGGCAATCTATAAAGCAACTGGGGCTATCAGTCAAAGTTTTTGAATCTATTCACCCGGATCATCGTAACAATTTCGTTAGTCTGTCTATAGGAACCAGCCCAGTAGGGTTGCCCGGTGCCGTAATTTTTGGGGTCAGCGTGGGGACTCCTAACGCGCCACATAGCTATAGCGCTTCAAACTCTAATTTGGGCTCTGTCCCTGTAGATGGTTTTTATGCTGTAGCCAGTGCACAACTCAGCCTGAACGATACATCTTATGGGCGATTTACTGTGAAAACTGGCCTGAATAGCGTTTCGTTTAGCCTGACAGCTGCGGTCGGCCCCGATGCATCCAAAAACGAATACTCTGCTGGTTTAGGCATAGGCCAAGGAATTAGTATCGTAGGTAGTAGTTCGTCTGCGAATACATCGTTAGGCGAGAGCTTTGTGATCGACCCAGATCAGCAGGTACAAGTTGCTCTGAACAAGGGCGTACAAGTTTCTTATAGTCTTCGTTTTTAAGAACCGCTGCCTTTAACCTGCTTCCCTCCTAGCCTACCTGTCTAAAGTCCTAGAGGCCAGTCAGCCTAGATGAATAACGACATAAAATTTTCAATTCAAAGCGAATTGACGACCTTCAATGGAGGGTTCAAGCACGTACAAGTGAACTCGTCGCATCGGCGTGGTACAAAGCTGTACAGCGTGTGCACCCAAGCGTGCATCCGACAGCCAGATTACGGCTGCGATAAAGCTGGCTGAAAGCTGGGTATCAGCCGCGCTACATTCTACACGCGCAACGTCAAACGCTTTGGTGGGAACTACAACCGGGAGGCTTTGCGCATCGAGATCGATTTCTAGCTAGTGAGTCGGTGATCAGAAGCTTGAAAAATATCACCGCCTAGCATGGCAAGCCGGACAATATCAGCGAAAGCATTCAAAGCTGGGCCAAGGGTTATGGCATTGAACTGCAATACATCCAACCGGGCAAACCACTGCAAAATGCGTATGTGGAGCGGCCCACCAACTTTAGATAACTACTACCTACCGCGCGTGTTTGCGGAAGTTTTGCCAGCGATATGTCCCGCTGCCCGTTCAAGGTAAACAACGAAGCAATACATTGCCAAACGGAAGTTAAAAATTCTCTAAGCGCTACTATTTTAATAGCTGCTTGAGTAGTAAATACTAGGACTACAAGCCTAAAAGGCACCTAAAAGCAAAGTTAAACAGCCTGCGGAGCTACATACGCATGGCGGCGCAGGTCGTCCATGGCAATCATGCCCAGCGCATTGGCATGCGTGCTTTCTAGCACCACCGGCGGCGCTACGCCTGCGTGCAGTGCCTCGCCCCAGCGGTTGGCGCACAGACACCATCGGTCACCCGGCTTCAAGCCCGCAAACCTAAACTCCGGCCGCGCCGTCATCAGGTCATTACCCCGCTGCAGCGAGAACAGCAAAAACTCTTGCGTCACCCGCGCGCACACCAAGTGCGACCCATGATCTGTCTCGTCGGTTTTGCAGCAGCCGTCCCTAAAGTAGCCGGTCAAGGGGTCATAAGAGCAGGGCACCAATGGCGTGCCCAATACGTTCAGTGCGTCCATGATGAATGAGTCACTGCTAATTGCTGATTTTTTGCTGCGTCTGAATCATCGTCATGGCGCTGCTGATCAAAGTACTCACTTGGGTCATGTCGCTAGGCACTATCAAGGTGGTGGTCGATTCAGCGGCTACTTTGCTATAGGCTTCCACAGCTTTTTCAGCCACTTTGAGCTGCACAGCCTGCTCGCCACCGGGTTGACGGATGGCGGCGGCAATGCGCTCGATAGCGCCTGCCGTAGCGTCAGCCACAGCGGTGATAGACGCGGCCTCGCCTTGGGCGTTGTTGATGGCAGCGGCTTTTTCACCTTCAGACCGGGCAATAAAAGCCTCGCGCTCACCGGTAGCAATGTTGATCTGCTCTTGGCGGCGGCCTTCAGACGCTGCAATCAGCGCGCGCTTGCCGCGCTCAGCGGTAATCTGCGCTTGCATGGCGTGCAAAATTTCTTTCGGTGGGGTCAGGTCTTTGATCTCGTAGCGCAGCACCTTTACGCCCCAGTTCAGCGCGGCTTCGTCAATGGCGGCTACCACTTGGGCGTTAATGATGTCGCGCTCTTCAAAGGTTTTGTCCAGTTCTAGCTTACCAATCACGCTGCGCAATGATGTTTGCGCCAGCTGGCTAATGGCCAAAATATAGTTGCTTGAGCCGTAGCTGGCGCGCTGCGCATCTGTGACTTGAAAATACAAAATACCGTCTACCTGCAGCTGCGTGTTGTCGCGGGTAATACACACCTGGCTGGCAATATCTAGGGGGATTTCTTTCAGGCTGTGCTTGTAGGCCACGCGGTCAATAAAGGGCATCACAAAGTTCAGGCCGGGTGTCAGCGTGCCGTGGTATTTGCCTAGGCGCTCTAGCACCCAAGCGTTAGTTTGTGGCACTACCTTGACCGTCTTGATAATAAAAATGATGGCTAGCACCAGTAAACCGATAGCAACATATCCCATAAATCCTCCGTTAATTAAAATTGAAAGCGAGACTAATTATTTTTAATTGTTGTTTGTATTGATTGAGCTCTAGGTGGGCTGCACCACCAAAGTAGAGCCTTTAACTTCTTGCACGCGGTAGCTGCCTGGCGTGTGTGCCACGCCCGGTGCGGCCACCACGGCCCACTGCGCGCCACGGTATTTCACGGTGGCGCTGCCGTCAGCGCGCCAAGCGTCTACCTGCACGGTGGCGCCTACGTCTTGGTTGACATCGGGGTTAGCCTCGGCGCGCACGGTGCCTGGCTGTTTGATTTTGTACAGGTGCCAAGCCAGCGTAGCGCCACCGCCCACCAAGGCGGCAATAATGATTTGGGCGTTCAGCGGCACGCCCAGATGCGCGGCCAGTGCGCCTGCTACCAAGCCTACCGACACCATGAGCAGGTAAAACGTGCCAGTCATCAGCTCGGCTATGACCACCACCAATGCCAGTACCCACCAAATTGAAGAGATTGCCATCTAGAAGCCTCCTGTGTGCGATTGTGTGTGATGCACCACATTTTGGGGCAAAAATAGCCTATTGCAAGCGTGTTGACACAGAATATCCTTACACTTCGCAGTCCATCTGGTCTTAGACTCAGGTGTCGCCCAATGCGGGGGCCGCTGTCTAGCTGGCACCTGACGAGGTTTATCAATTTCTTTGCTGTATGGAACTGGCATGAAATTTCGCTTCCCCATCGTCATCATCGACGAAGACTTTCGCTCTGAAAACACCTCTGGCTTGGGCATTCGTGCACTGGCTGATGCCATTGAAAAAGAAGGCTTTGAGGTGCTGGGCGTCACCAGTTATGGCGATTTGAGCCAGTTTGCCCAGCAACAAAGCCGCGCTAGCGCATTTATCTTGTCGCTAGACGATGATGAATTCACTCCGGGCGACGAGATTGACCCTGCCGTGCTCAACCTGCGCGCCTTTATCGACGAAGTGCGCCGCAAAAACGCTGATGTGCCGCTGTATGTGTATGGCGAAACCAAAACCAGCCGCCATTTGCCCAACGACATTTTGCGCGAGCTGCATGGCTTTATCCATATGTTTGAGGATACGCCCGAGTTTGTGGCGCGGCACATCTTGCGTGAAGCTAAAAGCTATCTGGAGGGCGTGCAACCCCCATTTTTTAAAGCCTTGCTGGACTACGCCGAAGACGGCTCGTACAGCTGGCACTGCCCAGGCCACTCGGGTGGTGTGGCGTTTTTAAAGTCGCCGATTGGCCAAATGTTCCACCAGTTTTTTGGCGAAAACATGCTGCGCGCCGACGTGTGCAACGCCGTAGAAGAGCTGGGCCAGTTGCTAGACCACGACGGTGCAATTGGCGAGAGCGAGAAAAACGCTGCGCGCATTTTTAACGCCGACCATTGCTTTTTTGTCACCAACGGCACCAGTACCAGCAACAAAATGGTGTGGCACCACACCGTAGCCCCTGGCGACGTGGTGGTAGTAGACCGCAATTGCCACAAGTCCATCTTGCACGCCATCATCATGACCGGCGCTATCCCGGTGTTTTTAAAGCCGACGCGCAACCACTTTGGCATTATTGGTCCCATCCCGCAAAGCGAGTTTGACCCGACCACCATTCGCGAGAAAATCCGCGCCAACCCCTTGCTTAAAGGCGTGGATGCCGACAAGGTAAAACCGCGCGTGATGACGATTACCCAAAGCACTTACGACGGCGTGCTGTACAACACTGAGGTCATTAAAGAAAAGCTAGACGGCTACGTAGACACGCTGCACTTTGACGAGGCTTGGCTGCCGCACGCGGCGTTCCATAATTTTTATGGCCCCTTCCACGCCATGGGCAAAAAGCGTGCGCGACCTAAAGAGGCACTGGTGTTTGCTACGCAGTCTACCCACAAGCTGCTGGCCGGTATTAGCCAGGCCAGCCACGTGCTGGTGCAAGACGCGCAAAACCGCAAGCTAGACCGCCACCTGTTCAACGAGGCGTACTTGATGCACACCAGCACCAGCCCGCAATACGCCATCATCGCCAGCTGCGACGTGGCAGCGGCCATGATGGAGCCACCCGGTGGCACTGCACTGGTAGAAGAGTCCATCATGGAGGCGCTGGACTTTAGGCGCGCCATGCGCAAGGTAGACAACGACTACGGCGATGACTGGTGGTTTAAGTTGTGGGGGCCTGAGAAATTTGCCGAAGAGGGCATGACCACGGCCAAAGAATGGATGCTGCACGGCGAGGCTAAAGCGCACGCCAAAGGCACCAAGGCCAAACCCAACTGGCACGGCTTTGGCAACTTGGCCGAAGGCTTTAACATGCTGGACCCGATCAAGTCCACCATTGTCACACCCGGCCTAGATCTGCAAGGCAAGTTTGCCAAAACCGGTATTCCGGCCAGTATCGTCAGCAAGTTTTTAGCCGAGCATGGCGTGATTGTGGAGAAAACTGGGCTCTACAGTATCTTCATCATGTTCACCATCGGCATCACCAAAGGCCGCTGGAACACGCTGCTCACTGCGCTGCAGCAGTTTAAAGACGATTACGACCGCAACCAGCCCATGTGGCGCATCTTGCCCGAGTTCAGCAAGGCCAACCCGCGCTACGAGCGTATGGGCCTGAAAGACCTGTGCCAACACATCCACGAGCTGTACGCTAAGTACGACATCGCCCGCCTGACCACCGATGTGTACCAAAGCGACTTGCACCCGGCCATGACCCCGTCAGACGCCTACGCCTACATCGCGCACCGCAAGACCGAGCGGGTAGAAATCGACAAGCTAGAAGGCCGAATTACCGTGGGCTTGGTCACACCGTACCCACCGGGCATTCCGCTGCTGATTCCGGGTGAAGTGTTTAATAAAAAGATTGTGGACTATTTGAAGTTTGCACGCGCCTTTAACCTAGAGTGCCCAGGCTTTGAGACTGATATTCACGGGTTGGTAGAGCAGGTGGGGGCTGATGGCGTGAAGCGCTATTTTGCGGATTGTGTGAAGAAATAGCTTTTTGTTGCCTTGGTTCGTTGTTCTGGGACGCGCGCCGATGTGGCTAACCCCTATGCCAACCGGGTCTGCGCCCCTGACTGGTTGTCACAGGGGTTAACCACATCAGCGCACTTGTAGTTGGCGGTGAGTCAAGTGCGAAGATGGTCACTCCAGTCGAGGTCACCACAAACTCAACCCCGCGTGTCTTCCTAAAGCATCAACCAGGGTGAAGCGATATGTCCCGCCGCCCGCCACGGCTAAACAAGGACACCATACATTGCCAAAGGGAAGTTAAAAAAACTATAGCTAGTCCTATTAATAATTGCATGTTGCAATCAACTCCTCAAGAGACAGATGTGCAGCATGACGCCAGGCGCGTTTGAGGTTAGCCCAGCA
>JAYSWJ010000071.1:0-13803 GCA_043718065.1 Polaromonas sp.
TCGCGTGTGTTGATCGAGCGCCCTGCTAAAAATGCACGTATCACGATTTACTCGGCACGTCCGGGCGTCGTGATCGGCAAAAAAGGCGAGGACATCGAAAACTTGAAGCGCGATTTGTCCGCCAAGCTAGGCGTGCCAGTGGCAGTGAACATCGAAGAAGTGCGCAAGCCCGAAATCGATGCCAAGCTGATCGCTGACAGCATTACCCAGCAGCTGGAAAAACGCATCATGTTCCGTCGTGCCATGAAGCGCGCCATGCAAAACGCTATGCGTTTGGGCGCACAGGGCATCAAGATTATGTCTTCAGGCCGCTTGAACGGCATCGAGATCGCACGTTGCGAGTGGTACCGTGAAGGTCGTGTGCCATTGCACACCCTGCGCGCTGACATCGACTACGGCACCTCCGAAGCGTCAACCACGTACGGCATTATTGGCGTGAAAGTTTGGGTCTATAAGGGTGACACCTTGGGCCGTAACGATTTGCCAGCCGTGGTAGAGCCTCGTTCAGACGAAGAGCGCAAGCCACGTGGCCCACGCCGCGACGGCCCAGGCGGTCGTCCATCTGGTGATCGTCCACCCGCACGCGGCCCACGCCGTCCTGCAGGCACGAACACCGCCCCGGCTGATGGCAGCGACAAGCCCTCTGAAGCCACACCTGCTACCACTACCACCGTTAAGCGCGTACGCAAAGCCGCGCCAGCAGACAGCAGCACCAGCGCTGCCGTTGTTGACGGAAAAGGAGAATAAACATGCTGCAACCCGCTCGCCGGAAATACCGCAAAGAGCAAAAAGGTCGTAACACGGGTGTAGCCACCCGTGGTGCAACAGTTGCCTTTGGTGACTTTGGCCTTAAGTCAACCGATCGCGGCCGCCTTACCGCGCGCCAGATCGAAGCTGCACGTCGCGCGATTTCGCGACACGTTAAGCGTGGTGGTCGTATCTGGATCCGTGTTTTCCCAGACAAGCCGATTTCTCATAAGCCTGCTGAAGTGCGTATGGGTAATGGTAAAGGTAATCCTGAGTACTACGTGGCTGAGATTCAGCCAGGTAAAGTGCTGTACGAAATCGTAGGCGTACCAGAAGCTCTGGCACGTGAAGCGTTCACCTTGGCCGCTGCAAAGCTGCCCCTGCGTACCACGTTTGTGGCCCGCTTGATTGGCCAATAATTCAGGAGAAATAAGAAATGAACGCTACTGAACTACGCCAAAAAGATGTTGCTGGTCTGCAAACCGAAATCAAAGAGCTGCAAAAAGCCCACTTTGGTATGCGCATGCAAAAAGCCACGCAACAACTGAACAACACGTCCCAGCTTAAAGTGGTCAAGCGCAGCATTGCGCGTGCCAAAACCATCCTTGCACAAACGCAAGCCGCTAAATAAAGGAGCACCAGATGACTGAAGCTAAAACTTCTCTAAAGCGCACCTTAATTGGCAAGGTGGTCAGCGACAAACGCGCCAAAACCGTCACGGTTTTGATTGAGCGCCGTGTAAAGCATGAGCTGTACGGCAAGATCGTAGGAAAATCCAGCAAGTACCACGCTCACGACGAAAAGGGCGAGTACAAAATGGGTGATACTATCGAAATCACCGAAAGCAGGCCTATTTCCAAGACAAAAAACTGGGTTGTAACCCGTTTGGTCGAGAAAGCAGTCAACGTTTAATATTTAAACTTTGTGCCGCAAGGCAACCTATAAAAAGGCTCACTTCAGTGGGCCTTTTTTATGGCGATGTTAGCCAGACAGTCTGAACTTATAACCATCTGCGCATGGTTGAGGTGCAGTTTTAGATTGCAAATTCAACGCTGTGCATACTGTGGGTTTACAGTCCGTCGTATGATGACGGTGTGAATCGCTTTACAGCGATCTCCATCATTCAACCCAACTCACTATAAGGAACAAACCCGATGATAAAAGTAGGCGACACCCTCCCCGCAAGCACTTTGATGGAATACTCTGAAGTTGAAGGTGGCGGCTGCAGCATAGGCCCCAACGCAGTCGATGTCATAAAAGCTACTGCAGGCAAAACCATTGCATTATTTGCATTGCCCGGCGCATTTACACCTACTTGCTCAGCCAAACATGTACCAGGCTATGCTGATCACGCAGCCGACTTTAAGGCTGCTGGTGTAGACGAAATTTGGTGCGTTAGCGTAAACGACGCGTTTGTAATGGGTGCCTGGGCACGTGATCAAAAAACCGAAGGAAAAGTACGCATGCTAGCCGACGGCGACGCAGCTTTTACCAAGGCAACAGGCCTGACACTAGACCTGACGGGCAAAGGCATGGGTTTGCGTTCTAACCGTTACTCTATGCTGATCAAAGACGGCAAAGTCGCCACTCTTAACATCGAAGGCCCAGGCAAGTTTGAAGTGAGTGATGGAGCCACTATGTTGGCGCAAGTAAAAGCTTAAAAACTGGAAAAAATTATATGGATGGTTTAAACTGCAATTTGTGGTTTAGGTAATTTTCTTTATATATCTGCAGCGTACAGTTATGCGGATTGGCAGGGTATTTTATGGATTGCAGTTTCAAAAATATTGTGTAAAGGCTAGATTAGTGGCCGTGCAAACGTAAAATCACAGTGTGACGGTTAGTTTTGAAAAGGCTGTCTGCCTGACCATGAACACCCGCTCACTTTAAGCACTGCACGCCCTTGTCACTAGCACACACCATCCTTCACGATACCTTTGGATACTCGGCCTTTCGTGGGCACCAGCATGCCGCGATTGAGCACCTGATCGGCGGCGGAGATGCCTTGGTGTTGATGCCCACGGGGAGCGGTAAGTCACTGTGCTACCAAATCCCCGCCATTGCACGCCAGCAGCTTGGGCAAGGTATAGCGGTGGTAGTGTCACCGCTGATCGCGCTGATGCATGACCAAGTAGGTGCTCTGCACGAAGCGGGAGTAGAGGCCGCTTTTCTTAACTCGACTTTAACTGGGCAAGATGCCGCAGAGGTAGAGCAGCGGCTACTGCGCGGCGAAATCACGCTTTTGTACGCCGCGCCAGAGCGCGTCACCAACGCGCGTTTTCTAGCGCTGATGGATTCGCTGTACGAACGCGGGCAGTTGAGTTTATTTGCTATTGACGAGGCGCACTGCGTTAGTCAGTGGGGCCATGACTTCAGGCCTGAGTACCGTGGGCTTACCGTGCTGCATGAGCGCTTTCCCAATACGCCGCGTATCGCGTTAACTGCAACAGCCGACGCACTGACGCGCAGCGATATTGTGGAGCGGCTGCAGCTACAACAAGCGCAACAATTTGTCAGTAGTTTTGACCGACCGAATATTCGCTACAAAATTGTCGAGAAGAACGACCCACGTAAACAGCTACTGCGCTTTATTGACACCGAACACATTGGTGACGCGGGTATTGTGTACTGCCAGTCGCGCAAGCGGGTAGAGGAAGTGGCCGACATGTTGTGCGAGCACGGATTGCGCGCTTTGCCCTACCATGCCGGGCTTGACCGTCTGGTGCGTCAAAAAAACCAAGACGCCTTTTTGCGTAGCGACACCACAACCGGCGACCCAGTAGTCATGGTGGCTACGATCGCGTTTGGTATGGGTATTGACAAACCCGACGTACGGTTTGTTGCCCACTTAGACATGCCTAAAAATATCGAAGGCTACTACCAAGAAACCGGCCGTGCTGGCCGCGATGGTGAGCCTGCCAATGCATGGATGTGCTACGGCTTGCAAGACGTGGTTAACCAACGCCGCATGATTGACGAAAGCCCGGCAGGCGAGAACTATAAGCAAGTGATGCGCGGCAAACTAGATGCGCTACTGGCCATGGCAGAGGCTACTGACTGTCGACGTGGCAGATTGCTAGCGTATTTTGATGAAGACATCCAAGGTAGTGCGAACTCGTACATTGATGAGCCCACCTCTGGCGCGAGTGCCCTCGCAGAAGGCGGCTTAGCAGACGGAGTTACCAGCACGGGTGCTTATAGTTACCGCTGCAATAACTGCGACAACTGCCTAAACCCTGCGGCCACGTGGGACGCCAGTGAGGCAGCGCGCAAAGCAATCAGCTGTATCTTTAGAATCCAGCAGGCCAGCGGCATCAGCTTTGGTGCGGGCCATGTAATCGATATTTTGCGTGGGAAAGCAACCGACAAAGTCGCGCAATTCAACCACAGCACACTAAGCACCTTTGGTATAGGCGTCGACGTGGGCGAGCAGCAATGGCGCAGTGTGTTGCGCCAGTTGATTGCGCTGGGCATTATCAACGTGAACCCCGAGGCGTTCAACACGCTGCAACTGACACAAGCCGCGAGAGATTTTTTGCGCAGCGACCAAAAACTGCAAGTGCGTGAGACAAGCACTGAACGTGCTAGCAGCGCACGCAAGCCTACTGAAAAATCTATCAAAGATAAAATCAGCAAAGAAAAAGCCACTGCTGAAATGAACCTAGGCGCACGCGAGCGCTATGCAGCGCTCAAAGCTTGGCGCGCTGAAGTGGCCAAAGAGCACAACCTGCCTGCCTATGTGATTTTTCATGACGCTACACTGATTGCGATTGCTATTCAGGCACCCCAGTCTGTGGGTGATTTGTCTGGCATTAGCGGCATGGGCACCAAAAAACTAGAAGCTTATGGGCATGATGTGCTGCGCATCGTGGCGCATGCTACTGCAGACTAAAACTAGAATAATGGTGGGCAACTCACGCGTATAGTTGCTCACAAATCTTCACAGTTTGGTCTTGGAGCTGTCACGTTGCTTTCACACAGCAACCGGATGACAAAGATTTTTATTTTCCAAGGACACTCAACCATGAGCACTATTTTCAAACCAGCACCCGCACCCATTACGATATTCGCTGACCCAGACGACAAGCTTAACAACACCAGCGACAATGTGCACTTTGACAGTTTGTTGGCCGCACGTTTAGGCAGGCGCGCCATGTTCAAAGGCGCATTGGGAACAGGGGCTAGCGCTATATTCGGATCGCTAGCGCTATCCGCATGCGGCGGCGGTAACGATACGCCTGCAGTAGCCACCGCACCAACCACCGCTGCACCACCAGCGGCCTCGGCGCAAAAGCTTTTAGGCTTCAATGCGGTGTCTAAAGGCATGACAGACACTATCGTGGTGGCCGCAGGCTACACAGCCAGCACGCTGTATCGCACTGGCGATCCAATTGCTGCCGGCATAGCAGCCTACAAAAACGACGGTACAGACGCCGATACGGAAAAGCGCAGTGGCGACTGCCACGACGGTATTGAGTACTATGGCTTAAACGATGCAGGCACCTCGCGCGATCCGCTAGGCTCCAAGCGCGGCCTGCTGGCTATGAACCATGAATATATGACGCCGATTTGGCTACACCCCGCTGGTCAAACTGTGGACGCTGCAAAAAATCGCCCTAAAGCTGAAGTAGACAAAGAAACCGCAGTGCACGGCTGCTCAGTTGTAGAGGTTAAGCTGACCGACGGCAAGTGGGACTACGTGGTGGACTCGGCTTACAACAAGCGCATCACCGCCACCACCACTATGGAATTGTCTGGCCCATTGCGCAGCGGCGCTGCCATGAAAACCCGGTTCTCCGCCGATGGCACGCAAACCCGTGGCACACAAAACAACTGCGGCACAGGCACCAGCTACTGGGGCACTTTTTTAACCTGTGAAGAAAACTGGGCAGGCTACTTCTTCCGCGCAGCAGGTGACGACGCCAAACGCAGCGCCAAAGACATCGTATCGCTTAAGCGTTATGGACGTGGACTGTCTCCTGCCCCTGCAGGTGGTGTACAGGCCAATGCAGGTAGCCGCTACGGTTGGGAATGTGACCGCACAGGCGACTTGTACCAGCGCTGGGACATGAGCAGCGTAGGTACCTCCACCGACGGAACAGACGACTATCGCAACATCGCCAACACCTTCGGATTTGTCGTAGAAATTGACCCGTATGACAAAGCAGCACCGATTAAAAAACGCACCGCGATGGGCCGCTTCGCGCACGAGGCCGCTGTCATGCCCAAGCCCGTGCAAGGCAAAGCCATTGCCGTGTACATGGGTGATGATTCGCGCGGCGAGTACATCTACAAATATGTCTCCAAAGCTACGTGGAACGCCGCCGACGCAGCGGCTAACAACCGGATGGCGATAGGTGACAAATACCTTGACGAGGGCACACTGTACGTCGCCAAATTCAACGCCGATGGTTCCGGCGCATGGATAGCGCTTGGCTTTGACAACCCGGCTATTAAAGCATTTGCAATTTACACTTTTACCGACCAAGCCGACGTATTGGTTAACACCCGCTTGGCCGCTGACGCCGTGGGCGCCACCAAGATGGACCGCCCAGAGTGGGGTGCCGTCAACCCCAAGAACAACGATGTGTACATGACGCTAACGAATAACTCTACACGCACCTCGGCCACGGCAGACGCTGCCAACCCACGCGCTTACAGCGACACTTATGGCGCGGGTGCAAGCGCCGCCACTAACAAAGGCAACGTCAACGGCCACATCATTCGCTTCTCAGAGACTGCGGGCGACCCTGCGGCCACGGCGTTTAATTGGGACGTGTATCTGTTCGGCGCAGAAGCTGGCGCTGATGGTGCAGGCGTTAACTTGTCTGGCTTAACAGCAGAGAACGATTTCTCTAGCCCCGACGGCTTATGGTTTAGCGAAGCCACAGGAGCCTGCTGGGTGCAAACTGACGACGGCAACTACACCGACGTTACCAACTGCATGCTGCTAGCAGGAACACCCGGCGCGCGGGGCGACGGCGCTAAAGCTAGCGTGAGCTACCCAGCAGTACCAGCCAGTGGTACCACACCTGCCGTGGCGGCCAAAACCGTAGACACCTACGTAGGCAAAAAGCCCACGGCCACTGAACTGAAACGCTTTTTGGTAGGCCCGCTTGAGGCTGAGATCACGGGTATTACCGAGACCCCTGACGGTAAAGCTATTTTTGTCAACGTGCAGCATCCCGGCGAAGGCACTGAGGATACCGACATCGGTAACCCTGCGCTGTGGACCAGCTATTGGCCTGATGCTAGCAAAGGCGCAGCAGGCGCAATACCCAAACGCCCGCGCTCGGCCACCATTGTCGTGACCAAGAACGACGGCGGGCAAGTAGGTTTTGGATAATTGAAAACCCTAGTAGGTAGATGCAGTGCAGCATCCATCTACTATTAAATTAATAGCTGCTTGAGCAGTATTTACTTGGGTTGCCAACACAAAGCACTGTAAAAACTACTGCACAAACCCCATTCCACGTGCCTCGCGCACTTCGGGTTTGATGCGGTGTTCGGCCTCTAGCTGTTCGATAAATTCGTCGGCTGAAAACACTGTAGCCAAAATGTCTACTTGGCGTTTGACAGCAGCAAAATCGCCGGGGCAGAGTTGCTCTAGCTTGGCCAAGCGCACACGCAGCGGCTCATCAAGCTTGCTAGCGTCGCCCGCCAGTGCTTCGGTGATAAACATTTTCTCGCGCTGCACTGCGGTCAACGGCTTGAACTTAATTTTGAAGGTAAAGCGGCGCAGGGCGGCCTGATCGATGCGGTCAAGCAAGTTAGTCGTGCACACAAAGATGCCGTTGTAGCGCTCCATTTGCTGCAGCATCTCGTTGACTTCGGTGACCTCGTAGCTGCGCTGCGCACCACGGCGGTCTTGCAAAAAGCTGTCGGCTTCGTCTAGCAGCAGCACGGCTTTTTCGGTCTCGGCTTCGACAAACATTTTGGCCATGTTTTGCTCGGTCTCGCCGACAAACTTGCTGATCAAATCGCTGGCTTGCTTGACGATCAGCGGTTTGCCCAATGCGCGGCTGATGTGCTCGCCCAGTGCGGTTTTGCCAGTGCCCGGCGCGCCATAAAAGCACAGCGTGCCGTGGCCGCGCGCCTTCAGTGCCTCGACAATGCGCGAAATATCAAAACGTGTTTCCACGTTCAGCATGTCCAGGTCGTAGGTGGTCACTTCTTTGCGGCCTTTGGTGTCCGCAAATTTATTGCCCAAGGCCTCGTCAGAATTTTTCAGCTGCCGCTCGATCAGTTTTTCATACACCACGGTGTCTTCATCAGACTTTGCGGTGCTGGTGGCTAAGTCGGCAAAGCGCACGGCAGTGCGGATCTGCGCAGGCGTGAGGCCTTTGCGCTCAGTCAGCTTGGCTACAAATTCGTCGCTCACGGCCACACCGGTGAGTGTTTTGCGCACCAGCTGCTCGCGCGCGCCGGGCGGTGGTGATTTCAGCTCTAGGTGGTAGGCAAAGCGGCGGCGAAACGCTGGGTCAATCTGCTCGATGCGGTTGGTCACCCAAATGGTGGGCACGGCGTTGGCTTCGAGTATTTGATTCACCCACGCTTTGCCGTTCACGCTATGGCTGACGGCTGCCGCCATGGCTTGCTGTTCTTGCCGCGCCATCAGCTGCGCTGCGTCCACGCTGATGGGTGGGAACACGTCTTCTACTTCGTCAAACAGCAGCGACGCCTGTGTTGCACCTTTTAAAAATACCTGCGCTATTTGCAGTGAGCGGTAGCGGTCGCGGCCACTTAATGAGTTGCCGTCGCGGTCGGCGTATTCCACCTCAAACAGCTCTAGCCCTGCGGCGTGCGCCACCACCTTGGCCAGCTCGGTCTTGCCAGTGCCGGGGGGGCCGTACAGCAGCACGTTCACGCCCAGCTCTTTGCGCTGCACGGCGTTGCGCATCAGGCTTACCAGTACTTGCACGTCGTCGTCGACAAAGTGAAAATCTTTAGCGTTCAGCTCTGTCTTACTGGCGGGCCGGGTGAACACAGCCATCAGCTCGCTTTGGTCGCGGTATTCGCGCATCAGCACCGGGGGTAGCTTTTCGCTTACCTTCATCAGGTCAGCCAGGTCGGTGATGTTGTGCTCAGAGATTAAATTCTCGACCAAGCCAATACGTTCTAAACGCGAGCCTGCGCGCAATGCTTCGCCTACTTCGCTGGCGTTGACACCGGCAATGTCGGCCAGGGCCGCGTAGGCTTCAGGCGCGTTGTTGACTTTAAATTCCACCAGCAGGCTGCGCAGGTCGCGCTGGTAGCGTGCCAGCGTGCCGTACAGCAGCAGCGCGCGCTCGGCTTTGTTCAGTTGCAATAGGCCGGCCAGTGCTTCGATGTTTTTTTCTACTAGTGTTGAATGTTTTTTCAAAGCGTGGGTCAGCCATTCGCCGGTGGTAGCTAGCACGGTGAGTAAGTCTTTTGGGGCGTCTTTGGCGTATTCGTCGAGGTAGAAAAACAGCGTGCCTTCTTCATACGGGCCGCGCCATGCGCCGTGGCGTTCTAAAAATTCTTGTGGGCTGAGTGCCTCGTGGCCGCGCCAAAACTCGTTACCCACACAGCGGCGGGCTAAAAATTCACGCACTTTCTCCAGCACATGCACGGGCCACACCACATGGCGGCCTGCCAGCGCCAACAGGCTGTTCAGGTCGCGGCGTACGTTGAACTTGGCACCCTGCTTGGCTGCCAGCGCCAGTACAAAGTGCGAGCACATCAGGTCGAGCACGGGCGCGTCTTTCAGGCCGGGTGACGACAGCAGCTTCTCATCAGAACCAACACCAATGTGGCGTTTGACCATGGATGCCTCCAGCAGGTTGCCCCGCGTTTAAGTGGTAGAACTACGATAACGCAGGTTGCCATGCTTGGGAAGACACCAGGGTTTTATTTAGAAGCCTTGCATGTGTGCAATTCACCACACATTAGCACAATAATCAGTCTGGTTGCGGCGCACAATACTGCCATGATTACCTTGCAAGACATTCAAATCGCCGCTGGGCGCATAGCAGGCCATGTGCTGAACACGCCCTGCGTGGTGAGTAAAACTATCTCGCAGATCACCGGTGCGCAAATATTTTTAAAGTTTGATAATTTGCAGTTTACGTCTAGCTTTAAAGAGCGCGGTGCCTGTAACAAGCTATCGACGCTGGATCTGGCCATCTGTAAGGGCGTAGTGGCCATGAGCGCAGGCAACCACGCCCAAGGTGTAGCGCACCATGCCGCCCGGCTGGGCCTGCGCGCGGTGATTGTGATGCCGCAGTTCACCCCTGGTGTGAAAGTAGAAAACACCCGCCGCCTGGGCGCGCAGGTAGTGCTACACGGCGACACGCTGGACGAGGCGCGCAGCCACGCGCTAGAGCTGGTCGACAGCGACGGCCTAACGCTGGTGCACCCGTACGACGACCCGCTGATTGTGGCGGGCCAAGGCACCGTGGGCCTGGAGATGCTGCACGCCGTGCCCGAGCTAGACACACTGGTCATCGCCGTGGGCGGCGGCGGGCTGATCGGCGGCATTGCCACCGCTGCCAAGGCCATCAAACCCAGTATTCAAATCATCGGCGTGCAGGCGGAGCGCTTCCCGGCTATGTTTAACGCCATTAAAGGCACCCGCCACAAGCAAGGTGCCAGCACCATTGCCGAAGGCATTGCAGTGGGCACGCCGGGCAAGCTACCGCAGCAGATTATTCGTAGCTTGGTCGACGACATGCTGCTGGTGGACGAAGGCGATATCGAACAAGCCATTGTTATGCTGCTAGAGATAGAGAAAACACTGGTCGAAGGTGCGGGTGCAGCGGGACTAGCGGCGGTGCTGAAATATCCAGAGATGTTTACTGGTAAAAAAGTAGGCTTGGTGCTGTGCGGTGGCAATATTGACCCGTTGCTGTTGTCCAGCATCATCGAGCGCGGCATGGTGCGCGCAGGCAGGCTGGCGCGCATTCGCGTGGGTGCGCGCGACGTTCCAGGGTCGCTAGCGCGCATCACGGCCATTGTGTCGCAGGCAGGCGCTAACATTAACGAGGTGCAACACCAGCGCGCCTTCACGCTGCAGGCGGCGCAAAACGTCGACATTGAGTTGGTTATCCAAGCCCGTGGGCATGAGCATGTAGCACAGGTGCTGGGCGCGCTGCGGGCGCAGGGGTTTACGGCAGACGCGGTTTAAAACACGCTGTAGAGCCAGTTTTTATAAAGAAAATGGGCTGTAACCCAAGTAAATCCTGCTCAAGCAGCTATTAATTTTGTAGTATTTATAGGGTTTGCTCACAGACCTCGCGGTTACGCAGTACCTCTTCTTTCTGTCCTTGCGCCTCGCGGTCACGCAGCGCTGTATGGTTCATTAGACCTTTTACTATCCTGGCACTTCGCGGTCACGCAGCACCGCACGGCATGCCCATGCCCAACGTACCTAGCTGCCCTTTATTGTTTGTCATAGGCACACCGAACGTTGCTGCGCTCCATTGGCGTGGTCTCTGGCAGAAGAATAGCCGTGCAGTACTGTTTTTATTGACTGTGACTAACGCCGAGCGAGACCCCTAGGCCTGTGCAAGCGTGCTGTTGTGGTCAGTCCTATGACAAACAATAAAGGGCCGCAGGTCCGTTTGGCATGGGACACATGCCGCAGCAGTGCGCGTACTAGAACAACAACACCAGCGAACGCCATTATTTTTTGCACGTACCGCCTAGAGAGCTGCTGCCGTCTTTGCATTCGGTCAAAATGGCGCCGTTACCAGATGCCTTTGCAGCCGTTTTGGGCAGATTACTGGGGCCGCTGGATGCCGAGCCAGCAGGCGCTGCACTACCGACTGTGCTGGCGGTGGTGCTTTGCACGTACATGATCTTTTTGGCCCCTTTGTCGCACGACCCCACCACTTTGCCGCCAGCGTTGGCCGCGCTGTCCACTACTGTCACTGTAAAGCTAGCCACCCCCGCCGCCTTGATCTTGCTTTCAATCTGCGCCTTCAAGTCATCGCAGTTATTGGCCAGACTGGCTGTGCATGCCAGTGCGAGCAGGGTAGCGAGGTAAGTGCGTTTGAACATAGGATAGGTTAGGGTGCTGTGAAGCCGCCAGTATAGCCAGATGCCTTGCTGGGTCACGGGGTGGCGCAAGCTGGGACGGTAGCTACAAACCGTTAAAATATCGCTTGTAGCGCATTTTTGTCATTGCGCATGTTCTTTGAGGATTTCACCATGTCTGCTCCATCCACCCCATCGACCGACACACACGCAGCCAACGCACCCGCAGGTGAGCAAGACGCTGTAGAAGCTATTGTGCCGATGATGCCGATCATCTTGCCCATGGTGGGCGCTGTCACCATGCTGTTGATTGCTTTTATTGCGGTGTATATGGCGTAAAGCTTGGGGCTAGACTTGAGATAAGCCTGAGTTTTGAGCCTCGCATAAATTCAGATTAAAAACTGCCTTCTATAGCTTTGGTCTACATGCCTTTTAGCCGTCTCAGGCCGTAGAGCATGCTCAGGCAGCTATGAAATTAATAGTGCCGGCATGAGTGTCAGTTGCTCCGCACGGGCATAATGTGCAGCGCCTGCGGCGGCATGTGCAGCAGTAAACGGCTACCAACTTCTGCTTTCAGGCCGCGCAGTACGGCGGTAGATAAATTCAGCGCAATCACATCGGCCTCCGGCGCGCCATGCGCTAGCAGCTTGCACACGCAGATCTCGCCCAGCGGCAGCATTTCTAGCAAAATGCACTCCAAAAGATTATCGTTTTCTTCTGCTGTTTCGGGGTTTGAACTTGGCCCTTGGCTGGAATCGACCGCACTGGCAGCTAATCCACTGGACGCATCAGGTGCACCAGGCCTTGCCAGCAGGTTCACGCTGTCGCCACCCAGCACCCAGGTAACTTGCGTACCGTCGTCAATTTTGGCTTTGTCGGTCACATGTAAGTTGATCTGCCCCCAGCGCAGGCGGCCCATGCCTGTGGGCATGCTACCGGCCATGCCAGTGGGCCTGTTAGCACTGTAAAACTGCCCTGCAAAATGGTTATGAATGCCCACCAGCTGGGCTACGCGCGCGTTGCGCGGGCTGCGCAGCACGCGCTCGGGCGGGCCGCTTTGCAGTGTGGTGCCGGCATCGACAATCACTACGCGGTCGGCCAAGCGGCGCGCCTCGGCCAGGTCGTGGGTCACCAGTACGATGGGCAATTGTAGCGTAGCGTGCAGCTGCGCCAGCGCGCGGTACAGCACCTGGCGCATGGGCGCATCCACGGCAGAAAACGGCTCGTCTAGCAGCAGCACACCTGGCTGTGCGGGCCGTCCTTCTAGTGGCAGCAACCGTACCAGCGCCCGTGCCAGCGCCACACGCTGCTGCTGCCCGCCGCTTAGCTGGTGCGGCAAACGGTGGGCAAGGTCGGCTAGGCCCATGCGGTCTAACAAGGCTAAAGCTTGAGAATGCTTTTGTGCTGCAGAGGCCGTGTTATCTGCACAAACAGCTATGTTATCTAGCGCAGACAAATGCTGGAATAGCGCGTACTGCTGAAACACCAGCCCCGCACGACGTGCCTGCGGTGTGAGGTTGATGCCGCGTTGGCTGTCAAACCATACCTTGTCATTACCTTTGCCATCATCTTTGTCATGACCTAGTGGATCAGCTAGTGGATCAACTAGCGCCCCATTGGCAGAGCGCAGCGTAACGTGGCCTTGCAAGTGCGGCGATGTGTACAGCCCCGCTATCGCCCGCAGCAGCGTAGTTTTTCCGCTACCCGACGGTCCCACCAGTGCCACCAGCTCGCCGGGGGCGCAGTCAAATTCAGCTTGCAGGGGCACGGGCGTGGTGCAGCGCAGGGCTACATGCAGGTGATATGCGTTCAATGTGGGCGACATAGCTGCTCTCTAGCGCCCAACGTGGCTGTGCGTTGGCCTGCTGCTGCGAAACACCGCTACCAGCGCCAGCATCGAGCACACCACCAGCGCCAGCGCCATCACCTGCGCGCCTGCGTTGTCAAAGGCTTGCACCCGGTCGTAGATGGCAATTGAGAGGGTTTTAGTTTCGCCGGGGATCGAGCCGCCCACCATCAGCACCACGCCAAACTCGCCCAGCGTGTGCGCTGCCGTCA
>JAYSWJ010000072.1:0-5334 GCA_043718065.1 Polaromonas sp.
TAACATAACGGGCTGTCGCATGTAGCGCGTCCAGTCGCTACCGCTGCGCTCTCGCTTGGTGGCCGCGCTGCACGCGACCCCCGTTATGTCTTGCGCCCCTTCGCGGCTGCGCGCCAGGCCAGCTGCAGCGGGCGTTGCCCGTCTGGGCGCTCGCCTGGCTTGCAAACAGCCAAAGTGTGTGCAGCCACGGCGTTGCCGTCGCTGCAAGTGCTCTGGTCAGTGCGCTGTCGCGCAAGCAACGACGAAAGGCCCCCGCCCACCCTCTGGGCCGCTTGCTTCGCAGCGGGCCGCGCCGGGGTGGCCCGTCCACCCCCCGAGGGGGTTCCCTCCACCCGGCGCGCAGTCTGTCCCCGGTCTGCGAAGCCGCCCCATGCTCAACCATCCAAACTTCTTTAGCTGCCCGCGCTTCGCGCGCGCAGGCACCGCCTGCGCTGTGGTCGCAATCATTACTACAAATTCAATAGCTGCTTAAGCAATAGATATTTGGACTATCGGTCTATTTGATGCTCAAAAGAGCTTGCAAAAGCTCCAAAACAAGCTCAGCAGTGCTCAACCGTTCGCAGATGTTGGCCATGCGGTGCAAACCGCCAGAGCCGGTGTGCACCGCAAGCCTCCAGCGTACTTTGAACCTCGCACGTCAAGGCCAAGCCCTGCGGGTGCTGCGCAGCCTGGACGTCATTCCGGCTTGGTGGGTGCGGGCAGAACCCAACGGCTAAGAGTGAAACTTAGTCACTATAAAAGTAGGAGCTGCTCCCGCAACATTCTATTGGGCTGCAGCCCGATTAGCTTCCTAAAAAAGCACTCAAAACCACCTTCGAACCAGCTTCAAACCATTTAGACCCTTAGCTGCCTGGCGCTGCGCGCCGAGCTGCCCACCCGCGCTGGCGCGCACGCTTCCATGTGTGAGGTTTGCAGCCTAGAATGTGCTCCATGGAAAAAATCTCCAACCGTTCACAGGTGCTGTCTTCGTAAATTCGCTGCAAGCCATTGATTTGCCTCAGGAAAACCCCTGCCATTACGGTGCGTTCGCCTCGGGGCAAACCTTTCAGTACTTTGATAAGGAATCCAACCTCAGTTACAACTACTTCCGCTCCTACGATGCTAGGACGGGAAGATACACGCAGAGCGATCCGATTGGGTTGGAGGGGGGGTGGAATCGGTTTGCTTACTCTGAACAGAATCCGCTGGGCTACAGTGACCCGAGAGGCTTAACATCCATACCCCTGCCTGCACCCACTGTCCCCGCGTTTACCTCGGCTTGTTTAGCTAATCCGGCTTTGTGCGGGCCAGCTCTGGCAGGCATCGGTGGTTATGCGGTGGGTACGCTGATTTACCCGATCGTTGAGCGGCCGCTGTCGCGGGCTATTGATTACTGTTTCGGCGACAGTACTTCCAACGGTGAATGCAAAAGACAATGTGATGCACAGCTTGATCGCGATGAAGCTGAATGTTTGGTGGCGCGTGCTGGCTATGGCACGCGAGGTCAAGCGGTTTGTTTGGCTAAAGCAAAAGAATATTACGCACGTTGCTTACGCTCTTGCGATGGAAAATAAATGAACGAACCTTACCTTGCTCTTTACGTGAAAAACAACACGTTGTTCTTCACTAAAAAATTGTCTACTGAAAATGTGCCTCGGGAAATACTCGAATTCGATATTGCTGAAATTACTTCCGACGAATTTGATGATGCTTCACGCAAGCTAGGCACTACGGTGTTGGGGATTCTTGCTCTGTGGCACAAAGAGTCATTTCAAAACTGGGGTACGGGCGTAGGCGGCGAAGATTATGCGCCCAACGAATTCGATCTTGCAATGCAGTTGATATCTAAATCTGTCTTTACAAAAACTAAAGTGCATGTGCAATCTATTGATGTCTTATTGCGCGAACAGGCGGAAAAAACCAGAGCAGCAAAAGAATTCCTAAATGATAGCTGGCCGACCATACGCGACAGGCTCGAGAAATTCGATTAAGTTATTAGCTGCAAAATAAATAGCTGCTTGAGCAGTATCTATTGAGTTAGATGAAAAATCGCAACAGCTAAGATTCTCTTTATTAAAAAAACAGGGAGTGTATTCAGCTGAAACTGCTGCATTAAATGTTGAAATTGATCTTGATGATTTGAAAAGCAGAGGGGCAGATGCGGCGGAAAAGCTGATTGGAGAATGTGTCCTCGGATTTTTTGATAGGCTAACTAACGGACGTCTTGATCTTCCAAAGCATTATTAGGGTAATAGTTTCTAAGTTTTTCTCACTAGAAAATGCAAATGAACTCAATCAAAACGACCACTGCAATTGAGTTCCTGGTAGATGAAACTGATGATGTGTTGTTGGGCCATGAGAGATTGGCTGACGGCGGTAGAGAAGAAATACTGCGGTTACCGCTGTCCAACATTCGAGAGAGGGAGCCTGCAGAAATTCAGCGTACTCTCGGGCGCTTAGTTCTATCATTTCTTAACTCGCGCAGTTCGCATGGTTTGAAATTGCCGCGTGATTTGGAAGATGATGAGGCGCTCGACGAAAAACACTTTGCACAACTGCGTGTAGATGCCGAATCGTCTAAGCCGCAGGCAATTTATGATCTTGCACTAGGTCTGATCGCTAGTGGGATGGCAGACAAAAAATGGAATGATGTTCAGCAAGGCGAAAAACTACTTGAACAAGCAATCGCAAGCGGCTTACCTGCAGCCATTACATACAAAGATGAAGTGTGGTCTCTGGTACGCCCACGCGTAGCGCATAACTTTAGATCAAGTTAAACGCTACAAAATAAATAGCTGCTTGAGCAGGTATATATTGCCCTACAGCCCTATTTGATGCATAAAACTCGCTCATCCTCACGTAGCCGTACACGCCGCTGTGTCCATGCACGTGCCAAGGCGAACGCGCGCACCTACGACGCCAGCAGCAACCGCTTAGCTAGCATTCACACCACAGGCAGCGGAGCATCAGCACAAACTGTTAAACGCACCTACACCGTAGACGCCACAAGCAACCGCATCTTGAGCTTTACGCAAACCCAGCTGGCAGGCACGGCCACTACGGGCGGGGCCACCAGCAATGTGAACTACAGCTTCGACGCCAATGGCGCAATGCTCAAAGACGGCCTGCGCAGCTACGAGTTTGACGCGGCCAACCGCTTGGGCAACGTCACCACTGGCACCGGACCGGATGCGCCCACCACCCGGTATGTGCACAACGCGCTGGGCCAGCGTTTGTTTAAGACCGAGCCTTTGTTTGCACCGGTCAGTAGTGGCAGCAACCCAGCCGACCCGGGGGTGATGCAGACATTGGCGAATTTCTTTGCCAGCCTGTGGGGCGGCAGCACTAGCACCGCTGCACCATCTGCCAGCGAGAAGCTGGGCTATACCTACTACTATGATGAGGACGGTAGTTTGCTGTACGAGCAAGGCTCGGGCGGGGCCAACAGCGGGGGTTCTGCGCACTATGTCTACTTGCCTACACCCGCCGGGCCGATGCCGATGGCTACGTATACGGGGTCAAAGCACTATGCCGTGCACACCGACCACTTGAACACGCCGCGACGACTGACCAACTCAGCCAAGCAAGTAGCTTGGCAGTGGGCCTTCAGTGCGTTTGGGGATGAACAGCCGACCGCGGCGAGAAACCGCTATGTGGAACCAGCCACGACGCCGAATGCGGGGACGACTACGGTGGCGGAGGTGACGTTTAATTTGCGCTATCCGGGGCAGTACTTTGATAAGGAGTCGGGGCTGAGCTACAACTACTTCAGGAGTTATGACTCTAGGACAGGGCGGTATACACAGAGTGATCCGATTGGACTCGCTGGGGGCTGGAATCGGTTTGGCTATGTGGGAGGGAATTCGTTGATGTACAGCGATCCTTATGGCAATTTTGCGCAAGTTGCAGTACCCACAATGATAGTAATAGGCACCGGGATAATAATTACCTCACCTACAGCACAGCAAGCGATCGGAGGTGCGATTACGTCGGCCGTTAATGGGGTAAGTTCAGCTATTAACGATTTGCAGCAAGAGATAGAAAAAGAAGCGAACCGACGTGAATACAAAAATAGATGCAATGAGCCACCTCCACCTGGACTAGATCAGTGCGAGCTAGCTAAGTGGAATTTAAATAAAGCACAAGCCTGTAAGGATTTGAGAAACGCAAACACAAACAGATGGTGGGGTGGCGCCGATACTAAACACGACGCTCGCCTTGCAATCGAGTTAGATAACGCTATAAGAAATGCTCAAAACGCTGTGGATAGATCATGTAAATGCCCATAAAAATATGACTGAAAACACTATGCTTAAGGAAATAGAGAGCGCCTTTTCTTTGCTTGAAATGCCTCTGCCCACTGAAGTTTTATTCAGCAACAAAAATTTAGAGCACGCTTTATTAATCGGCGACATTGAAGAATTTAGAAATAAACCAATTACGGGCGAATTTATTCGCCTTATTCACCGAGAAATGTCGCATCTATCGCCTAAATTTTGGCGCTGGATACTGCCTCATTATTTGAAATATTGCCTAACGGCCGAGGCAAAATATAATCGAATGGAGACGGAATTTCTGATTTACAGTCTCGCCCCGGCTTTGGAATTTGAAACAGACACCACAAGACGCTTGTCTTTACTTAGCCGATCTCAAATCATGTGCCTGATTCACTTCTTAGAGTGGTGTTTAATTGACAGGTATTGGCAAGATTTTTGCCCCGAAGAGCTTCGAAAAGCAATTGATTTTCTCCACACTATTGATAGCAAATAAAAATAGTGGGAACTCGACGTCAGATCTCCGAGACTGTAAAACGGTCATGAATGATCATCAAATCAAAATTCATTCACTACATATCCCATAGCTGCTAGAGCAGGTATCTATTGCCCTACAGCCCGATTTAATGCTTAAAACTCGCTCCTTTCTACGCACGCGGCCACACGGCTGTGCGCGTGCGCGCGTGAAGGCGAACGTGCATACCTACGACGCTAATGGCAACCGATTGAGCAGTATCCATACCACTGGCAGCGGCGCCGCAGCACAAACCGTTAAACGCACCTACACGGTAGACGCTACCAGCAACCGCATCTTGAGCTTTACGCAAACCCAGCTGGCGGGCACGGCTACTACGGGCGGTGCCACCAGCAATGTCAACTACAGCTTCGACGCCAACGGCGCGATGACCAAAGACAGCCTGCGCAGCTACGAGTTTGACGCGGCCAACCGCCTGGGCAATGTCACCACGGGGGTGGGTATTGATGCGCCCACTACCCGGTATGTGCACAACGCCCTGGGCCAGCGGGTGTTCAAGACCGAGCCTTTGTACGCCCCGGTCAGCAGCGGCAGCAACCCGGCCGA
>JAYSWJ010000073.1:0-13643 GCA_043718065.1 Polaromonas sp.
CATGTCTAGCATCATCCGCGAGCGCATCAAAGCGTCAAAAAAGCGTTTTAACGCCAACGACAACATTGCAGACTTTATCGAACCCGGCGAGCTGGCTAAGCTGCTAGACGAAGTAGAAGACAAAATGAAGGGCGTGCTGAGCAGCATGGTGATCGACACCGAGACCGACCACAACACCCAAAACACTGCCCGCCGCGTGGCCAAAATGTATTTGAACGAAGTGTTCAATGGCCGCTACGTCAAAGTCCCCAACATTACCGAATTTCCTAATGCCGAACATTTAAACGAGCTGATGATCGTCGGCCCCATTACCGTGCGCAGCGCCTGCAGCCACACCTTACCAATGACAGGGCAAAAGTGGTGGCTGCAGGCGCTGCGCACGGTAATGGGGCCCACAATCATCAGCTCGTTCAAATGCTCGGCGTTAGGAAATTCGGTGATATTGGGCGCTTTGACGTAGCGGCCATTGAACACTTCGTTCAAATACATTTTGGCCACGCGGCGGGCGGTGTTTTGGGTGTTGTGGTCGGTCTCGGTGTCGATCACCATGCTGCTGAGCACGCCCTTCATCTTGTCTTCTACTTCGTCCAGCAGCTTGGCCAGCTCGCCGGGTTCGATAAAGTCTGCAATATTGTCGTTGGCGTTAAAACGTTTTTTAGACGCCTTGATGCGCTCGCGGATGATAGTAGACATGGGGGTGCCGATGTCTGTGTCGGGGGTGGTCATAGTGGTTTTGGTTTTCATTAACATGTCTAAATGTTAACCGATTTAAATTTTTAGGGTTTTTAGGGTTTTCAGGCCGCAGGACCTGCTCGAGCAGCTATTGATTTAATAGTACCTTGAGGTCTTCCAGGGTATTGGCCTCGTGCAGCGGTTTGTCAAAACGAATGCGCAGCATGCGCGGAAACCGCACTGCAATGCCGCTTTTGTGCCGTGGGCTGGTGTTGATGCCTTCAAAACCCAGCTCAAATACCAGCGACGGTTTAACGCTGCGCACAGGGCCAAATTTTTCCAGCGTGGTTTTACGAATTACAGCGTCCACCGTTTTAAACTCTTCGTCGGTCAGGCCGCTGTAGGCTTTGGCAAAGGCTACCAGTTGCAGCGGCGCTGCGCTGCCGTCAGTCAGGGGTGGCGCGGGCACACGGGCTTGTATCGCACTGATCACCGCCTGCGCCTCGGCGGCATCGTGGGGCGTGCGGTTCCACACAGCAAAGGTGTAGTCGGTGTACACGCTGGCGCGCCTGCCGTGGCCTGCTTGGGCGTAGATCAGCACGCAGTCGACGCTCAAGGGGTCGATCTTCCATTTGAGCCACAGGCCATCGGCTTTGGTGCGGCCTACGCCATACGCTGCGTCTAGCCGCTTGAGCATTAGGCCTTCTACGCCACGTGCGCGCGACTGGGTGCGCGCAGCAGCCAAATCGTCCCAGCTGGTAGACGGCACTACGGGTGACATCAGCCACTGGCTGTGCGCTGCTAGCAATTGCGCCAGCGCAGCGCGGCGTGCGTGCTGCGGCTGGCTGCGCAAGTCTTGGCCGTCCAGCTCTAACAGGTCGTACGCCATAAAGCCCACGGGCGCATCGGCCAGCACTTTTTTAGTCAAGGTTTTGCGGCCAATGCGTTGCTGCAGCAAATTGAACGAGGCCACCTGACCGTCTTTCACCACCAGTATTTCTCCGTCTAGCACCGTGCCATCGGGCAGACTTTGCGCCATGGCTTCGATCTCAGGAAAGCGCTCGGTCATCAGCTCTTCACCGCGTGACCAGATGGCCACTTGGCTGGTAGTGTCGATAGTGCGCTTGACTATTTGCGCGCGAATGCCGTCGTACTTCCACTCGGCCTGCCACTGGGCTATATCGCCCAGCTGGGCCTGCAGCGCGGGCGTGTGGGCACTGTGCTCAGGCGGCAGCGCGTGGGCTAGAAAAAACGGATACGGCAACGTATTTTTAACATCGTTATGGCCTGTAACCGACGTATCTTCTGCACAAGCAGCTATGTATTTTGCAGCGCTAGGTTGTTGCTTGGCGTCTAAGTAACCCATCAGCCGTTGCGCCATCACCTTTGCGTCTAGCCCTGCGTGTGCGGCCAGTGCGCGTGTGACTAGCAGCTTGCTCACCCCTACGCGAAAGCCGCCGCCAATCAGCTTGACCATTAAAAATCTGCCCTGCGCGTCCAGCGCGCGCCAGTAGTTGCGGATCAATACCGCCTGCGCTTGTTCGTCCATGCCGCGCAGTGCAGACAGGCGCTGCATCCACTGCGCTAAGCCCACAGGTAGGGCATCTTGCGTAGCGGTGTTGTCAACGCTTATGTTGTCACTGCCTGCGCCCATCTCAACATGCTGTGGCGGCGCATTAGGCACCACGTACGCAATCGTCTCAGCCAAGTCGCCCACGGCTTGGTAGCATTCGTCAAACAGCCATTCCTCAATACCTGCTGCCTCGCGCGCCAGCGCTTTGAGCTGCGAGGTGCGCACCGCTTGGCGCGGTTTGCCGCCGGCCAGAAAGTACAGCGCCCACGCTGCGTCCTCGGGTGGCGTGGCTGCAAAATAATCCTGCATGGCAGCCAGCTTGTCGTTAGTCGACGTGGTGGCGTCTAGCCGGGTGTAGAGCTGGGCAAACTGCTGCATTGTAATAACTGCGGTCTGGTAGACGCTATTTATTCAATAGCTGCTTGAGCAGTATTTACTTGGGTTATAGGCAGTTTTTCTTCTAAATTATCGTCTCCGTACTCGGTATTGAACGATTCTGCCTGCAAACCCTGCTCAGCCAAATAACGCACCATCACCGGGATGCTGCCGTGCGTAACGATGATGCGCTGTGCCCCTGTGGCGCCAATGGCCGACAGCAGGCCGGGCCAGTCGGCGTGGTCGCTTAAAACAAAGCCACGGTCGTAGCCGCCGCGCCTGCGCGCACCGCGCAGTTGCATCCAGCCGCTGGCAAAGGCGTCGCTGTAGGCACCAAACCGTTTGATCCACGGTGTGCCAGTGGCGCTGGGTGGGCACAGCACCAGGGCCTTTGCAAAGTCTGCCTTGTCAGTCACCTCGCTCACCATGCGCGTGGCGGGTAGCGCTACACCGGCTGCACGATAAGCTTTGTTCAGCGGCTCTACCGCGCCATGCGTCACGATAGGGCCGATGCTGGCGTCTACCCCGCTCAAAATGCGCTGCGCTTTGCCAAAGCTGTAGCAGCACAACACGCTGGCTTTGCCTAGCGCGGCATTAGCTGCCCACCATGTGTTGATGTCATTGAACACGGCATCGTCGTGCTGCCAGCGGTAGATGGGCAAGCCAAAGGTGCTTTCGGTAATAAACACATCGCAACGCACCGGGTCAAACGGGGTGCAGGTTTTGTCGGGTGCTACTTTGTAGTCGCCACTGGCCACCCACACTTGGCCGCCGTGTTCTACCCGCACCTGCGCCGACCCTAGCACGTGGCCTGCAGGGTGCAATGAGATGCGCACGCCGTGGTGTTCTACCACCTCGCCGTACTGCACTTTTTGTAGCGTGATAGCGCCCAGGCGCTGCAGCATCACGCCCTGGGCGCTGTGGTGTGCCAAGTAATGGCCGTGCCCGCTGCGCGCATGGTCGGCGTGGGCATGGGTGATCACCGCACGCGGCACGGAGCGCCACGGGTCGATATAAAAATCGCCTGCAGGGCAGTACAGGCCCTCTGGCCGCTGCACGATCAAATCGGTGGTCACTGGCATTGGTTTGTACCCGGCGTCAATACCGATTGCCTGTCACCCACAGCATGGCGCGCACCATGGCGTAGGCACCGCGTTCTTGCACGCGTTTTAGCCACGGGCGGTTGGCGTAATCGGCCGGGCTGATTTGCTTGCCGCCCTGCGCCATGGCGTGCACCAAGCGCGCGCGCAGCGTTTGTGCAAACTCGCAGCTTTGCACGGCTACATTGGCCTCGCGCGCCAACAGCAGGCTAAGCGGGTCGAGGTTAGACGATCCTACGGTGGCCCACGCTTTGGGTTGATCGGCATCTACCACGGCCACCTTGGCATGTAAAAAGCTGGCGGCGTATTCGTTAATTTCAACACCGGCCTCCAACAGCGCGCTGTACACCGGGCGCGTTGCGTGGAACTGCATAAAGTATTCATACTTGCCTTGCAGCAGCAGCGTGACTTTGACACCGCGCCGGGCAGCCGCAACGAGGGCGCGACGCAGCTTGCCGCCGGGCAAAAAATACGCGTTGGCAATAATCACCTCGTGGTGCGCCTCGCCAATAGCTTTGAGATAGGCTTGCTCGATACGTTTGCGGTTGCGTAAATTATCACGCAGCAGCAGGGCAGCCCGCACCAAATGGCCACCTGATTCTGTCGCGGGCACCACACTGGTACGGTCACTGCGCTTTAACAGCACCGCCCGCGAGCTGGCCCACGAGGTTTTGGCCGCGCTAATGGCGCCCTGGCGCAGCTCGCGCGCGGCTTGCATGCGCTGCCATAGTTTTTCGGTGGCCTCTAGCACAGCGTCCACCAGCGGCCCTGCCACGCGCACCGAAAAGTCAAAACGCGGTGCCTCCAACACACCATGGTTGGGGTCGTGGTAGTCGTCCAAAATATTGATGCCGCCGCAAAACGCCACAGCCTGCGGCGTGCCGCCGTCTACCACCACCAGCTTGCGGTGCAGTCTGCGCCAGCGGCTGGGCAGCAGCAGGCCCATGCGGCCCAGCGGGTTGTACACGCGCCACTGCACACCGGCAGCGTCAAAACGTACACGCCAATCAGCAGGCATGGTGCCTGTGCCCACACCGTCCACCACCAGTTGCACACGCACCCCGCGCAGTGCTGCGCGTACCAGCGCCGCGCCTACGTCGGCACCCGAGCCGGTAAAGTCAAAAATATACGTTTCCATGCGAATGTCGCGCTGCGCAGCGTCCATCGCAATAATCAACGCCGGGAACAACTCTACCGTGCCTTCTAGCAAATGCACTTGGTGACCGGAGGCGAATTGAGGCATGGTGGATCGTGTGGTGACAGCGTGAATCACAATTTGACTAACAACTTGGTATCACAAAGCAAAGTCTACCAACAATGGCAAGTGGTCTGACATACGTGCCCACACAGCACCCCGCGGCACATGGCTGGCCACCGGCTTGGCATGACGCGCAAAAATATGGTCTAGCTGCACCAGCGGCAGCCGCGAGGGAAATGTAGGATGCCGCGCATACTCCACGGGCTTGTCATTGGTTCTGCTTTTCGGTGCGTTACCTTCTAGGGCTACGCGCGCCCAGCTGACTGGCGCTACCGGGCTGTTAAAGTCGCCTGCCACCATCAAAGTGGCGGTTTTGGGAATCTCGCGTTCAATAAATTTGGCCAGCTGCGCCAACTGGCGTGTGCGGCTGGCGGCAATCAGCCCTAAGTGCACCACTATCACATGCACCGACTTGTCTTGCACCAGCACCTCTGAATGCAGCAGGCCGCGCTGCTCAAAGCGGTGGTCACTCATATCCTCATGCTGGTGGTTAATTACCGGCCAGCGCGACAGCAGCGCGTTGCCGTGCTCGCCGTCGCGGGTAAACGCATTGCTGCGGTACACCGCCTCGTAGCCCTCGGGGGCCAAGTAGTCGGCCTGGGGCAGATCGGGCCAGCGGGTAAAGTAACTGGCTTCTTTGCGGTTGACGCTGCGCACTTCTTGCAGGCAAATAATATCGGCATCAAACTGCTCTACCGCGTGCACCATGTCGTGAATCTCTAGCCGCCGGCGCGGCCCCAGCCCGCGCACACCTTTGTGGATATTCCAAGTAGCAACACGTAAATCAGCGGGGTTGGGTTTCATAGCCTATATTGTGACAACCTGGCGTGCGCATGCTGGTGTGTGGCTAATACGGGAGTCGCAGATGATAATTTTTCTACTATAAATTTAATAGCTGCTTGAGCAGGATTTAATTGGGTTAGAGCACCAAAATTCTTAAGAAATAAGCTTCTGGAGTGACATTTACAGCGGTTTTCAAAATAACTTTCCTTTGTTCGCTATCGGCCTGAGTATGGGATTTGTGTAGGTCTTTGGCTTGTTTTTTTGGGGGTTGGCTAGCTGGTTCGCATGTGCTCTGCTCAGTTGATCTCTTTTGCTTGGCTGGAGGGCTGGTTGCTGGGTTCGCGTGCGCAATGGGGAGCTGGTCGCTTGGTTAAGTGTGCGCGCCGGGGAGGTGGTTGCTGGGCTGTGCGTGCGCGCCGGAAAGCTGGACTCGAGCCGGGCATCTCGCTGCAAAAATACTACGCAAACACGCGCGAACTGACGTCTTTGTTTAGCTGGCCGCCCCAACGCGCGCCTTGCTACGTATTTTTCATCGAGACGGACCCGACTCGTCACATTGTTCTTTGCTTGGTTTTAGCAGCCCGCACGCCGGCGAGGATTATTTGGTGACTGGGTGTAGTTTCGTCGCAGACTTTCCGGTGACTGACGGTCGCGCTCTACTTTGGTCGCAAGTGAGATAGCGTATGCCAACCGCCCGATTTTGGGTCACTCCAGTAGGTGGGCGGTTGGCATACGCTATCTCACCACTCAGAGACTTAGCTGATGCGACACGATCACCAGCCAAGCCAGTCAAGCGGTGATGGAGCGTGGTAGTGATGAAAATCTTACGCTGCGCGTGCGGTGCAGGAATATCAATCTTCAAAAAACGCTGCAAACTAACGGAGATTATTTTAGAAACAACCAGAACTTAATACAGTCCGCCCTAATGACAGCAACGCCTGCGCATTAGTAGCAGAAAAGCATAGCTTCGCTGCCGGCACACTGGGCAACCACTGGTAGGCCACATGCTCTTTAGGATTAAGCTGCACGGCTGTGCTTTGTGGTACGCACAGCCCAAACACATGCTCTGTGTTGTGAAGCACACCGGGGGCGTAGCGGTGTAGCCATGCTGGGGCCAGTGCGTAGATGTTTTGCTGTTGCCAGTCTTGCAGAACACAGCCGGGCTGCGCGCAATCAATACCGGTTTCTTCCATCACCTCGCGACGTGCAGCATGCGCGGGTAGCTCGTTTGTAAAGTCCATGCTGCCTGTGACCGACTGCCACAGACCCGTAGCTTGCCCATGCTGGTTAGCGCGCTCTATCAACGGCACCTGCAGGTCAGGCGTGTAGATAACCACCAGTACGGACACCGGGATTTTGTAAGTCATCGTAGGGTGTAGGCCAAGAAAAAGGCGCTAACTATTAGCGCCTTTTTTATTAGTCCTAGGATAAGTTCTTACACAGCAGCGGGCGCGGCTGTTGGCGCGCGCAGGCGAATGTGCAACTCTTTGAGCTGCTTCTCGTCCACCGGCGACGGTGCTTGCGTGAGCAAACATTGTGCGCGCTGAGTTTTAGGAAAAGCAATCACATCGCGGATGCTCTCTGCACCCGTCATCAGCGTGATGATGCGGTCTAGGCCAAAGGCCAAGCCGCCATGCGGTGGCGCGCCGTACTGCAGAGCGTCTAGCAAGAAGCCGAACTTAAGCTGCTGGTCTTCAGGTGATATTTTCAGCGCATCGAACACTTTGGCCTGCACATCCGCACGGTGGATACGCACCGACCCGCCGCCAATCTCCCAGCCGTTCAACACCATGTCGTAGCCTTTGGCAATGCACTTCTCAGGCGCGGTGACCATCCAGTCTTCGTGGCCGTCTTTGGGCGCGGTGAAAGGGTGGTGTACAGCGGTGTAGCGCTGGTTTTCTTCGTCAAATTCAAACATCGGAAAGTCCACCACCCACATCGGAGCCCAGCGGTCTTCAAACAGGCCGTTCTTTTTGCCGAACTCGCTGTGGCCGATTTTCAGGCGCAGCGCGCCGATGGCGTCGTTGACGATCTTGGCTTTGTCCGCGCCAAAGAACAAGATGTCACCGTTTTGTGCACCAGTACGCTCGAGGATGGCTTTGATGGCGGCGTCGTGCAGGTTTTTGACGATGGGAGATTGCAAACCGTCGCGGCCTTTGGAAGCATCATTCACCTTGATCCACGCCAAACCTTTGGCGCCGTAGATTTTTACAAAATCGGTGTAGGCGTCAATCTCGCCGCGCGAGATGCCAGCGCCCTGAGCGCCTGGCGCGTCTCCTGATGCTCCGCCACCGTTGGGTACACGCAATGCCACCACACGGCCGTTTTTCATCAAGGCCGGGGCCGAGAACACTTTAAAGTCTACGTCGCCCATCACGTCAGTCAGCTCAGTAAACTCAAGCTTCAAACGCAAGTCGGGCTTGTCCGAGCCGTATTTGTACATCGCGTCGGCGTAGGTGATCACCGGGAACTCGCCTAAGTCCACGTCTTTGGTTTTCTTAAACACTTCCACCATCATGCCCTGAAACATGTCGCGGATTTCTTGCTCGGTCAGGAACGAGGTTTCAATATCAATCTGGGTAAATTCAGGCTGGCGGTCAGCGCGCAGGTCTTCGTCGCGAAAGCACTTCGTGATCTGGTAGTAGCGGTCGTAGCCCGCCACCATCAGCAACTGCTTGAACAATTGCGGTGACTGCGGCAGCGCAAAAAACATGCCTTCCTGCACACGGCTGGGCACCAAATAGTCGCGCGCACCTTCAGGCGTGCTTTTGGTCAGCATGGGGGTTTCAATATCGACAAAACCGTGTGTGTCGAGGTAATTGCGCACCGCCATGGCCACTTTGTAGCGCAGCATGAGGTTGTTTTGCATGTACGGGCGGCGCAGGTCTAGCACGCGGTGCGTGAGGCGCGTGGTCTCAGACAGGTTGTCATCGTCCAGTTGGAAGGGCGGGGTAATCGATGCGTTCAGCACTGTCAACTCGTGGCACAAAATTTCGATCTTGCCGCTTTTTAAATTCTCGTTCACGGTGCCTGCGGGTCGTGCGCGTACCAAGCCTTTGATCTGGATGCAAAACTCGTTACGCAAGCCTTCGGCGGCTTTGAACATGTCGGCGCGATCGGGGTCGCACACTACTTGCACATAGCCTTCGCGGTCGCGCAGGTCGACAAAAATTACACCGCCATGGTCGCGGCGGCGGTTAACCCAGCCGCACAAGGTCACGGTTTGGCCTAGGTGCGCCTCGGTAACAAGGCCGCAGTAGCTGGTGCGCATTAGCGATAGGGGGTTGGTCAGTGCTTGGGACATATCGGTATTTCCAGCCCGCGTGGGGCGTTTTTATAAATTGAAGGTTATTTAAATATAGCTTAGGGCTGGCCTACGGCGGGGTTAGCTGAATGGGGCGATACGATTACCGATGTGGGCCCGCCGGGCACCACCACGCCCATCGACACAATATATTTCAGGGCTTCGTCTACGCTCATTTTTAGTTCGATACAGTCGGTTTTTTTTAACATCACAAAATAACCGCCCGTCGGGTTAGGCGTGGTGGGTACATATACGCTCAGATACTCGCCATGCAAGTGGTTGGTCACATCGCCGCCCGGAGTGCCAGTTACAAATGCAATCGTCCACACGTCTGTACGCGGCCACTCGATTAGCACGGCCTTGCGAAAAGCGTTGCCACTGTCAGAAAACAGTGTGTCAGAGACTTGCTTGACACTAGAGTAAATGGACCGCACTACCGGAATGCGGTTAAGCAGAGCGTCCCACCAGATAACTAGCTTTTTGCCAAAAAAGTTGCTGGCCACTGCACCTACCGTGAGCAAAATGGCAAAAGCCAATATCACACCAAAGCCCGGAATGTGAAAGCCCAGCAACTTATCAGGGTGCCATGCTTGCGGCAAGATCAGCAGGGTTTGGTCTAGGCTGGAAATTATCCATTCCATCACCCACACGGTAATGCCCACGGGCACGATCACCAGCAAACCTGCCAACAGCCATTTGCGCACAGATTTCATTATGTTTTAGCCTTCAAGCGCCCGTAGATTTTGCTGGAGCAGCTACGGATTTAGTAGCGGGTGCTGGACTGGGTGAAGTGCTGGATGAGGCCGCAGCGGCACTGGCCGGTGCGCTGGTAGCCGGTGCTGGTGCAGCACTAGGCGCACCAGCTGCCGCTGGGGCAGCAGACGTACCATCTGTTTTGGGCGCGGTGGCAATGCCTGAATTAGCACCTTCGCCCGCTTTCTCGCCACCGCGAAAATCGGTGACGTACCAGCCAGAGCCCTTAAGCTGAAAGCCCGCCGCAGTAAGCTGCTTTAGAAAGCTAGCGCTGCCGCACGCTGGGCACACGGTGAGTAAGGGGTCGGAAATTTTTTGCAAAACGTCCTTGGCATGGCCGCAGGAGGTGCATCGGTAAGCGTAAATAGGCATGGGACGGGTGCAAATGTTGCAAAACCTCTCATTATAAAGCCCCAAGCGAAAAAAACCTTTCCCACCTCTGGTCTTGGGGCAGCCGCTACCCTACAATTTCTGCTGGGTAATGGGCAAAACAAGCCGCCAAAGTTTGCTTTGCCCCGCCCCGTGTTGTCAACCCTTCACTTTAAATCTTAGCCGTTATGAAAAAACACCTTTGGATTCTGGCCCTCAGCGCCTTGGCTTTAGCCGCTTGCAGCAAAAAAGACGACGCCCCGGCCCCTGCTATCGCGCCTGCTGCCGCCACCTCAGCCGCCGCCCCCGCCAATACTGAAGAAAAAGTACTCAATATTTACAACTGGCCTGACTATATTGCCAAAGACATGATTGCCAACTTCGAGAAAGACACGGGCATCAAGGTCAATTACCAAACATTTGAAAACAACGAAGCCCTCAACGCCAAGCTGGTAGCAGGCAATACCGGCTACGACATCGTGGTGCCCGGTGCGGTGTTTGCCAAAGGCCAGATTGAAGCCGGCTTGCTGCAAAAGCTAGACAAAACCAAAATCCCCAATACCAGCAACCTAGACGCTGAAATCATGGGCAAGCTGACCACTGTTGACCCCGGCAATGCCTACCTGATACCTTGGGCTTGGAGTTTCACCACGGTAGGCATCAACAAGGCCAAGGTCGCCAAAGCGCTGGGTAGCACGCCCCTGCCCGAGAACGCTTGGGACTTGGTGTTTAACCCCGCCTACACTGCCAAGCTCAAGTCATGCGGCATTGCCTACCTTGACTCGCCTACCGAGGTGTTGCCACCGGCCCTGCACTACATTGGCAAAAATGCCTACTCTAACGACGTGGCCGACCACAAAGCGGCGGGCGACATGCTGGCCAAGGTGCGCAAGGACATTCGCTTGTTCTCCAGCACCATGATTGACGACCTAGCCGGTGGCAAAGCCTGCGTGGCTTTGGGCTGGGCGGGTGACATCAACATCGCCAAAGGCCGCGCGGTAGAGAATAAATCGGGTGTTGAGATCGAAGCCTTGGTGCCCAAAACCGGCGGTTTGATCTTTTTTGACAACTTAGCAGTCACCAAAGATGCCAAGCACCCTGGCAATGCAGCCACCTTTATCAACTACTTCTTGCAGCCTGACGTGTCTGCCGCGTTGACTAACGAGCTGGGCTACCCCACCGCCAACAAAGCCAGCGTCGCCAAAGTAACGCCTGAAGTAGTGGCTAACAAGTCCATATTTTTAGAGCCTGCCGCATTGGCCACCATGGTGCCCCCGTCTAGCTTTAACAACGCGGCGCGTGAGTCGCTCAGCAGTATTTACACAGCGTTTAAAAAAGGCAAGTAAACTTGTCTGCTGCTTGAAGTGGCATACAAGTGACAAGCTGTACGCGCGCAAGTGTGTACAGCTTTTTTTAAGTCTGGATTTTTGCACATGAACACATCGCAAACTTGGTGGCAGCGCCTTGGTATGGGCCGCCGCACAGCGCTGGGCATTCCCTATGTGTGGTTGCTGGTCTTTTTTGCGTTGCCGTTTTTGATTTTGCTGCGCATCAGCTTGACCGACATGGGCGAGGGCTTGGACCCGTTTGCCACCATGCTGACCAATACCGATGGTAAGTGGCGCTTGATTTTAAAAGTACAAAACTACCTGTCGGTGGTGCGTGACAGCGACGGCCTGTGGGGCAGTACCATCTACACCGATGCGTATCTGCTGTCGTTGAAATACGCTTTTTTTACCACCGTGCTGTGCTTGGGTTTAGGCTATCCGTTTGCTTACTTTATCGCCCGCGCCAAGCCCACCCACCGGCCCGTGTATTTGATGCTGGTGATGCTGCCGTTTTGGACCTCGTTTTTGCTGCGCGTGTATGCGTGGAAGGGCATTTTGGCCGACCAAGGAGTGGTCAACGCCGCACTGCTGGCGCTGGGCATAATTAACGAGCCGATCCAAATGCTCTACACCGATGTGTCGATGCTAGTAGGCATGACGTATGTGTACTTGCCGTTTATGGTGCTGCCTTTGTACGCCACCTTGGTCAAAATGGACTTGCGGCTGCTAGAGGCTGCCTACGACTTGGGTGCCAGCCCGTGGAAAGCGTTTTGGCTGGTCACCGTACCGCTTAGCCGCACCGGCATTACAGCGGGCTGCATGCTGGTGTTCATTCCCTGTGTGGGCGAATTCGTCATACCGTCGCTCTTGGGTGGTGCTGAGAACATCATGATTGGCCGTGTAGTGTGGGACGAAATGTTCAGCAGCAACAACTGGCCACGGGCCAGTGCCTTGGCCATCATCATGATCGTGCTGGTGATCGCGCCGCTGCTGTGGTACCAGCACCGCGTCAACCAGCGCTCAGCGCAAGAGGCACGTTAGCATGAGCACATCTTCGCGTTTTATGCAGCGGCATATCGCCAAGCTGTGGCTGCTGGCGATCTACTTTTTTCTATACGCTCCGCTTTTGTTTTTGGTGGTCTTTTCATTTAACAGCACACGCCAAGACAGTGTGTTCACTGGGTTTTCCACGCGCTGGTATCAGGCGCTGGCGTCAGACCCGCGCTTGGTAGAAGGGTTTTTTCTGTCGCTCAAAGTAGCTCTGCTCAGCGCTACGGCAGCCACCGCACTGGCTACCTTGGCGGCTTATGCGCTGGTGCGTATGGGGCAGTTTCGCGGGCGTACGCTTTTTCTGGCATGGTCAGCGCGCCGCTGGTGATGCCTGAGGTCATTGTGGGTATGTCGCTGCTGCTGCTGATGGTAGGTATACAGCGCGGAGTAGGTTGGCCTGAGCGCGGCACCATGACCATTGTGCTGGGGCATATTTTGCTGGGTATGGCGTATGCCACGGTAGTGATTCAGTCGCGCTTATCAGAGATGGACCGCTCACTAGAAGAAGCTGCCATGGACCTGGGCTGCCGACCTGCGCAAGTGTTTTTCTTAGTCACACTGCCTAACATTGTGCCGTCGCTGATGGCGGCTTGGTTGCTAACGTTTACGCTGTCGTTTGACGATGTGGTGGTGTCTGAGTTTTTGTCGGGTCCCGGCGTCACAACTTTGCCGCAAGTTATTTTTAGCTATGCCCGGCGTGGGGTGAACCCATCTATCTATGCAGCGGCTACTTTGCTAATGGCGGTTGTGACACTGGCTGTATTGACGTACACGATTTATTTAGCGCGACAACAGCGGAGAAAGTCACCGTCTGTTTAAGGCTTTTTTGCTGTTGTCCAAGATAGTTCCTCTTGGTTTGGCGTGCGTTCTGGCTTAGTTGGTCGTTTGGCTTTAGCGTGGGCGTTGGCTACGTTGGTTGCTCGGTTCGCGTGCGCCCCGGGTAGCTGAACTTGAGCCGGGCATCTCGTTGCTATCCCAGGACCTCGCGATCACACAGCACCGCACGGTGTGCCCATGCCAAACGGACCTGCGGCCCTTTATTGTTTGTCATAGGCACACCGAACGTTGCTGCGCTCCA
>JAYSWJ010000074.1:0-13622 GCA_043718065.1 Polaromonas sp.
GTCTTGCGACTCGTCCACTTTGTCGTTACCCGCTTTAAATAAGCGCATGTGCTGCTTGCGCAAATCTACAATACCGCCAAACTGCTTGCCTTGGCCCACGGGCCAAGTCATGGGCACGCAGGGCATGCCCAGCGCCTGCTCAATCTCGTCCAGCAGCTCGATCGGGTCGCGGCCCTCGCGGTCCATCTTGTTGACAAAGGTCATGATGGGGGTGTTGCGCTGGCGGCACACCTCAATCAGCCGCTTGGTCTGCGGCTCTACACCGTTAGCAGCGTCAATCACCATCAGCGCGCTGTCCACCGCAGTCAGCACGCGGTAGGTGTCTTCAGAAAAATCTTTGTGGCCGGGGGTGTCTAGCAGGTTGATCACGCTGTCACGGTACAGCATCTGCATGACAGAAGAGGCCACCGAAATGCCACGCTGCTTTTCAATCTCCATCCAGTCGCTGGTGGCATGCCGCGTAGCCTTGCGCGCTTTGACGCTGCCCGCAATGTGGATAGCGCCCGAGAATAGCAACAGCTTTTCAGTCAGCGTAGTTTTGCCCGCGTCGGGGTGCGAGATGATGGCAAAGGTGCGGCGGCGTTTGGTTTCGGTAGCGTAGGTCACGGTAGGGTCAATTCAATGTTCTAAATGCTGAGGAATATTTGTTGATTGGTGCAACACACGAACCACTTCAATTTTTCGAGGCTGGTCAAAATAAAAAATCAGATAAGGAAACTGGTCTAAACGCCAGACGCGTAACCCTGCCAAACCCAGTTGCAGCCCCCAGCGCGGCGAGCCTGTGCCGGGGTTGCGTTGCAGATGCACCAAGGCGGCGTCCAGCTCACGCGCCAGATCGGGCACTGTATGCACCGCGTGCGTTTCATAATAAGCGCGCGCTTGCTCCATGTCGCGCAGTGCGCGACGCTGTATCAACAGTGGCTTCATGCAGCTTTACGCGAGCGCTCAGAGCGGGCTTTTTCTGTGGCTGGTAATTTGATTCCTGATGCTGCTAAAAAACCAGCTCGTAAATCTTTCCACTCGCCCGCAGGACCAGAGGCGATACCCTCTTCGATCAAGGCTTTCAGGCGTTCCTCTGCTTGACGTTCTTCATCTCGTCGCACCAAGTCACGCATGTATTCGCTAGCCGAGCTGTAGCCTCGGGTTTTAATACGCGAGTCTACAAAAGACTTTAGGTCTTCAGTCAGCGAGATGTTCATGGTTACGGTGGTCATACCAGATATTTTAACTCTTTGGCAAAGATTGCCAAGGAGTTGTCGCTTGGATATGATTCGGTGGATGAAATTTGTAACTTCAAATAAAAACCGCGCTGTAGAGGCAAAACAGCGAATAGTCGAGGCTGCCTTGTAGTTCTTGAAGTGGGTCGCGCTTGTGCTGGCGCTTGGGTTGAGCGCTGGCTTTGTCGAAATGACTAACCTTCCCGTTCGGTCTAATAAGCAAGGTTTTTCGTTTTGGTACTGGGCCATCGTGGCTACCGTTATCACGCTGACTTACCGCTGGATGTTGCTAATGCTCTCCAAAATAGCTTTCAAAAAAGCCAAAGATGGGTAGGTTGTCAGGCTGGGTTAAAATACTATAATCCGAGGAGCGCTGCAGGCCATGCAAAGTGGTCGAGGCTCGGAAACGCCGCTTTAATATGGTTTTGAGCGGTTCAAGTTTCTAACTGCGCTCACCCACTGAAAACTGTGCGGTGAGTGCTTCGGTTCAACCCCTAAGCGATTCGTTAGGCACGTTAATTTCAGTGGCTCGTTCACATTAACGGAGCACCCTATGAACGCTGTTGTCAAACCCCTGAAGAAGCAAGATTACGCGATTGCGGACTTGTCGTTGGCCGCTTTTGGCCGCAAAGAGATGAACATTGCCGAGACCGAAATGCCCGGTTTGATGGCAATTCGTGAAGAATTCTCAAAGTCCAAGCCACTCAAAGGCGCGCGCATCACCGGTTCACTGCACATGACGATTCAAACCGCTGTGCTGGTTGAAACCCTGCAAGCTTTGGGAGCAGACATTCGCTGGGCTTCTTGCAACATTTTCTCTACCCAAGATCACGCTGCTGCCGCGCTAGTTGCGCAGGGCACCCCCGTGTTTGCTTACAAAGGCGAGTCGCTGGCCGATTACTGGGACTACACACACCGCATTTTCGAGTTCGGCGACAAGGGCAGCAAGACTGAAGGCCCGAACATGATTTTGGACGACGGCGGCGACGCAACATTGCTGATGCACCTAGGCACAAAAGCTGAGAAAGACATTAAAGTGTTGGCCAAGCCCGGCAGCGAAGAAGAAAAATGCCTGTTTGCCGCCATCAAAGCCAAGTTGCGTATTGACCCAACATGGTACTCACGCCGTCTGAAAAACATCATTGGCGTAACCGAAGAAACCACCACTGGCGTGCTGCGTTTGAACGAAATGTCGGCTAAAGGCACTTTGGCTATGCGTGCTATCAACGTGAACGACTCTGTGACCAAGTCGAAGTTCGACAACCTGTACGGCTGCCGCGAGAGCTTGGTTGACGCTATCAAGCGCGCTACCGACGTGATGATTGCTGGCAAAGTAGCTGTGGTCACTGGCTACGGCGACGTGGGCAAGGGCTCTGCCCAAGCACTGCGCGCACTGTCTGCACAAGTATGGGTGACGGAAGTAGACCCTATCAACGCGCTGCAAGCCGCGATGGAAGGCTACAAAGTAGTGACCATGGAATACGCCGCTGACAAGGCTGACATTTTTGTGTCTGCTACTGGCAACAAGAGCGTGATTACCCATGACCACATGGCCGCGATGAAAGACCAAGCGATTGTTTGCAACATTGGCCACTTTGACAACGAGATTGACGTCGAAGCACTAGAAAAATACAAGTGGGAAGAGATCAAGCCGCAAGTTGACCACATCATCTTTCCAGCCAAAGGTAAGAAGCCCTCTAAGCGCATCATCTTGTTGGCCAAAGGCCGCTTGGTGAACTTGGGTTGCGGCACCGGCCACCCTAGCTTTGTAATGTCATCGAGCTTTGCCAACCAAACGATTGCTCAGATCGAGCTGTTTACCAAGCAAAAAGAATACAAAGTGGGCCAAGTGTATGTATTGCCTAAGCACCTAGACGAAAAGGTCGCACGCTTGCACTTGAAGAAAGTGGGCGCGGTGCTGACTGAGCTGACCAAAGAACAAGCTGACTACATTGGCGTGTCAGTAGACGGCCCGTACAAAGCCGACACATACCGTTATTAAGCTAGACAGTTTGTGCTGAGCTTGCCTAAACGCTGATAAAGCCTAAGGCAATCCCAGCCAGAACTGGTAACAGCTATGCGTGCAGACCAACTTTTAGTTCAACGTGGCTTGGCTAATTCGCGCAGCCAAGCCGTGCGCTTGATTGACGCTGGCGCACGCTACCTGCATCGCGGCGAGTGGAAGACTTTGCGCAAAAGCGATGATTTGTTTGAAGACGTGCAGATTGAGTTAGCGGATGTGGCCGAAGCCAAATACGTGTCGCGTGGCGGCCTTAAACTTGAGGGTGCTTTGGCAACTTGCAAACTCAACGTGCAAGGCAAAGTCTGTCTGGACGTAGGGCAGTCTACCGGCGGATTTACCGACTGTTTGCTGCAGCACGGAGCGCGTGGCGTAGTGGGTATTGACGTAGGCCAAGGCCAATTGCACCCGCGCCTGCGTGCAAGTGAGCAGGTAATATGCATTGAAAAGCTCAACGCGCGCACACTAATAGCTACTGATTTAATAGCTGCTTCAGCAGAATATACTTGGTTAGATGGCTTATTTGATAGAAAAAATGAGCTTAATTTTGGCGTAGATTTGATTGTTGGTGACGTATCATTTATTTCGCAAACACTGGTTATCCAAGCGCTGGTAGATTTGCTTAAACCACGCGGCAACTGGCTGATGCTGGTCAAGCCGCAGTTTGAGTTGCAGCCAGAGCAGATAGGTAAAGGCGGCATCGTGAAAGACGCGGCGCACTATGCGCAAGTAGAGCAACGTATTCGCAGTGCATACGAAGATTTTGGTTTGCAAGTTAAAAATTATTTTGAAAGCCCGATAGCGGGTGGCGATGGTAACCGTGAATTTTTTGTCCACGTGGTCAAAACATAAACCGCCTCGCTTTTTAGAAAGAACATGATGAATGCATCAACACTTCCTATCAGTTTTGAATTTTTCCCACCCAAAACACCCGAGGGTGTTGAAAAATTAGTGGCAGTACGACAAAAACTGTATGCGCTAAAGCCGGAGTTTTTCAGCGTTACTTACGGTGCTGGTGGTTCTACGCAAGACGGTACGTTGCAAACTGTGCAGTCGATACTTGCAGATGGCTACAGCGCTGCACCTCACTTCTCTTGCATTGGCGCTACACGCGATACCGTGCGCGAGCAATTAGCGCACTTCAAGCACACTGGCATACAGCGTGTGGTGGCGCTGCGGGGCGACTTGCCCAGTGGCCACGGCACGTTTGGCGAGTTTAAACATGCTAACGAACTGGTAGCGTTTATCCGGGCTGAGACGGGCGATCATTTTCATATCGAAGTAGGCTGCTACCCCGAAGTGCACCCTCAAGCCAAGTCACCTGATGCTGACTTAAAAGCGTATGTGACCAAGGTTAAAGCGGGCGCCAATTCAGCCATTACGCAGTATTTCTTTAACAGCGATGCATACTTTCGCTTTGTCGATGATGCACACAAATTAGGCGCAGAAGTTCCCGTAATTCCAGGCATCATGCCTATCCTCAGCTCGTCACAGTTAATGCGCTTTAGCGATGCCTGTGGCGCAGAGATCCCGCGCTGGGTTCGCATGCGCCTGCAAGCCTTTGGCGACGACAGTGCATCCATCAAAGCATTCGGCTTGGACGTAGTAACTGACTTGTGCGATCAGTTACGCAATGCTGGTGTACCTGGCTTGCATTTTTATACAATGAACCAATCTGCAGCCAGCACCGAAATTTGCAAACGATTGAACTTGGCATAGCCCGTATGGTTAACTTCCCCATCACTGCTACCACTGCATACTGCACTCGCTTAGTGGCGTGCGGTATGTTGGGGCTCTGGCTGGTGGGCTGTGCTAACGCGCCAAAGTCTATGCTAAGTGCTGACGGTTCAGCCGCCACAGTCAATAAGACACCGTCGCAGCCGCCTATGGTCAGTCGCGCAGACTCATCGATGCCCGACAATGCAGCGCCCTCTTCGTCTGCAAACTCTCCTGCTACTGGGCCAGACGGCGCAGTAGTACCTGTAGTTTCTACTAACGACAGCACCACGGGTTGGACAGAATTGGGCATTGCCTCATGGTACGGTCCGCGCTTCCAAGGTAAGCGCACGGCCAATGGTGAGCGCTTTAACACCAACGAGCTGACCGCTGCGCACAAGACGCTGCCCTTTGGCACACGCGTGCGGGTCAAATCGCAAGTTAATGGCAAAGAGGTGGTGGTGCGCATCAACGATCGCGGCCCATTTATCAGAGGCCGCATCATCGACCTAAGCTACGCTGCCGCGCAAGCCATTGGCCTCATAGGCATTAAGCAGGTAGAGATAGAGCGGCTACGTTAACCCATAAACCCAAGGAGCTCACATGAAACTAGAAACCATCGCCGTTCACGGCGGCTACACGCCCGATCCCACGACTAAAGCTGTCGCTGTGCCCATCTACCAAACCGTAGCCTACGCGTTTGACAACACGCAGCATGGCGCCGATTTGTTTGACCTGAAAGTAGCGGGCAACATCTACAGCCGTATCATGAACCCGACCAACGGCGTGCTAGAGGCCCGCGTGGCCGCGCTAGAAGGTGGCATTGGCGCGCTGGCTGTGGCCTCGGGCATGTCGGCCATTGCCTACGCCATTCAAACCATCACTGAGGCGGGTGACAACATTATTTCTGCATCCACTTTGTATGGCGGCACCTACAACTTGTTTGCCCACACCTTCCCGCAGATGGGTATTGAAGTGCGTTTTGCCGACTACCGCGACCCAGCATCGTTTGGCAAGCTAATCGATGCGCGCACCAAAGCTATTTATTGCGAGTCGATTGGCAACCCTTTGGGCAATATTACCGACATTGCTGCGCTGGCCAAAGTAGCGCACGACCATGGCGTGCCGCTGATAGTAGACAACACGGTGTCCAGCCCTTACCTATGCCGCCCGTTTGAGCACGGCGCTGACATTGTGGTGCATTCACTGACCAAATATTTGGGTGGCCATGGCACCAGCATTGGCGGTGCGGTGGTGGACTCGGGCAAGTTCCCATGGGCAGAGCACAAGGCGCGTTTCAAGCGACTGAACGAGCCCGATGTAAGCTACCACGGCGTGGTCTATACCGAAGCCCTTGGCCCTGCAGCCTACATTGGCCGCTGCCGCGTGGTGCCGCTGCGCAACATGGGCGCGGCGCTCAGCCCGATGAATGCGTTTCAGATTTTGCAAGGCATTGAAACACTGGCACTGCGCATGGATCGCATTTGCGAGAATGCTGTAAAGGTAGCCAAGCATTTGCAAAAACATGCCAAGGTGGCTTCGGTCAATTACGCTGGCTTGCCTGACCATCCTGACCATGCGCTGGTCCAGAAGATGATGGGTGGCCGTGCCTCAGGCATCATCAGCTTCACGCTCAAGGGCGAAAAGGGCCGCGAGTCGGGCGCACGTTTTCAAGACGCGCTCAAGCTGTTTACGCGCTTGGTTAACATTGGCGACGCGAAGTCGCTAGCCTGCCACCCTGCATCCACTACGCACCGCCAGCTTAACCCCTCAGAGCTGGCCAAAGCCGGGGTCAGCGAAGGTATGGTGCGTTTATCAGTGGGTATTGAGCATATTGACGATTTGCTGGAAGATTTAGAGCAAGCGTTGGCGGCGGTGTGAGTGCCTATTGATAACGGTGACTAGATCAACATTCGGCCACGGTGACTCGATCACCGTTCGTCATAACTGACCACCACGCGCTGAGACACACAATGCGCTTGGCAGGTCAGTACAAAGCCTTTGTCGATCTCCCACTGCTCTAGGGTAAAGTTTTTCTCCATCGTTACCTTACCCTCTAGCACCTTGGCGCGGCAGGTGCAGCACACGCCTGCCTTGCATGCATAAGGTAGGTCAAGGCTGCCTGCTAGGGCGGTGTCCAGCACGTTGTCACTAGCTTGCATGCCAAAGCTGTGGCCTTTGCCGTCTAAGATAACTTCAAGTGAAAATTCATAAACTATATTGCCGTTTTGAGCCGTAGAACCTGCTCGAGCAGCTATGTTTTTAGTAGTAAATTGAGAGCCTATGGCAAACCGTTCAGCGTGTACACGCTCGCGTGCAATGCCTGCCTTGGCCATTGCACGTTCGGCAGATTCAATCATGGCCTCTGGCCCGCAGATAAACACTTCTGCAATGTGTGCTGCAGGCACCAGTTGCTTGAGCAGCGCGGTAACTTTGGCTTCATCTAAACGGCCATGCAGCAGGTCAACCTCTTGCGGTTGGCGAGATAGCACATGGACCAGCGACACGCGGCCCGCATAGCGGTCTTTCAGATCTTGCAGAGCCTCGTGAAACATAATGGTGTTGCTGCGTTGGTTACCGTACACCAAGGTAAAGCGTGACAATGGCTCGGTGGCCAACATATGTGCCATGATGGACAAGACGGGTGTAATGCCCGAGCCTGCGGCCAAGCCCAAGCGGTGCGTGCCTTGTGGCTGGGCGAAGGCCGCTTTGGGCGTAAAGCGACCATCGGGCGGCATGACATCCACCTCGTCACCCACCCGTAGCGCAGTGGTGGCCCAGGTGCTAAACACGCCGCCTTCTACCCGTTTGATACCTACGGTAATTTCTTGCCCACTGGCCAGTTGCGCAGGGGTACTGCACAGCGAATAGCTGCGCCGCACAGATTCACCGTCAACCATGGCGCGCAAGTTAACAAACTGACCCGGTGTGAACTGAAACGCATCACGCAGATCGGGTGGTATGGCCAAGGTGATAGCCACGGCTTGCGCTTTAAAGGCTCAATGCGTTTGACAAAAAGGGTATGAAAATGCGGTGTGCTCATACGTAATGGCGCAGGTTCAATAAGGCTTGAAATAATCAAACGGCTCTAGACAATCCAAGCATTTGTACAGCGCTTTGCAAGCGGTAGAAGCAAAGTGTGACGTCTCGGTGGTGTTGCTGCTTTGGCACCTTGGGCAAGGTACATTCTTTAGATTAAATTGGCCTCTAGGCGCCATAAATACTGGTCGAGCAGCTATGTTATTCATTGTAGTACCAGTTGCAGCATCTGCCGAAAATTGCTGCGCCGCGCTGCACTGCGGAGGTGCTATGCCGTAGTCGCGCAGTTTGTCTTTGGCGCTGTCGCATATCCAGTCGGTGGTCCACGCGGGGGCCAGTTGTGTTACCACTTTGGCTACAAAACCTGCATTGTGCAAAGCGATTTTTATGTCGTCTTCAATCTGCCCCATCGCAGGGCAGCCGCTGTAGGTGGGGGTAATGACCACTTCAATGCTGCTATCTTGCGTGTAACGTACATCGCGCAAAATGCCCAGTTCGCGGATGCTGACAACGGGTATTTCGGGGTCGTGTACGCTTTCAAGTAGCTGTCTGATGTTCTCTAGCTGTGTGGCTAAAGATACAGAACGCAAAGTGGGGTCTGAGCAAAATTCCGCATCGCTATCTTTTTCTGCGTGCTCCATCACCACGTAGCCTCCAGGTGCGCGCGGGCAAGGCTCTGCATTTCGGCCAGCAGATAGCTTAAATGCTCGGAGTGGTGGCCTTGTTTGCCGCGTGTGATGAAGCCTGTGCTGGTGGGCATGTGCAAGGTGGCTTGGTTAATGACGGTAGCTACCCTGGTGTGCCACACAGTTTGCAATGCAGCTGTGTCAGTGCCGATGTTCAATTCAACAGCTACTATATCCATAGCGCTGGGCGTAAACCATTCTTGCGTGTAAGGCATAAGGTGGTCTAAAGCGGCTTGCATGCGCGCGTGCGATTCGGCAGTGCCGTCACCCAAGCGCAGCATCCAGTCGGTGCTGTGGCGCAGGTGGTAGCGTACTTCTTTAACGCTCTTGGCGGCGATAGCGGCTAACTGCCCATCAGCAGAGTTTTGCAACTGCGCCCATACTAAATTCATTAGCGATGCATACAAAAAGTTGCGCGCAATCGTCACAGCGTAGTCCATCTCGGTGTGCACCGATGGCGCAAACGCAGTGCAGTGCGGTAGCTCTAGCATGGTGTAGTTTAAGAACTGCTCGGGGTTGCGAAAGAAGGCCAGCTTGTCTTCGGTAGTGTCTTCTAGCAGGCTTGCAGCGTATTGGTACAGCATGCGCGCTTGGCCGATATGATCTAGGCCAATATTGGCCATGGCAATGTCTTCTTCTAGCACCGGGCCATGGCTGCACCATTGGGCAATACGCTGGCCGTGGATAAGCGCGTTGTCTGCCAAGTGCAAGATGTATTGCGTGTGGGCAGTTGTCGCAGCCATAGCAGCTGTTAATGCCGTTGCTGCAGGTGCAAATACTGATGCATTCATCACATATGCCCCACCGCATCGGGTATGTCGTAGAAGCTAGGGTGACGGTAAATTTTGTCACTGGCCGGATCAAACATTTCGTCTTTGTCCTCAGGCTGGCTGGCCGTAATCTGCGCGCTGGCCACCACCCAAATACTCACACCCTCCAAACGCCGCGTGTACACGTCACGCGCCATCTGCAAAGCTTGCTGCGCATCTGCCGCGTGCAAGCTACCGCAATGCTTGTGCTCCAAGCCTTGCTTGGAGCGTATGAAAACTTCGAATAGGGGAAGTTCTTGGGTTGTCATAGATTTTTGACTTTAAGAAAAAATACCGGATGCGAAGGACGCGAAGATTGCGCGAAGGACGCGAAAGGAATACAAAAAATAAATTAAATAAAGGTGGCGATTAAATATACATAAATAATTTTGGTATTTTTTTCTTTATCTGCTTTCGCGTCTTTCGCGCAATCTTCGCGTCCTTCGCGTACCGAAGTCCGATTCAAAAAACCTCAGCCCATCAAGCCGCCTGCCGTAGCAAAGAGGCTTTGTGCTTATTCGCATAAGCCAGCGCTGCCTCCCGCACCCAAGCGCCGTCGTTATGTGCTTTCACGCGCGTGGCAAGGCGTTCTTTATTACACGGGCCGTGGCCGTTCACGGTGGCCCAAAATTCGTCCCAGTCGATCGCGCCGTAGTCGTGGCGGCCTTTCGCCTCGTTCCACTTTAAATCAGCATCCGGCAGCGTCACGCCCATGATGCGCGCCTGCGGCACGGTGGCGTCGACAAACTTTTGTCGCAAATCGTCGTTTGATATACGCTTAATGCCCCAGCGCATGTTTTGCCCGCTGTGGGGGCTATCGCTGTCGGGCGGGCCAAACATGGCTAGCACGGGCCACCACCAACGGTTCACTGCGTCTTGCACCATGGCACGCTGCGCAGTAGTGCCAGCCATCATCGTCATTAACGATTCGTAGCCTTGGCGCTGGTGGAAGCTTTCTTCTTTACAAATACGAATCATCGCGCGCGCATATGGCCCGTACGTGCAGCGGCACAGCGGTACTTGGTTCGTAATCGCCGCGCCGTCTACTAGCCAGCCCACGACACCTGTGTCGGCCCAGGTGAGGGTGGGGTAGTTAAAGATGCTGCTGTACTTTGCTTTGCCGGTGTGCAGAGCATCCAGCATTTGGTCGCGTGACGTGCCCAGAGTTTCGGCTGACGAATACAGGTACAAGCCATGACCAGCCTCGTCCTGTACCTTGGCCAGCAAAATCGCTTTGCGTTTAAGCGATGGTGCGCGCGATATCCAATTGCCCTCAGGCTGCATACCAATAATTTCGCTGTGCGCATGCTGGCTGATCTGTCGCACCAGCGTTTTGCGATAAGCCTGGGGCATCCAGTCTTGCGCCTCGATCTTGCCGTCGGCGTCTATCATGGCGTCAAAGCGGCTTTGGAGCGCTAGCTCGGCGGGTGTTGCGGGGCTGGCAACCGCTTTTAAAAGTGGCGTTTTGTCTGCAGCAGTATCAGGCATGTCCAAAGCTTGGGTATACATACACAGTGTCCTTCGCGCAGCGCTCGGCTGCAGTTAGCATGCAGTATACCAATTAACCAACCGATTGGTCGGTTAATTAATTCACCCGTTCTGCGCTGAGGCAGGTGCAAAACTGTGGGTGTCGAACACCGACTGGCTTGAAATTTGGTCAAAGTCGCTGGCACTCAGTTCACCCTCTGCATCGGCAGTGGCACTGGCGGCCAGTGCGGCAAAGCTGCTGCGTATCCGTTTGTCGCCGTGCAAAATTTGGCGCGGATCGGTGGTGACGGTGCCAATGTAGTACAACGCGGCTAGGCAAGCAGCCAGGCGCTCGTCGGACAGTTGCGTTTGGCGCGACAGCTCGGCCAATGGCATGGGCTGGCGACTGAGCAGACCAATCAAATTCATGTGGTCTTGGTGCAACCAGCTTTGCGGCAGCACTGACAGGCGACGCAAGTAAATCAGCTCAGTGTTGTAGCTGATGGGCAACTGTGCCTTGAGCGTGCGGCTGGCGTAGGCCCACATAGGTTTTTCTAGCGTTTGTACGGTAAATCCTTGCGGCATGTGCGTGGCATCAGTGGGGCGGTGCCGCCAAGATGCCAGTGACAACTGGATAGGTTTGGCGTCTGGTGCCAAGCCTACACGCCAAGCCACCAGATCCACCACAGCCACTATGCGGTTTTCAAATTGCAAATGGTAGGTGCCCTTGCACAAATTGCTCTGGCGGGTAGCCACTTGTTCGCCCAGCGCAAAATGTGCACACTGCAGCGGCAGCGCCATGGCAAACTGATTTAACCCGCTGGCGCACTGGTAGGTATTGGTTAAATCAATAGCCAGCACAGCGTCGATAGCCTCTGGCAGGGGCACGGTAAAGGCCACCGGGCGGCTGGTTTGGTGCGGGTAAATGGTCAGTGGCGAATGCGGCGCATCCGGGTTGGCAATATGCAGCCCACGGTTCTCACCCATGCTGACACTAGGGCTGTGGATCAGCCATAAATCAGCATCTTCAAAGGGCACCACTTCCCAGCGGCTGCGGGAGGTGACAGCCGACAAAATATGCGCTACGGCTAAATTAGCATCGCTACGACTAAAACCGAGCAAACCTATTCTGAGTAAAGGGAGTTCCATACGCGCCAGTAAATTCAATTGCAAAAGTCATTGAATTATGGGGTGCTGTAATGCTTTTGGATATAGTACGTTTGTGCAATTTGGCGGTTTAATTTGTAACGCAACTAAGCTGCACCATCACTAGCCGTTAGCCCCCAGCTTCCACCACAAAGCCTTTGCCGCGCCCGCGCCCCAGATAGGCCAGCACCTGCGGCAAGGCCTCGTTCAGAGAGGCTTTGAGCGTGTGCGGAGGGTTAATCAAAAACATGCCACTCTCGCGCAGGCCGGGCCGCTTGGGTGGCAGCGGCTTGCCATCCGGGCTGACGGCAACCACAGGCGCGGCTGTTTTATCGTCCTCGCCCATGCCAATGTTGAGCGTGGCATGCAGCCAGGATTTTTTGTTTTGCTGGGCCAGAATTTTTAAGCGGCGTGGCAGGTCGTGCGACTCGGCGCGGGGAATTACCGGGTACCACACCACATACGTGCCTGTGGGGAAGCGCTTCATAGCGTCCTGTAAACCCGCATACACCCTGGCGTAGTCGCTCTTCATTTCATAGCTGGGGTCAATTAAAACTAAGGCGCGTTTATTGGGCGGCGGTAGTAGCGCTTTAAGTGCCTCAAACCCGTCTGACCGTTCTACGCTCACCATGCGGCCCGCTTTCAATTGGGCCATATTGCCGTGTAGGGCGGTGGCATCTGCACCGTGTAGTTCAAACAGTTTGAGCTTGTCGCGGGTAGACGCCACCGTGCCCGCGCGCAACTGGCTGTGCATCACAAACGGCGAGCCGGGGTAGACCTTCAACCCTTTGGCGTTAAAGCTGGCAATGCAGTCGATGTAGTCTTGCAGAGGGGTAGCAATAGCTACTGATTTAATAGCTGCTTGAGCAGGTTCTACGGGCTGAAAATCCGATTTTGATGTTAAATGCAGCGCCGAAAACAGCTTATTGATGCCTTCATCCGCTTCTGCGCTTTTTTGCGAAAATTCACCATCTAAACGGTACAAACCCGCCCCGGCGTGGGTGTCTACCACAGTAATACCCGCGTCTTTGAGAGTCATGTATTTTAGGGTGGCAATCAGCGTCATGTGCTTGAGCACATCAGCATGGTTGCCTGCGTGGAAGGCGTGGCGGTAAGAGAGCATGAGGTGATGGTAACGCCTGCGCTGCCCGAAAATCAGCTTAAATCCCCTTTCTGCAGACTTGTAGCGGGCTAGGCGAGAGACTTCTACCTTGTAAGATAGGAGAAATGTTGACCTAAGTGCTTGATTTTGCTTATAATGGAAGGCTTCGCAGCGTTTAGCTATGCCCGCGGTGAAGCCGATTGAAAGCAGGCTCCTAGTCGTCCCCTTACGGTAACTGTACCTGCAAATAAATCAGATCCTACCTAAGAGGCTCTCATTAGAAGAGCACCGACCGTAGAAAAGGCATGCTACAAACCCTCTAATTATTGAAAAGAGAAAACTCATGACTACGTACAGCGCTAAACCCGCCGACGTGACGCACGAGTGGTTTGTGATTGACGCCACCGATAAGGTGCTCGG
>JAYSWJ010000075.1:0-13620 GCA_043718065.1 Polaromonas sp.
GCACTGATGTAGCGCTGCTCGGTGCCATCTGTAAGGAGGCCGCCTTTTGATTCATGCGAATTGAAGTCGCAGTACGGGCATTTCTTAATGCACCATGGCAGGTGAATGTACAGCGACAGTGGCGGCAGGCTGGGCAGTTGCAGCAAGCCGGGGCGCATGTAGTGTTGGATGTCTTTCATAGACGGTACAAATATGGGGTTTTAAGTACAACAATGGACAGGGCGTAGTTTCAGGCAACTCTTAGCTGTTAAATGATGTGGTTTTATTTTTAAGAAACCGTGCAGCTTTGAAAGTTATCAGCATGCTACAGGCTAGTGTATGAGGCGGGTATTTTTACTGCGAATTCGCACAGGAATAACCTGTGCTTTGACGGCTCTAAGAGTTTCGCTTAATAGGCCGGTCAAAATGCGTTTCAGCTACCAGCATACCCACAACAATCAAAACAGCTCCGGTCCAGTTGACAGCCGTTAATCGGTCGCCCGCTAAAAAGTACCCGAATAAACCACCAAAGACAGGCTCCAACACGATGATGAGTGCGATGGTGTTGGGTGACGAAGCAACTTGGGCTTTGGTTTGTACATAAAAACCAATCGCGGTTCCCAGTATGCCAATAATCAAGATGGCGTTTACAGTTGTTTCAGTTTTGGGAACCGAAAATTCTTGAAAAATAATCGACTGCCCCAACGATAGCAAGCCAACGACAAGGATCTGTATGAAAGCGATATTGAGATGATTGGCAACCTTGCTGGCCCTAGACAGCACAACAATATGAAGTGCAAACGATGCCGCACACATCAGCACCAAAAGATCGCCCTTCTGAACGCTTAAGCCTTTTAAGGTGAGTAAAGCCAAACCAACTGTGGCTAGCAAAGCCCCTATCATCTGACCCCGCTGTGGTTTAGTTTTGAACCAAAGAAACAGCAAGGCCGGGGTGAAAATGACAGCCAAGCCGGTAATAAAAGCTGCGTTTGATGCAGACGTAAATTTCAACCCCTTGGTTTGAAACAGAAACGCCAAGTAAAGCGCTAACCCAGCCATACCGCCCTGCAAGACATCGATTTTTGAAATGGCCTTCCTTCGTACGACCAAAACCAACAGCAATACCAGCGCTGCAACTAGAAATCTGTAGGCGTTAAAAGCCGAGTCACTTAGTTCTGCCAGAGCATCGTGAATTGCAACAAACGACCATCCCCACAAGACCGTGACAAAAATCAGCGCTAGTTCCCATAATTTTTTATGACTCGCCGGAACTGACGCTGCGATTTTCATGTGCTTTATCTAAGCCAGTGCGCGCGAATTAGCTCTACCATTTGGCGGGCTGATTGGCCGCGGTGGCTGATTTGGTTTTTATGGGTTGGGTCTAGCTGCGCCATGGTGAGACCGAGTGAGGGAATAAACATCACTGGGTCGAATCCAAAACCGTTGGCTCCGATAGCTTCGCGTGTGATCTCGCCCTGCACACGGCCCACAGCAATCAGTGGCTCGGGGTCAAACTCGTGGCGCACAGCGACGATGGTGCTGACCATTTTGGCGCGGCGGTTGTCCACGCTGGCCATTTGCTGCAACACAGCCCGACGGTTGTTGTCGTCGCTTTTCTCGTAGCCGTGTTGCACGCAGTAGTAAGCGGTGTCCACGCCGGGTAAGCCGCCCCATGCGTCGATGCACAGGCCCGCGTCGTCAGCTATGGCGGGCAGGCCAGTGTGCTTGGCGGCGTTGCGCGCTTTGGTCAGCGCGTTTTCTACAAAAGTTTTGTACGGCTCGGGTGCTTCAGGTACGTGTAGCGTGCCTTGGGATATTAATTCCACACCCAGTGGTGCAAACAGTGGCAGCAACTCGGCTAATTTGCCAGCGTTATTCGATGCGAGCACGATTTTCATGCTTTGGGCACTCTTTTTATATAGAAAATAGTGGTTTCAGGCGGTAGAACCTGCTCAAGCAGCTATTATTTTAATAGTGACTGCTGTTGCATGATGACTAGCTCGCCAATGCCTTTTTCCGCTAACAGCAGCAACGCGTCCATCTCTTTGCGTGAGAAAGCTGCGCCTTCTGCGGTACCTTGCACTTCGATGTAATGACCAGCGCCCGTCATCACCACGTTCATGTCGGTATCGCAGGCCGAGTCTTCGGTGTACTCTAAATCTAGCAGCGGCGTGCCTTGCACGATGCCCACCGAGATGGCGGCGACTGATTGAATAATCGGTGACTCTGTGAGCTTACCCTGCGCTATCAGTTGGTTCACCGCATCTTGCGCAGCGACGAAAGCTCCAGTGATGCTGGCTGTGCGTGTGCCGCCGTCGGCCTGAATCACATCGCAGTCGAGCGAGATGGTGCGTTCGCCCAACTTTTTCAGGTCAAACACCGCCCGCAGGCTGCGGCCAATCAAACGCTGAATCTCTTGCGTGCGGCCTGTTTGCTTGCCTTTGGTCGCCTCGCGGCTGCTGCGCGTGTGCGTAGCGCGCGGCAGCATACCGTACTCCGCAGTCACCCAACCCTCACCACTGCCTTTTTTATGCGGCGGCACGCGGTCTTCTACGCTGGCGGTGCACAGCACTTTGGTGTTACCAAACTCAATCAGCACCGAGCCTTCGGCGTGCATGGTGTAGTGGCGGGTTATTTTGACAGCGCGCAGTTGGTCGGCGGCGCGGTTGTCGGTACGTTGAAATGTGGTCATGTGTTTGGACTGAAGTAAGAGAAACCGGGGATAGGACGCGAAGTGCGCGAAGGTTGCGCGAAAGGCGCGAAAGGAATACCAAGAATACTGTTTAAGACGTTACATAAGAATTAAATTAAAAAATCCAAAATTTGGTATTTTATTTTCTTCTTTCGCGTTCTTCGCGCAACCTTCGCGTCCTTCGCGGTCGGAAGTTCGGTATTTAAAGCCGCTTAGCTGCGCTACGCCGAATCGCCTCGTTGATCTCGGCAATTGACCGTTCAATGGCAGCGTCGTCCAAATCGTCGACAAAAGTATCTAGCACGCCCGACTGAATGGTGGACGCAAACACGCCGTCATCAATGCTGTCAGTCGATATTCCCCGGGTAGATTCAAACGCATCGGGCGTTTCCCATTGCATGGCAATCACGGTAACGTTGTCGCAATGTTCACCGCCGTTGCGCAGCGCCAGCTCGACCATATCGGGTACCGATGTAGCGACTGCGCCCTTGGACATTTGGTGCACGATCTCGTTGTCGCTGACTGTGCCCCATAGGCCGTCAGAGCACAGCATCAGCCGATCGCCTTGCTGCAGCGGCACGGGGCCTGCCACATCAAATACCGGCTTGGTGGGGGACCCTAGGCAAGTGAACAAAATGTTGCGGTTCAACCGGTCCATGCGAATCACGCCAGCGGCATGCTGCTCGATATACGAATGGTCGCGTGTGCGGGTGACCATCTCGTTGTCACGCACCAGGTACAAGCGCGAATCGCCGCAGTGGATCCACGTGGCCGAGCCGCCCTGCACTACGCAGGCCACAAACGTGGTGCGCGGCGTGTCTAGCATGCCTTTTTCGCTGGCGTAGCGAATAATTTGGTGGTGCGCGGCCATCAAGGCGCTGGCTAAAAAGCTGGTCACATCTTTGATGAGGGGGCGCGCTTCTTTTTGGTACAGCGCCGACACCGTTTGCAGCGCCAGCTGGGCGGCTACTTCACCCTCGGGGTGGCCACCCATGCCGTCGGCCAGTACAAACAAACCTGATTCGCGGGTATAGCAATAGCCCATGCGGTCTTCATTTTTTTCGCGACCACCTTTGCGGCTAACTTGAAAGACAGAAAATTTCATGCGGGGTTTGCTTCGCGTTTTGTTGTTATTTATTTTTGCTTACCAAAGCCAGTCGCTTTGTTAACGGCTTTTTTAGTGTCGGCCATCATGTTGTCAAACTGCAGGCGCATTTTCTCGCCTACGGTCAGCTTGGTGTAGCGTCGCTCGTTTTCTTGGCTCAGTTCTTTTTGCAGTGCAAATACAGACTGCGGGCGCGACAGCGGGTCAAGCGACATGCACCACTCCACCACTTCAATCAAATTGTCTGAATACACGCCGCGCAGGCGCGACAGCGCCAGCGACAGCCGGTCTTTTTCTAGCCGCTGCGGCGCGTCGTTAGGCGGATAGCCTTGCATGCTGGCGTAGATGCACGCGCCAATAGCATAGATGTCCGTCCACGGTCCCATAGACGAATCGCGGCGGTACATCTCTGGGGCAGCAAAGCCGGGCGTGTACATGGGGCGAATAAAGTTACCTTCTTTAGACAAAACCTCGCGCGCCGCGCCAAAGTCGATCAACACGGCTTTGTTTTCATCCGTCACAAAAATGTTGGCCGGCTTAATATCCAAATGCAGCATTTTGTGCTGGTGCACGATGCGCAGGCCGCGCAAAATCTCGTCAAACAGGCTGCGGATGGTAGATTCTCGGAAGACTTTTTGTTTTTTAAGCTCGCGTGCGGTGATGATGAAGTCTTGCAGGGTGGCACCCTCCAAATAGTTCATCACCATGTAGACAGTTTCATTCTCACGAAAGAAGTTCAGCACGCTCACCACCGATGCATGGGAGATTTGCGCCAACGACCGGCCTTCTTCAAAAAAGCTTTTCAGCCCTAGGCGGTACAGTGATAGTTTGTCGGGCTGTACCTGGGGCAGCAGCTCGCCGGGGGCGCGGGTGGCCAATGACGAGGGCAGGTATTCTTTGATAGCGATTTGCTGGCCTTCGTTGTCTACGGCCAAATACACTACGCCAAATCCGCCAGAAGATACCTTGCGCACCACGCGGTAGCCACCGATGACGGTATCTGGGGGGAGAGAGGCGGGTTTAACCTTTGACATAATCGCTATAACGGTGCACTGATAAGTTGCATTGCGGCGCGGCAGCCGGTAATGGCCGAAAAAACGCGCTATGGTTACCTTTTACAATAAATTTACACGGATAAAAATAAATCTATGCCAGTTTACAGCATGACAGGCTATGCCAGCGTGCAATCGCCCGACACCAGCACCGATGGCGCAGCCCACCCACGGCTGGGTTTGGAGATTCGGTCCGTCAACAGCCGCTTTTTAGACCTGAGTTTTCGCCTGTCAGACGAGCTACGCCATACAGAGAGCGCCCTGCGCGAGCTACTGACCCAGCAGCTTAAGCGCGGCAAGGTTGAATTACGTGCCTTTGTGGGCAGCTCCAAAGAAAGCGCCAGCCAGCCGCCCAGCGTGGCCTTGCTACAACGCTTAAACCATGCACAAGACGGTATTTTGGCTTGGCTGCCGACGGCGGGGCCTTTAAGCGTGGCCGATGTGCTGCGCCTAGCCGCCGGCGACCACAGCGCCGCCAGCCCCACAGACGGCGATCAATCGGTTCAAGTTTTGAACTTGGCCAGCCAGGCCATGGCCGATTTGCTGGCCAGCCGCGCCCGCGAAGGTGCCCGGCTGGCCGAGATGTTGCTAGGCCACACGGCCCAATTACGCACCCTAGCGGTCAGTGCCGCCCCGCTGATCCCCGAGCTGGTAGCCCAGCAAAAGCAAAAATTTATGGATCGTTTTATGCAGGCTTTGACTGCCAGCGACGCTGCCGCAGCCAGCCCCATCAGCCAGCAAGCGGCCCAAGACCGCGCGCTGACCGAGGCCACCGCCTTTGCTATCCGCATTGACGTGGCCGAAGAAATCACCCGGCTGGCCGCGCATTTAGACGAAATTGACCGTTTGCTGCATGCGCAATCTGCACCGTTGGTGTCTACAGGCAAGCCTGCCAAGAACGCCAAGCCAGAGGCCAAGCAAGTCGAGATTGGCAAACGCCTAGACTTTGTTACTCAAGAGCTGCACCGCGAAGCCAATACACTCGGTGCTAAGTCCCCCGTGCTAGAGCTAACCCGTATCAGTGTAGACATGAAGGTGCTGATCGAGCAAATGCGCGAGCAGGTGCAAAATATTGAGTAACACAGGCCCCAGAAGCTATATAATTGATAGCTGCTTGAGCTTTTAAATAGCTAACTTTAAGAGGAATTAGCTTGGATTATCCTGGTAATCTTTTCGTTGTAGCCGCTCCCAGCGGGGCGGGCAAATCTAGTTTGGTCAACGCTCTGCGCGAGCTAGATTCAAAGGTGCAACCCTCGGTGTCGCACACCACCCGCGCGCCGCGTGGCCAAGAAAAGCATGGCCGCGAATATTATTTTTGCAGCGATGCAGACTTTGACGCCATGGTGGCAGGCAACCAGTTTTTCGAATGGGCGCATGTGCACGGCTTTCGCTACGGCACCTCTCGCAGCGCGATCGAGGCGCGCATAGCCCAAGGCGTCGACGTGATCCTGGAGATTGACTACCAAGGCGCATTCCAAATCAAAAAATTGTTTGCCAACACGGTGATGATTTTTATCTTGCCGCCCAGCCTAGAAGAGTTGCGCTCGCGCATCGAGCGCCGGGGTGAAGACAGCAGCGACAAAATTGCCCTGCGCATGGAAAACGCCCGTACCGAGATAGCCCAGGCCCAGCATTTCGACTTCGTTATAATCAACGAGGTGTTTGACAGCGCTGTTTTTGACCTCAAATCCGTTGTCCATGCCCAGCGGCTAAAGTTTGTTGCCCAACGCCGCGCCCGTGCAGATACCTTTGCAGCCCTCAAAATTAGCTAGTTTTGCCCTGAAATGTTTTGCACACCTAGCGCTAATTTGCCGACTGCATGCCCTTTTTTGCCACCGTTAACCGTCAAAGGACTCCCTCATGGCCCGCATTACCGTTGAAGATTGCCTAGCGCAAATTCCTAACCGCTTCCAGTTGGTGTTGTCCGCCAGCTATCGTGCCCGCATGCTCAGCCAAGGCCATGCGCCTAAGATTGAGAGCAAAAACAAGCCCGGCGTCACCGCTTTGCGCGAGATTGCCCAAGGCAAAATTGGCATTGAAATGCTAAAAAAAGTGCCTTTGTAAGCTAGGTTAAGCTGTGTAAGTAACTACTTTGCTCCGCACACCCGTGGCGCAAATTCATCAAAGCACCTACGATTAGGTGCTTTTTTTATGCCCGTGCAAGGCGTCGCGCGCCAATTTGGTTAGAGTAGAGGTGTGGACACACCGACTGCAACCCCATTAAAGGCCCCGCCCAGCGCCCCTGCGCTGCCCGTGGCTAAACAGCGCCGTGCCTCCGCCACTAGCGTTATCAGCCCCGGTGCTGCTGGTTCTGCTAGCACCGGCCTGACCAAAACCACCGCAGGCAGTGCCCGGCAGCCCGCCCACAAACCCGCCGCAGCCCAGGCTGCCATCAAAGCCGTTAAAAACGCCACCTCGGCCAGCTTTGCCGCCCTCACTAGCAAGCTAGGTTACCTTGACTCCAGCGACATTGACCGCATCCGCAAAGCCTACCGCTTTGCTGACGAGGCCCACCTAGGCCAGTTGCGCGGCAACGGCGAGCCCTACATCACCCACCCCATTGCCGTGGCCGCCCAGTGCGCCGAATGGAAGCTAGACGCCCAAGCCATCATGGCCGCGCTGATGCACGACGCCATGGAAGACTGCGGCATCAGCAAGCCCGAGATTATCGAAAAATTTGGCGCGCCCGTGGCCGAGCTGGTGGACGGTCTGACCAAACTAGAAAAACTAGAGTTCACCACGCGCGAAGAAAACCAAGCCGAATCTTTCCGCAAAATGCTGCTGGCCATGGCGCGTGATGTGCGCGTGATTTTGATCAAGCTGGCCGACCGCAGCCACAACATGCGCACCATGAGCGACATGCCGCGCGCCAAATGGGCCCGCATCTCACGCGAGACGCTGGACATCTACGCCCCCATTGCCCACCGCCTGGGCCTAAACCAAAGCTACCGCGAGCTGCAAGAGCTAAGCTTTCGCTACCTGCTACCTTGGCGATATGCCACGCTATCCAAAGCAGTAGACAAAGCGCGCAGCCGCCGCCGCGATTTGATTCAAAAAGTAGAGCGCGATGTGCAAGGCGCGTTTGAGCATTCGGGCATGTACATCAATTTATCGGGCCGCGAAAAAACGCTATTTTCTATCTACCGCAAGATGGATGAAAAGCATTTGAGCTTTGCGCAGGTAACCGATATGTACGGCTTTCGCTTAGTGGTACCCACAGTGATTGACTGCTACACGGCCTTGGGCGTGCTGCACCAAATGTACAAGCCTGTGCCAGGCAAGTTCAAAGACCACATCGCTATTGGCAAGCTGAACGGCTACCAGTCGCTGCACACCACCGTAGTCGGGCCTGCGGGCATCAACGTTGAATTTCAAATGCGCACCGAAGCTATGCACATAGTGGCCGAATCAGGCGTCGCAGCCCACTGGCTGTACAAGGCCGACGCACCCGAGGGCGCAGACGCTGAACGCTTGGGCACGCAGTGGTTGCAATCATTGCTGGACATTCAAAATGAAACGCGCGATGCGGCTGAGTTTTGGGACCATGTCAAAGTTGATTTGTTCCCAGATGCGGTGTATGTGTTTACGCCGAAAAGCAAAATTATGGCTATGCCGCGCGGGGCCACGGTGGTAGATTTTGCCTACGCCGTGCACACTGACGTAGGCGACCGTACCGTAGCCGCCAAAGTTAACGGTGAGCAAGTGCCCCTGCGCACCGAGGTGAAAAATGGCGACGTGATTGAAGTGATTACCGCCCCGGTGTCCAACCCCAACCCCGCGTGGCTGGGCTTTGTGCGCACCGCCCGCGCGCGCAGCAAAATTCGCCACCATCTTAAAACCATGGCGCTGGATGCATCGCAAGATTTGGGCGACAAACTTTTGTCACAAGCACTGCGCGCCGAGGGTATCGAGCATGTGCCCTACGAGGACGATGCGCACCAAGGCCTGTGGGACAAACTGCTGCGTTTTTCGGGTAACAAAACCCGCGCTGAACTACTGGCAGACATTGGCCTGGGCAAACGCATTGCCAGCATCGTGGCCAAACGCTTGGTCAGCCTGCTAGCCGAGCTGGGCGAAAAGCCCAACGCGTTGCTGATGAGCAAGGAGCGCTTTACCGCGCACGAGAGCATCTCGCAAGGCGCCATCGTGCTAGACGGCAGCGAGAGCGCCACGGTGCAGTACGCGCCGTGTTGCCGCCCTCTGCCAGGCGACGCCATTGTGGGATATTTGGGCCGCGGTGAAGGCCTGATCGTGCACACAGCTGCGTGTGCTGTAGCCAAAAAATTGCAGCAAAAAGACAGTGAGCGCTTTATCACCGTGGAGTGGGCCGATGAGCTAACGCGAGCCTTTGAATCGAATGTCATCGTGACCGTGCAAAGCGGCAAAGGCGTACTGGCCAAGGTAGCCGCCGCCATGGCCAGCGCCGAGGCTGACATTACCCAAGTAGACCTGGGCCGCGACAGCGAGGTAGGCGCCCCCACCGCCGACCTGCGCTTTGTCATCAACCTGCGCGACACCGCGCACCTAGACACCGTACTGCGCACCTTGTCACGCACACCGCGCGTGCTTAAGGCGTGGCGGGTGATGTCGGGTTAAATACCTTGCGTCTTAGCAATGCTATTTATTCTATAGCTGGTTGAGCAGGTACTACGTGCTCTAGAGGCTCAAATTGCATATACAGCGCCTATTGAAGTCACCCTTGCTTCGTTAGCTTTGTAGAGGTTATCGCTTGGCTCGATGTGCGTTGGAGTGTTGGATTCTTTTGCCTCGCTTGAGAGCTGGTTGCTTGGTTAGCGTGCGCACCGGAGAGTTTGACGCTTAGCTTAGCGTGCGCGCCGGAACGCTGGACTCGAGCCGGGCATCTCGCTGCAAAAATACTTCGCAAACACGCGCGAACTATCGTCTTTGGTGCGCTAGCTTCAACAACGCGCGCCTTGCTACGTATTTTTCATCGAGACGGGCCCGACTCGTCACATTGTTCTTTGCTTGGTTTTTAACAGCCCGCGCATCGGTATGAGGTCGTTTTGTTTAGCGCTTTTTTAACAGCCCGCGCGCCAGTAAGACGCAATTGGGGTTGGAGCGAAATTTCGTTCTGGTTTGGTGTAACGCCGGATGCTAGGTCTTCCTGAATTTCGATCTGACCCCAAATGCTGTGCTGATCGAATGCAGTCTTATCTCCATCGCCACTATTAATTGCATAGCTGCTTGAGCAGTATCTACGGACTAGAACAGCTAAAACACGTTAAAAATAGACCACAAAACAGCCCAAACGTGCCTTCACCTCCAAACAGTCCACCAAACCCGTATTCGCGGTGCAGTGCAGGCCTTGGGGTTGCGCCCCAATCAAGGCAACGGGCTTGAGGAACGGAGAAATTTGGGATCAGAGGCGGCGTTGTCTGAAGCGCAGCGAGTTTAGCCGCCTCCCCAAATTTCGAGTACAGCAGATGCTTACCCCGAAGGGGGCCGCCGACCGGGGCGCAACCCCAAGGCCTGCACTGCGCCGCGAAACCGCGAGGTCTAAGGAAAGACATCTTCGAGCGAACCAAGCCATTGACTCAATCAGCTGAGCTCACGGTGCAAGAACATTAATCTTCAGTTCACAGCCCACTGCTCGATCACCACAGCTAACGATGCACAACTAGCTTGGCATCGTCGCCCCGTGCCGTAGCAAAATCTTAGTTAATAACCGACTTTGCATGCCGCTGCAAATTACACTGCGCATGGCTGATGGCTAGGTTGTCTTGGTGGCTGGTGCCGCCTTCGCTGCGGGGTTGGATGTGCTCTAACGTGGCGTGCTCTGGGGCCACATGTTGGCCGCATACCCAGCAGGGCACTTGACCGTGCAGCTGGCGGGCTACGGTTTTGTAGATTTTTAGGCGCAGAGTGGTGAGCGTGCTCATAGTTTTAGCAACTATCTAGCCGTTATCTAGCGCCTGTCTTCTAGCGCATGCGCAATGGTGCCCAGGTCAACGTACTCTAGCTCGCTGCCCGCAGGCACGCCGCGTGCCAGCCGGGTGACTTGCAGGCCGCGGGCTTTGAGGGTTTGGGCTATGACGTGGGCGGTGGTTTCGCCCTCGGCGGTAAAGTTGGTGGCTAAGATCACTTCGGTGACTACGCCGTCGCTAGCGCGCTCTAGCAAACGGTGCAAGCCAATTTCTTTGGGGCCAATGCCGTCTAGCGGGCTGAGCTTGCCCATCAGCACAAAGTACAGGCCGCGGTAGGCGCTAGTGCGCTCTAGTGCTGACTGGTCGGCAGGGGTTTCTACTACGCACAGCTTGGTAGCGTCGCGCTGCGCGTCTAGGCAGGTGTGGCACACATCCGCGTCGGTAAAGGTGTAGCAGCGGCTGCAGTGGCGCACGTTGTTGGCCGCTTGGGCCAGAGTGCGCGATAGTAGCTGCGCGCCCTCACGGTCGTGCTGCAGCATATGAAACGCCATGCGCGCAGCCGACTTGGCCCCCACGCCCGGCAAACGGCGCAGGGCGTCGATTAAAGCGGAGAGGTGGTGGTTATCGGACATGGGCAACTAAGTAAGTGCAGTGAAGCGTTTTTAAGTGTGTACGCCTCGGTACTTGGGCTGATTGGCTACGCGACTGTCCCCCGCCCTTCGGGCTCCTCCTTGATGTCGCTTCGCCACTCAACCCAAGCACCGGGGCGACAAACGGAGTGACAACAGGGCGGTTGAATGCTCGAAACCTTGCCAAGATCAGGTCGGCGGCGTGCTTAGCGTAGCGGCATAAAGGGGGAGTAGGCGGCCCTAGGCCGCCACGGAGGACAGCCGCGCAGCTAAGCGCGCCGCCGACCTGATCCCGCGAAGCCTGATCCCCCGAATCCGAACCCACTTTCAAGGCGAACGACGCAGTGCTATTGATCATTCCAGGAAGCGTCAAAACGGGAGTTTCATGCCACCGGGCAAGCTAGGCATCCCAGCAGAAATCTTGCCCATCTTCTCGCTGCTAACTTCTTCGGCTTTGCGCACAGCGTCGTTGAAGGCGGCGGCGACTAAATCTTCCAGCATGTCTTTGTCGTCGGCCAGCAGACTAGGGTCGATGGCAACGCGCTTGACGTCGTGCTTGCAGGTCATGGTGACTTTGACCATGCCCGAGCCGGACTCGCCGGTGACTTCGATATTGCCCAAATCGTCTTGGGCTTTTTTCATGTTGTCTTGCATAGCTTGGGCTTGCTTCATTAGGCCGGCGAGTTGTCCTTTATTGAACATGGTGAAATCCTTTGATGTGAGAGGTTACGAGAATGGTTTAAAAACTAAAAGTTTGCAGTATTGGTGCTAGACGTGAAAATAGTAAGCCTAAAGCGCTTTGACCTATAACGCCTTAATGCTGCCTGGCACAATTTTGCCGCCCCAGTTAGCTTGCATTTCTTGCACCAGCGGGTCGCCCAGGATGAGGGCTTCGGCGGCTTGCTGGCGGGCAGCTATCTTGGCGTGGTTGCGCTTGGCCCACGAATCGACCACGGGTCCTTGCTCGATGGTCAGCACCTCGCTGCGGCCCAGCGCGGTAAACGCGGCTTGCAGTTTGTCTCGGGCGGCATCGCTTTTAAGCGACGGTATGTCTACGCGCAGCGTAAGGTGCTGCGCGCCCTGCTCTACGCACTGGCTTTGCACCGCCAGCTCACGCGTCAAGGCGCTGATAGCCTCGGCGTCTAGCAGCTGCTGCACGGTGGCTACCCACGCATCGTGCACGGCGTTGGTCTCTACCGGTGCGATGCGCTGCTCGGTGCGGCTGGTGCTGGTAGGTAAGCTTTGCTCACGGATAGGCACTGCTATCAAATGACTAGCTGCTTGAGCAGGATTTGCTTGGGTTGATGGCCTGTTTGGTGCTAAAACTGCGCTGCTAAAGGGGATGTGCTGGGCAGCAGGCGGCGATGGCGCTGCGGCTTGCGCAGTGTCGGCATCGCTACCGTGCTGGTTGAAATAATCATCGATGTCTGATTCAGACGCAGTAGCGGCTAGACGGCGTGGTGCAGCAGCGTTAGCAGCATGTGCTGGCACGGAGGCTGCGGGCACCTGTGCAGGCCCCGTGCGAACGGTGTGGTTGGGATCAGGGGTAATCTGCGCAGCTTGCAGTGCTGGCATTGGCGTTGATGCTGGCGCAGAGCTGGCTGAAAAAGCAGGTTTAGCTGGCGGCGCTAAATTCAGACTTTTTTTTTCAGCCGGTTCGCTGGGAGTTGCCATGGAAGCTGCGCTAGAAGCTGCCATGGAAGGCATGCCAGCAGATTCACCAGCGGCTTGCACAGGCTTAAAACCTTTAGGCTTAAAAGCCAGCAGGCGCAGCAAAGTCATGGTCAGGCCTGCATATTCGTCCGGTGCCAGCCCCAGCTCGGCCCGGCCGTGGATACACAGGCTGTACAGCAGTTGCGTCTCGTCCGGCGGCATGATGCCAGCCAAGCGCGCGATTTCCACGGCTTCGCTGTCAGTGCTGTCGTAGCCATCGGCCACATGGTGCACCACAGCCATGCGCTGTAGCACGCTGGCCATGTCTTCTAGCGTGCTGGCAGCGCTCAGGCCGTTGATGCGCAGCGCCTCTGATGTATCTACCACGGCCTTGCCATCACCTTGGGCCAGCGCCTCGATCAAGCGAAACACGTAGGTACGGTCTACCGCGCCCAGCATTTGCCGCACATTGGCCTCGGCCAGCGACCCGTTGCCAAAGGCAATGGCTTGGTCAGTCAGGCTCAGCGCATCGCGCATAGACCCGCGCGCGGCGCGTGACAGCAGGCGTAGCGATGCGTCATCGGCTGCTACAGCCTCAGTGGCCATCAACTGCACCAAATGCTGG
>JAYSWJ010000076.1:0-13617 GCA_043718065.1 Polaromonas sp.
GCGTGCTGGTGTTGTTGGTGTAGCTCACCGTGCCGGTCACGGTGGTGCCGGCCACGGCGCTGGCCGGCAAGGCCACGCTGGTGCTGACATCAGCCAGGCTAACTGTGACGGTAGCTGTACCACTGTTATTGGCTGGGGTGGGGTCGGTGGTGCCCGATGGCGCAGTGACGCTGGCCACGTTAGTCAAAGTACCACTGGCGTTCAGCGCAACGCTGACTTGGAAGGTAACGGTAGCGCGCGCGCCACTGGCCAAGGTAGTGGTGCCGCTAATAACGGTACCACCACCACTGGCGGTGGCGGTGATGCCTGCGCTAGTAACAATGTTGGTGATGGTACCCAATCCTGCAGGCAAGGTATCGGTCCAGCTAGCTCCGGTCACGGCGCTGGGGCCGTTGTTACTGATGACGATGGTGTAGGAGTAAGTGCTGCCAGGTGTAGCTGCGCTAACGCTGGAGGTCTTGGTAACAGCCAAGTCGGCCACGGGCGCCACAGTGAGCGTAGCAATGACCGTGCTGGAGTTTGCGCCAACAGAGGTCGATAAAGAACCCGAAGGAATCGTGTTAATGACCTGAGGCGAAACGCTTGAGGTCACCACCACCGAAGCTGAGCAACTTGCGCCGGGTGGTATTAAAGTGCCAGCCGGTAGCGTCAAGCTGTTGCCACCAGACTCAGCAACTGGGGCAGAGAATTGGCAATTGGTGGCAACCAGCGAAGGACTGGCATTAATCAATCCAGATGGGTACTGGTCAACAAAAGGGATGGTGAAGGTGGCAGAAGCGAGTTGATGCGTGTTGGTAAAAGTAACTACCAATAACGACGTACCACCTGCTGGAATGGAGGACGGTGAAAAAGTCTTCGAAACTGCGGGCAAACTGGCATTAACAGTGTCCACATCTGCCGCAGAGCAAACTCCGGTGCCTGTGATGCAAAAGGTTGATGTGTTGGTATTGGTTACGTCACCTGGTGGGGCAATAGTGGCAGTGTTCGTAACTGATGTTTGCGCCAGAGTCAATTGGGAAACAAAAAGCAGTAAAGCCACGCCAAGTGCCTTGGAACAGGTACTTTGAGCGCGGACAACATACTTCCACAAAAATTTGACGAGATCAAAGACCTCAAATTTAGCCAACCACCAGCTCCAAATCTCATTCACAAATATAAACATTGCGACAACTATACAATTTACAACATTTTTGTACACATAATTTAAACTAGAACCATATTTAATATGATCGTCAACAGGTTGTGTGTCGAAATTCACGCAAAATTCAAAGCAAACAACAACATTACAAAACAAATAATAAGCTAATGTAATTAATTAGTATTAATTATATTAAATATTATGTACACACCGCCATAAAATAACACCCTCGTGTATTTACTTAAATAGAAATAAAACTTTGTTGCATTTGTTGCTGCCAAGCAACATTTTAAGGCATTCCACAAAAGTATAAGCGCGCTTAGTTTGGGCTTGGGGTTTCTTAGAACCTAAAGGCACAATACTCCGTTTAAATCAAACTAAGCGCTGAACCGGTCAAGGGCACAAGCCAGCTTGACAGTCACTCAGTCGCGGGAGCACTGACTTGCAGACATCTAAATCATCTATTGCCGCTCTTACATTGGGCGCGATTGGCGTTGTGTATGGCGATATTGGCACCAGCGTGCTGTATGCCATGAAAGAAATCTTTGGCTCGGGCCATGTGGCTTTTACGCCAGACAACGTATATGGCATCTTGTCGATTATTTTTTGGACTTTGACGGTTATCGTCTCGATCAAATATGTTGCGCTAGTTTTACGTGCTGATAACGAGGGCGAAGGTGGCTTGGTAGCCATGCTGACCTTGGCCTCGCGTGCGGTTAAAGACAAGCCCGTTCTGCGACGCAACCTGATGATTATTGGCATTTTCGGTACGTGCCTGTTTTATGGCGATGGCATTATCACCCCGGCTATTTCGGTGCTGGGTGCCGTTGAAGGACTAGAGATTATTTCTCCCAAGTTCAAAACTTATGTGGTGCCCGTGTCACTGGTTATTTTGCTTGCGCTGTTTTCTGTGCAAAAGCGCGGTACCGGCGGTATAGGTAAGTTTTTTGGTCCCATTACACTGGTGTGGTTTTTTGTATTAGCCGTGATGGGTATCAGTCACATTGTTGGCAACCCCGTCGTTTTAAAAGCCCTGAGTCCGCACTACGCGGTCTTGTTTATTTGGTACAACACAGGCACAGCCTTTATTATTTTGGGTGCTGTAGTTTTGTGTGTGACAGGTGCAGAAGCTTTATATGCCGATATGGGCCACTTTGGTAAGCGCCCTATTCGCGTAGCTTGGTTTGCCATAGTCATGCCATGCTTGACGCTGAACTATTTTGGCCAAGGTGCTTTGTTATTAGCACGGCCCGAGACGGTGAAGAATCCGTTTTACATGATGGCGCCAGATTGGTTTTTGATTCCTCTGGTTATCTTGGCCACCATGGCGGCGGTTATCGCATCACAGGCTTTAATCTCGGGTGCATTTTCTGTCACCAAACAAGTGGTGCAACTAGGCTACTTGCCGCGCTTGCGCATGCTGCACACCTCGGCAAAAGACACGGGGCAAATTTATATTCCATTCGTTAACTGGGCGCTGTTTGTGGCCATTGCATTAGCTGTGGTGATGTTTAAATCATCCGGCGCACTAGCATCTGCTTACGGCATTGCCGTGTGTACCGACATGTTGATCACCACTGTGCTGACTTTCTACGTGATTCGTTACAGCTGGAAATACCCACTGTGGCTGTGTATCGCCGCAACTTGCATTTTCTTCGCAGTTGACTTGGCATTTTGGGCATCCAACATGCTCAAACTGCTGGATGGCGGCTGGTTTCCGCTGGCCATTGGTGGCACCATTTTTATACTTATGTTCACCTGGAAGCAAGGCCGCAAATTAATGCATGAAAAGCAAAAAGCCGAGGGCATGGAGCTGACAAGCTTTTTAGACGCCGTGTTTCTACACCCGCCTGTGCGTGTCGCGGGCACTGCGGTATTTTTAACCACAGAGGCTGGCACGGTGCCCAACGCGTTACTGCACAATTTAAAGCACAACAAGGTCTTGCATGTGCACAACTTGTTTGTCACAGTGCGCAGCAAAGAGGTGCCTTGGGTGGGTTTGAATAAACGGGTGGAGATTGAAGCGCTGGGCCACGACTGCTGGCAGGTGATTTTGAATTTCGGCTTTAAAAATGACCCTGACGTACCTGAGGCATTGCAGCAAATTACTGGGCGTGGATGTGAGTTGGACCCGATGCAAACCAGCTACTTTTTGTCGCGCGATACTGTAGTGCCTACGATTGGGGGTGGTATGGCACCGTGGCGTGAAAAGCTGTTTGCGCAAATGCACCACAACGCGGGTGCTGCGGCTGACTTTTTGCGTTTGCCGAATAACGCCGTGGTAGAGCTGGGTTCCAAAATAGAAATTTAAACGCAATACTCAAATGTGATGGTTAAACGCGATGGTTAGACGCAATTCATGCAAAAAAACATACGCCAGCCAAGCTAAATGGCATCAGCGATATAACGGTAATGCGGCCTAATACAGCGATGCAGTTTTTTAAAGATCTCTCCCTCCCGTCGTTCACCGCAGGCTTTGTGGCTGTGCTGGTCGGTTTTACCAGCTCGGTGGCCATCGTATTTCAGGCAGCGCTGGGTTTTGGCGCTACGCCTGCACAAATTACATCGTGGATGTGGGCGCTGGGTATCGGCATGGGCCTGTGCTCTGCCCTACCATCGCTGTGGCTGCGCAAGCCTGTGATGATCGCGTGGAGCACGCCTGGCGCTGCCGTATTGGCGGTGGTCGCTACTGGGTTCAACATGAGCGATGCCATTGGTGCATTCATGGTCAGTGCGGTGCTCATCACGCTGTGCGGCGTGACGGGTTTGTTTGAAAAACTCATGCACCGTATTCCAGTGGCCATTGCGTCTGCTTTGCTAGCGGGCGTGCTGGCGAGGTTTGGGCTGCAGGGCTTTGTAGCAGCACAAACCGCCCTGCCCTTAGTGGTATTAATGCTGGCGGCCTATTTGCTGGGCAAACGGTTTTTACCGCGCTACGCCGTACCGCTGACGTTGCTGGTCGCTATCGTCTATGTTGTGGCGCGCGGCCAGTTTAATGTGGCATTGCTGCAGTTCTCGCTGGCCGTGCCGGTGTTTACTGCACCCAGCTTTAGCCTGAGTGCCACCGTTAGCTTGGCCTTGCCTTTATTTATCGTCACCATGGCGTCGCAAAACTTGACAGGTGTGGCCGCCATTCGCGCTGCGGGATACGACATGCCATTGTCCAAGATTATCAGCATGACGGGCGTGGCTACTTTTTTGCTAGCACCCTTCGGCTGCTTTGCGTTAAACCTTAGTGCCATCACGGCCGCCATCTGCATGGGTAAAGAAGCGCACCCAGACCCTGCCCGGCGCTACACCGCTGCAGTCACCTGCGGCGCGATCTATATTGGCATTGGTTTGTTTGGCGCGATAGTGACGGCATTGCTGGCGGCTTTTCCTAAAGAATTGATTGCCGCTATCGCAGGCTTGGCACTGCTGGGCACCATATCTAGCGGCTTGGTCAGCGCGTTAGCCGACGAGAAACACCGCGAGGCCGCGATCATTACTTTTTTAGTCACGCTCAGTGGCCTAGTAATAGCCGGGGTTGGGTCGGCCTTTTGGGGTGTGGTGGCAGGCACACTGGCGCTTTTTGTGCAAAACTTGTGGCGTTCTGATTAGTTTATAAACCCAAGTGTGTAACACAACCCGCACCTTCTACAAGCGGGCACCTCAGCGCCACACAACACCCAACCATTTATGCATATCCTTTTCATCGCCGACCCGCTTGAGTCGTTCAAAATTTACAAAGACACCACCTTCGCCATGATGCGCGAGGCCCAGCGCCGTGGCCACACACTCAGCGCCTGCGGCCCGCAAGACATCATGTGGCAGCAGGGCCAACCTGTAACGGCCTATGTGCGCGACATCACACTAACAGGCCAGCCCGATGCGTGGTTTACCGCGCAGCAAACCAAACCTGATGAGCGGCCCCAAGCGTTGAAAGATTTTGGCGCGGTGCTGATGCGCAAAGACCCGCCTTTTGACAGCGAATATTTCTACGCCACGCACCTGCTAGAACAAGCCGAGCGCGAAGGTGCCAAAGTATTTAACAAACCCCGCTCGTTGCGTGACCACCCCGAGAAGCTGGCGATTATGGAGTTTGCGCAGTTTATTTGCCCTACGCTGGTAACGCGCGATGCAGAGGACGTAAAACGCTTTCACGCGCAGCACCGCGACATTATTTTGAAGCCACTGGACGGCATGGGCGGCATGGGCATTTTTCGTGTGAAAGACGACGCGCTCAATTTAGGCGGCATCATTGAAACGCTGAACAAAGACGGCGAGCAAACCTTGATGGTGCAAAAGTTTGTACCCGAGATTACGCAAGGTGACAAACGTGTGCTGGTGATAGGCGGCAAGCCCGTACCATTTAGCCTAGCGCGCATCCCACAGGGCACTGAGGTGCGAGGTAACTTGGCAGTCGGCGGCAAAGGAGTTGCCCAGCCACTGAGCGCACGCGACCGCGAAATTGCAGAGGCCCTGGGGCCTGTTTTGGCAGCACGCGGGCTACTGCTGGTGGGCATCGACATCATTGGCGACTACATGACCGAGATCAACGTGACCAGCCCGACGTGCTTTCAAGAGATCTACGACCAAGCGGGGTTTGATGTGGCCAAAATGTTTGTAGATGCACTGGAAGCTGCCTGCTAGGTTCTATTAATTTCATAGCTGGTTGAGCAGGATTTGCTTGGGTTAAAGCCCTAAAACACGTTAAAAACAGGCTCAATAACAGCCCAAACGTGTCTTCACCTCCAAACAACCCACCACCCACGTATTCGCGGCGCAGTCTAAGAACAAACATCTTCGAGACAAGAAGAACCAGCACTGCGCCGCGCAACCGCGAAGTCCAAAGAGCGACAGCTTCGAGCGCGCAACCTAGCGTTCTCACCTTGCAACCGATCAGCTAGATCAGCTTGCTAATCAACCCCGCTACCAAGCTTAGCACCACGGTGGAGCCTAGGGGGATGGAGATTAAACGGCCGCGAAAGGTGAAGCTAAAGTCCCCTGGCAAGCGACCAAAACCCCAGCGCTGCAAAGTGGGTGCTAGCCAGCTGATAAGCATCAAAGCCAGTAATGTGACGATCAACCAGCGGAACATAGTGCTATTAATTAAAGAGCTTCTTGAGCAGGATTTACTTGGGTTAAAGGCCTAAAATGCTTTAGGAATAAGGCTCTGAGGGCTTATTTACGGCCAAAGTCATCTTGCAAGCGCGTAATGTCGTCCTCGCCTAAATACGTGCCCATTTGCACTTCGATAATCTCTAGCGGTTCGCTGTCTAGATTGCTTAGGCGGTGCACTTGGCCTGCTGCAATATCGCAATGCTGGCCGGGGGTTAAATCAAATTCGCTGTACGTTTCGCCGTCAGCTTGGCCTAGCGTTACACGGGCTGTGCCGCACACTACCAGCCAGTGCTCGGCCCGATGCGCGTGCTTTTGCAAGCTCAGGCGCTGGCCGGGGTGCAGGCAGATGCGTTTGACTTTGTTGCCAGTTGCGGTGCTGCCCGTGCCATAAGTTTTTTCGTCAATCGACTCGTACCAGCCCCATGGGCGGTCGGTGCGCTCGACTTGCACGGTGCGGTAAGTGGTGGCTATGGCAGTAGGGGTAGTCATGTGAATCAATCAGATGATGAGGCTGTATGTGGCAAAGCAATAGTACAACCTGCGGCCTACAGCGTGTGTGTGCGGTCGCCGCTGGCAAATCCCATCGGCTCAAAATCAACGCCCTTGCCAAAAGCAATCACCTTAAACAACTCGCCCATTTCATGCTCGGTGGCTAATTTTGCGGCATGGGCGCGCTGCAAAGGCGGCAGTTTTTCTAGATGCTCTAGCAAGCCGCAGTTCATCAAAAAACGCCCTTGGTTGGCATAGCCCAGCACGTCTAGTCCGGCGTCTTGCCCGGCCAGCGCGATGCCGCTGAAGTTGATGTGGGCGGTAATGTCTTTCTCGCCTATTTTGTCCAGCGGGTCGGGGTCAGCTTGGTGCTGGTAGTGGCACATTAGTGTGCCCATATGGCGCTGAGGGTGGTAGTACTCACTCTCGGGGAAACCGTAGTCAATAAAAAAAGCAGCTCCTCGCATGAGGTGGCTGGCGAGCGTGCTGATAAAGGCCTCAGCCTGCAAGTGCACTTCGGTTAAATAATCGTGGTTGCCTGCTATCTCGGTGCTGGGGCGCAGGTGGGTGGGGTGGTCTTGCCAAGCCCAGTGGGTGGATGGGATGTCGCTTTGATGGTTGCTTTGACTGTGGCTTTGATAGTGGCTTTGATAGTGGCTCTGTGTGGTAGCTTGCACAGTGACCCGCTCACTGTTTTGTCCGCTGCTTTGCCCATCACTTTGCCCATCACTTTGCGCAGTGCCGGGCGGCAGCGTTACGCCGCGCTCGTGCCACACACCCGCTTTGCGCACCAGCAGCTTGACTGGCATAGCGTCTAGCACTTCGTTGCCAATAACTACGCCCTGCATCTGCGCGGGCAGTGCGTCTAGCCACTGCACACGGCTGCCAAATTTAGCCAGCGTGGCCTGCTGCCGCGCCCGCAGGCTGGCCGACAGTTCAATGATGAAATAGTGCTCCAGGGCAGGATTTACCTGCTCAATCAGCTCATAAATTTGTAGCGCCAGGGCGCCACTGCCTGCACCAAACTCATACACACTGCGCGTGCCCGTGGCCTGCAGGGCTTGCGCTATCTGCTGGCCTACGCAGGCACCGAACACCGGTGACAGCTCGGGGGCAGTGACAAAGTCGCTGCCCTCAATGGGCGTGCTATCAGCAGCTAGGCGCGCAGGCAAGCTGCCAAATTTTTGCGACCCGTGGGCGTAATAGCCCAAGCCCGGCGTGTACAGCGCCGCTTGCATAAAATCGTCAAACGGCAGCCAGCCGCCTGCTGCGCTGAGCCGCTGTTTTAAAGCAGCCTGAAGTGGAGCGTTTTGCCTACTTTGCACGTTTTGCTTGTCCTATACACTAGATATTGATATGTCCATCCCTGTATTGTCTATGAATGCCAGCTACGAATCTCCCGCACGTTTTGCCAGCGCAACGATAGCGCCGGTTGCACTGGTCACCGGCGCAGGCAAACGCCTAGGCCGCGAGATTGCTTTGGCACTGGCCCGCGCTGGCTGGCGCGTGGCCGTGCACTACCGCGGGTCTGCGCAAGAGGCGCAGCACACCGTGGCCGACTGCGCGGCGCTTACCGCAGGCAGCGCCGCCTTTCAAGCCGACCTGGCCGACGAGGCTGCCACACGCGAGCTGCTGCCCGCCGTGGCCGCGCACATGGGCCAGGTGGACGCGGTAGTCAACTGCGCCGCGCTGTTTGAACACGACACTACCGCCACCTTCAGCTATGCCGCAATGGACGCCCACCTGCACGCCAACACCGCCGCGCCCATTGTGCTGGCGCAGGCGTTGCACCAGCATGTGGTGCAACGGCAGTCCACGGCAGATGCTAAAGCAGAGGCTAATGCAGAAATCAAAGGCGTAGTAGTCAACCTGCTAGACCAAAAGCTGTGGAACCCCAACCCCGACTTTTTAAGCTACACCCTGTCCAAAGCCGCGCTAGAAGCCGCCAACACCCTGCTGGCCATGGCGCTGGCACCGCAAGTGCGGGTAGTGGGCGTGGCACCGGGGCTGACGCTGACCAGCCACATGCTGACCGACGAAGAGTTTCAAGCGCGACACAAGCTCAGCCCGCTGGGGCACAGCTCTACCGTGCCCGATGTGTGCGCCAGCGTGCTGTTTGCAATCACCAACCAGTCCATCACCGGCACCACGCTGCTGGTAGATGGCGGGCAGCATTTAATGAAGTTTGAACGCGATTTTTCTCTGATGTAACTGATAGTAATAAACTGCGCTACGATAAAATCATATGATGGCCACTAACAAAGGTACCCAAACACTTACCCTCACGGGGCTGCGTTTTAACGCGAACTTGGGTATTTTGGAATCTGAAAAAAGCCAATCGCAGCCCATCCAGGTAGACGCTGAGCTTAATTTGGGCACGCAGCCCCTAATGCCCACCGACGACGAGATCAACCATGTGCTGGACTACCGCAAGGTGCGCCAGATCATTATTGAAGAGTGTACCGAGCGGCATATCAATTTGCTGGAGAGTTTGATTGGCAAGCTAGCAGTGCGTTTAATGCAATTGCCCGGTGTGCTGGGCGTGCGCGTCAAAATCGCCAAGCTAGAGATTTTTGACGACTGCGAAGTGGCCATTCGCGTGGAAACCGGCCAATGGTAAGCGGCTTTGCCAACACCGGCCCCATCACCAGCCCCGACCCGCTGCAGGCTGAGACGCGGCTAGACAAACCCAAGCTAGGCCAGATGCTGGTGTGCAGCTTGGTCGTGGGCAAGCCGCTGCAAGTGCAACTGCAGGCGCTGTTTGATTTAAGCGTGCGCAACAACCGCAACCGCGGTTTAACCGGCGTGCTACTGTGCGGCAACGGTGTGTTTGTGCACTGGCTAGAGGGCCTGACCGACTATTTAGACGACGCTTGGCGATCAATCGCCAAAGACGTGCGGCACGAAGAAATCGTCGTGCTGTGGGAGAACAGAGACGCACCCGACAGGCTGTTTGGTGACTGGGTGATGGGCCTGCGCAACACCATCGTGGCGCAAGATTTATTGGCGCTACTGAGCGTGGTCAAACAACAGCAATCGGCCAAGGCCATGCTGCGCACTGGCTACTATGAGGTGTTTAGCAACGCAGTGCATTTGCTAGAGCGCGTGTGCCTGCCGCAGGCTGAACATAGCCGTACCGAGCTGCATGTCAAGCCGAGCCATAAACTAGTAGGCCCTTCGCGCGCGGTGGCCGCCGCGATGCTAAAAAACCCTTTCACGCCTTACACGGTGGCACCCATTGCAGCGTCGACCAAGACGGGCTACTACTCAGAGCTCAGCTCGCTGAATACTGATGCGTCATCGTTGTTTAAAAATTCGGTGCCGATGGAGCACACGGCACTGTTTGATATGGCCGCTGAAGGCGTGGACGATTTGCTCACCCTGCTGGACATGCCACTGCGCTGCGCGCTAGGCCGTGACTTGTGGGAGCGACGCCAAAAATTAAGCGCTATGCCGCTGCACTGGACCTACGAGGACAAGCTGGTGGTGGTGGTAGACCACAAAACCTGGAAGGTGGGCATGCACCCCGAGCTGACCAGTGTGGCCTACGAGCAAGCTGTGATGGTCGAGCGCCTGCGCAGCGCCAACGACATACCCCAGCAGTTTCGCCAGACCACGGCGTATGCGCTGTTTTGGGACTATGCACAGTCTGATGCATCAGAAGACCTGCGCTTGCCTGCACGCTTTACCAAGCGCAACATGCGCATACGCCTGCGCCGTCCACCGCCTGTGCCAGCACCCACCTTGACTCCCCAGCAGCAGCGCCTGTTGACCCTTTTGGGCAAAGCGCCAGAAAGCCTAGTCGATTTAGCGCAGTCGCTGGGCGTGCGTAGCGACGACATGCTAGAGCTGCTGCGACCGTTTTATGCGGCGCGTTGTATTGACGCGGTCTATTAGCACCGCAAAGCAAGTGTGCATCTGGCAGGTGCGCTTTGAGCGGGCGCTAGCAGGTGGGCGCAATCAGGCGGGGTGGCTTGCAGAGTCAACCGCAGGCGCTGCGCCTTGGTAGTTCTCATCGGCTGCCGCACGCTCCCAGAACTGGCTAAGTGTTTCATCAGGCTTGCTGTTGTCGCGAGTGCGTGAGGCGCTGGTTTTTTTGCGTACATAACGAATGGCACGCTGCCCCCAATCGGTTTGATTGAGCTTGGCACGCAGGGCAGCATTTAGCTTGCGGGAGCTGCCGTCAAAGCTGCGTGCGCTACCGGCTGCGATATGAAAGCGTATAGGGGTATGTCGCGCCGCATCACGGTCGGTCATGGCGGCCAGGGCGATCAATCGGGCTAAACGGTCCGTCACGTCGCTGCCCAGCGACAGGTCGGGCATCAGTATGGCAAACATGTCTTTATCCACATGGGCCACTGTGTCTTGCTCGCGCACCACCGTGCGCAGCAAGCGCACTGCACGGGCTGTAGAGTGTTGTGCCGCTTGGCCGCGCAGCGTAACGGCTGCCGTGGCATGCGGCGCATGGTGCGTAACTAAAACGTACGCCACAGTGATGTCGTGGCCGGGGGCGCATGCGGCATCCCACAGCTGTTCCAAGATAGCTGGGAAAGCTTGCGGCGTGACACACCCGGTCAAGGGGTCGATGCCTGCCAGCGTGTTTTTTTGTACCAATTGTGAATGGGCCTCGCGGGCGCTTAAATGCAAGGCCACCCACAAAATCACCATTTCAAAAGCTAGTGCAAACAATACGGCGTTGTAAGGCAACCAGGGCACCGCAGCATAGCCAAAGCCATCGACCATGGCCAAGCCTGAGGCCACGATCAGCGGCGTGTTAGCCAGCACCCACAGCCACGCTACCATGCCGCCGCGCCGCACTGCGCGCAGCACCAAGGTTAGCACCGCTGTGATAGACAGCACATAGAAGGCGGTGTAGATGATCAAACGTGCCGTGCCATAGTCTGCCGCCCAGTACAGCAAAATAGCCAAACTATCGACCACTAGCAACAATGTAATGCCGTAGCGAAACCATCGCTTGTCTGCCGATGTGACAAACATAGCGCGCGCAAACTGCAGCTGCAACATCATTTGCACCATGGAGGTAATAACAATAGATACCTCGGACCACACGGTAGCCTGCGGCCACAGCGCATAGCCGCCCAACCCCAGATAGGCCGCGCCAAACATCACACTGGCTGCCACATAAGCGGCATACCATGCGTAGGCTGCCATGCGGTACACCACCGCCATAAAAAAGCAAGCTAAGGCTAAAAATACCATCGGCCCCAAAAACAATCCAGCGATTAAAAAAGTATTTTGCGTTTGGCGCTTAGCGGCATTGTCGTTCACCAGTGACAGCTTGAAATTAAGCGGCACGCTGTTTTGAATTTCTAAATACACATCATTCTGGCCACTGTTCCCGCCGGGCACATTGAACTGGGGTGCCAAGCTAGGGTTGGGCCACTGGCGGTGGGCTGTCCAGTCGCCTGCTACTTGCCGATACCAAACACCGCGCGGCGCTGCTGTGTGGGCGATAACAGTATCTACATAGGGCTTAGATACTTCTATTAGCCATACATTCGCTGGCAGAGCTTGCGCACTGCGTATGCGCAGCTTAAGCCACACAGACTGGCCAGTCTGTGTGGGGTAAGTCAGCTTGGGGTTAAAGGCTGTAAAGTCAGCTGGTGGGCTGGCAGCTATTTGCGCGGCAGTCAGTCCGGCCTGTGTCTGGCCATTTTTATACACAAAGGCTTGCAGGGTGACTTGGGCAGGGTCAACCTGGTCAGGGATAGTACGTGCACAGGCCAGTGCGCACGCGCAAGCTAGCGCTAGCAGCATAGTGCTGCGTAACAAACTACCTGCCATAGCCTTTAAAAAACACATGTTGCTAGCCTACCTTAACAAAATACCACTCAGAATTTTAGGGGGCGCGTAATGACAGCGCTCACTAGAATGCGCTCTGGCAGATTACAGTTGTTTTTGGGTGTGCATTTAGTCACACGCATGTTGAAAAATACCCGTTTAATCGAAGGTGCGAAAATACAGCTATGAATGCTCCCACCGAACCCAGCGCTTGGTTACAAGTTGCCGCCAACCCTGCGTCGCACGCTACACCGCCGCAACCTGCAACACTGCACAGCACCGCAGACACCAGCGGTGCAGACGCTAGCGGTGCGCGCACGGCCTTTGAAAATAACAAACTCGACAAGCGCCTGTGCCGCTTAGTAGGCCAAGCCATTGTGGACTACGGCATGATCGCGCAGGGCGACAAGGTGATGGTGTGCTTATCGGGCGGCAAAGACAGCTACGCACTGCTCGACCTGCTGATCTCGCTGCGCGAACGCGCGCCGATCGACTTCGAGATCGTCGCCGTCAACCTCGACCAGAAGCAGCCCGGATTCCCGGAGCACGTGTTGCCCGAGTACCTGGCGCGCCAGGGCGTGCCCTTTCACATCGAGAACCAGGACACCTATTCCATCGTCAAGCGGCTGGTGCCCGAGGGCCAGACGATGTGCAGCCTGTGCTCGCGCCTGCGCCGCGGCGTCCTCTACCGCGTCGCGAGTGAACTCGGCGCGACCAAGATCGCGCTGGGCCACCACCGCGACGACATGGTGGTGACGCTGATGATGAACATGTTCTTCGGCGGGCGCCTCAAGGGCATGCCACCCAAGCTGGTTAGCGACGACGGCCAGCACATCGTGATTCGGCCCCTGGCTTACGTGTCCGAGACCGACTTGGAGCGCTGGGCCGTGCAACGTGAGTTCCCGATCATTCCCTGCACCCTGTGCGGCAGCCAGGACAACCTGCAACGGGTGCAGACCAAGGCCCTGATCCGCGAATGGGAGCGCAAGTTTCCTGGCCGCATCGACAACATCTTCAATGCGATGGGGCGCATCACGCCGTCGCACTTGATGGACCGGAACCTGTACCCCTTCACCACGCTCCAA